>JAEUHV010000584.1 GCA_016794485.1 Planctomycetota bacterium
CCGAACCGCGCCTGCTGGCCCTCCCGGGGGCGTTCTGGAACAGCGCCGTCGGCGGCCTGCGGCGCGAAGGAACCCTGGCGACGCAGACCTTCGTGATCGCGCAGCGATACCTGCACGTGCGCGCGGCCGGCCAGGGCAGCCGCATCAAGGTCGTGGTCGACGGCTTCCACCTCGTGCGCGACCCGATCTACGGCAGCCTGCACCGCGCGGTCGACCATCCGGAGGCGCGCTGGCTCTCGTTCGACCTGCAGCCGTGGCTCGGGCACCCGGCGTTCGTGTCGTGCCTCGACCAGCGGGCACCCGACCTCGCCGATCCGCAGCACGACCGCGGCGAGTACCCGGCGGACGCGTGGCTCGCGGTGCAGGCCGTGGTCGCCAGCGCGCACGCCGAACCACCCGGTGCACCAGGGGCGGGGTTGCCCGCTGCCGGGTTCACGCAGGTGCCTGCGTCGGTGCAGGCCATCACCGCGAGCCTCGACCTGGACCAGAAGCGCCTGCCGGTTTCGCCAACCGTGCCGAGCCTCGGTGACGGCACCGGCCAGGACGGCCACGTGTTCGTGCGCGGCGACCATCGCCGCCCGGGCGCGCCCGTGCCCCGCCGCTTCCTGCAGGCCCTCGCCGGCGATGCGCCGCTCGCGACCGGTCCCGGCAGCG
This sequence comes from Planctomycetota bacterium, assembly GCA_016794485.1. GTDB lineage: Bacteria > Planctomycetota > UBA1135 > UBA1135 > UBA2386 > UBA2386. Next base: position 655 of record JAEUHV010000584.1, read on the forward strand.
GCCGGCTCGAACTGGCGCATGCGATCACCCGGCCCGACGATCCGCTGCTGCCGCGCGTGCGGGTGAACCGGCTGTGGCACCAGCTGTTCGGCCGCGGCCTCGTGCGCAGCGTCGACAACCTCGGCGCGCTCGGCGATCCGCCGAGCCATCCGGAACTGCTCGATTGGCTGGCGCGCGACTTCCGCGACCACGGCTGGTCGCACAAGCACACGCTGCGCCTGCTGTGCACCTCGGCGACCTACCGCCAGGACAGCCGCGGCCGGGCCGACGCCACCACCGCCGACGCGGCGAACGTGCTGCTCCATCGGCAGAACGTGCGGCGGTTGGATGCCGAATCGGTGCGCGACGCCGTGCTCGCGTGCAGCGGCCGACTCGATCCCGCGCGGTTCGGCCCGCCCGTGCCGCTGCCGCTCGACGGCGTCGGGGAGGCCCGCGGCCGGCCGGGACAGAGCGGTCCGCTGGACGGTGCCGGACGCCGCAGCATCTACCTGGCCGTGCGCCGCAACTTCCTGGCGCCGTTCCTGCAGGCGTTCGACCAGCCGACACCGTTCGCGACGGTCGGTGCGCGCAACGTGTCGAACGTTCCCGCCCAGGCGCTCGCCCTGGCCAACGACGCGTTCGTGCACGAGCAGGCGGAACTCTGGGCGCGCGTCCCCGCCGGCGACGACGACGCCCGGCTCACGGCCGCGTTCGAACGCGCGTTCGCGCGGCCGCCGGACGCCGGCGAACGGGCCGAGTGCCGCGCCTTCCTCGCTGCCGGCGACGCCACGGCCTGGCCCGACCTGCTGCACGTGCTGCTGCAGTCCACCGAGTTCCTCTACCTGCGATGAACACCCCCTCCGATCCGCTGCCGAGCCGCCGCGCGTTCCTGCAACGGGCCGCCGGCGGCCTCGCGCTGCCGCCGCTCGCCCGCTTGCTCGGCGACGGCGACGGGGCCCTGGTGCGGCACCACACCCCGCGCGCGAAGGCGGTGGTGTTCCTCTACATGGACGGCGGGCCGAGCCCGCAGGACCTGTTCGACTACAAGCCGCGCCTCGTCGCCGAACACGGCAAGCCGTTCGGCATGACGATGGAGCCGACGCAGTTCGGCGACAACGGCAGCACGCTCGGTCCGGTCGCGAAGTTCGCCCAGCACGGCGAATCGGGCCAGTGGATCAGCGACCTGCTGCCCCACATCGCCACGGAGGCCGACAAGCTGTGCGTGGTGCGCTCGGTCACCGCCGAATTCAGCGAACACACCAACGCGAACTACTTCCTGCACACCGGCCACGGCCTGCAGGGTCGGCCCAGCTTCGGGGCATGGATCGGCCATGGACTCGGCCGCGACTGCCGCGACCTGCCCGCATTCGTGGTGTTGAACGGCGGCCTGATCCCGCCCGGCGGCGTCGACTGCTTCCATTCGGGCTTCCTGCCGGCACATGCCCAGGGCTCGGTGTTCGGGTTGCGCGGACCGATGGTCGGCAACATCGCGCCGCGCGAGGACCGCGCCGAACGGCAGGCGCGCAAGGTCGCGCTGAGCCGCATGCTCGACGCCGCGAGCCGGGATCACTTCGGCGCCGACCCGGCGATCGACGCCGCGATCGCCAACCGCGAACTCGCCTTCCGCATGCAACGCGCGGTGCCCGACCTCGCCGACCTGTCCGGCGAGTCGCCGCGGCTGCAGGCCGCGTACGGACTCGACGACGACTGCGAACAGACCCGCATCTTCGGCCGGCAGTGCCTGCTGGCGCGGCGCCTCGTCGAACGCGGCGTGCGCTTCGTCGAGCTCTTGTGCCCGAAGAACGGCCACGACCGCTGGGACCAGCACAGCAACCTCGAGGACGGGCTGCGCGACAACTGCCGCATGGTCGACCGGCCGATCGCGACGCTGCTCGCCGACCTGCACGCGCGCGGGCTGCTCGACGAGACGATCGTCTTGTGGGGCGGCGAGTTCGGCCGCACGCCGTTCGCGCAGGGCAGCACCGGCCGCGACCACAACCCGTTCGGCTTCACGATGTGGCTCGCCGGCGGCGGCTTCCGGCCGGGCACGTCGTACGGCGCCACCGACGACTACGGCTACAAGGCGGTGCAGGATCCGGTCTCGGTGCACGACCTGCACGCGACGATCCTGTGGCAGCTCGGCATCGACCACGAACGTTTCACCTACCGCTGGGGCGGCCGCGACCTGCGGCTCACCGACGTGTTCGGCAAGGTCGTGCGCGGGCTGCTCGCGTAGCGCGTCAGCCGAGCGTCGTCGGCAGCACCCCGGCCAGGAACGGGCGATGGAACAACAGCGGCACCGGCAGGACGAGTGCTGCGACGACGAACCCGCGCGACGGGCGCGTCCCCTGCCAACGCACCAGCAACGCCTGCAGCACGAAGTACGCGGTCGGACCGCCAAAGCCCGCGCGCACCGGCCACGACAACGCCAGTTCGTGCAACAGACCGCTCCAGACGAACGACACGAACCTGGCGCGCTCGGCGCCGATCGTGCGGGCAAGCGGTCGCTGCACCACGATCGCCGTCATCTCGGCAAATCCGTGGTTCCAACGCCGGGTCCAGAACTCGGCGAGGGTGCGCGCGCGCCACGGCGCGTCGAACAACAGCGGGACGGCGAACCCACGCGACCGCACCAGGGCCGCGACCAGGGTCAACAGGCCGAAGTGCACGACGACGCTGAGACCGGCGAGGAACACGACCACTGCCGTCGAGCCACCGAGCCGCGGCGCCACGGCGACCACGACCGCACCGGCGAGCACCGTGGCCAGGCCGAGCCGCGCCCAACGCCGCGCCAGCGCCGACCGACCGCGCCAGCGACGGGCGAAGGCGCGCGGGTTCATGCCGAACCACACCAGGAACCAGCCGAGGTGGGCCCGCGGCACGCACACGCCATCGCAGCGGGCGACGGCGAGCACGACGGCCTTCATGCCGAGGAACGTCGCCGCGACGATCGCCAGCATGCGCACCAACGGCGACGCCGCATCGGTTGCGACCGCCGCAGTCGCGAGCAGCGCCGCAAAGCCGAGCCACGCCGCTGCGATCGTTCTGTTCACCAGCAATCCAGCGCGAGCGCGCCGTAGGTGACCGTGCAGGCGAAGAAGCCGAGCGTCACCGCAAGGTCGGCGACCGCATAGCCGAACCCGCGCGGCGCGACCCCGCGAAACCACACGAACTGGATCAACAGGCGTGCCCCCCAGTAGGCCGCGGCATAGCCGGCGACGAGACGGGCCAGCGGCGTTCGGTCGGCCAGCAAGGCGGGCGCCCACACCGACAACGAGCCGAGGCAGGCGTTGGTCGCGAGGATGTAGGCGGCGTACACCCAGAACACGCGCCGCAGGAATGGCGGCAGTTGCGCCAGCTGCTCTGGCCAACGCAGGAGCCGCGGCAACCACAGGCTGCCCGCGGCCAGCAAGAGCTGGCCCAGACCGACGACCAGGAGGGCAAGGTGCATACGGACTCCGACGTGGTAGGAGACGCCCCACCCCGGCTGCGAATTGCAACTCTCGCCGGTGTGGAGTCGGTGCGTGGCGGGGCGTCGGGTATACCGCCGGCCATGACGCTCTCGCGCCGCGATCTCTTCGCTGCAGCTCCCGCTGTCGCCCTCGCCAACCTCACCGGCCCACCGTCCGTGCAGGACCCCGCCGCTGCCAAGGCCCGGCCGGACAAGCCCGCGGCGACGCCGAAGACGAAGTTCGCCGCCAACGTCGAGATGTGGTGGGGTGGCCTGCCGTTCCTCGACCGCATCAAGGCGGCGCACGCGCTCGGTTTCCCGGCGATCGAGTTCTGGCCGTGGCGCGGCAAGGACATCGCCGCGATCGCCAAGCTGACGAAGGAACTCGGCATGACGGTGGCGCAGTTCACCGCGTGGGGTTTCTCGCCGGGCCTCAACCAGGCGAAGCACCACGAGAAATTCGTCGCCGAGATCGAGGCGTCGTGCAAGGTCGCGCACGAACTCGGCTGCCCGATGATGACGATCGTCGGCGGCAACGACGTGAAGGGCATGACGCAGGCCGAGATGCACGACCAGATCATCGCCGGGCTCAAGCTCGCGGCCCCCATCGCCGAACGCGAGCAGGTGATGCTGATCCTCGAACCGATGAACATCCGCGTCGACCACAAGGGCCACTGCCTCTACGGCAGCGAGGCCGCGGTGAAGATCTGCCGCGCGGTCGGATCGAAGATGGTGAAGATCAACTGGGACCTCTACCACTGCCACATCAGCGAAGGCGACCTGTGCGGCCACCTGCGCGACGGCTTCGACCAGCTCGGCTACGCGCAGGTCGCCGACCATCCGGGCCGCACCGAGCCTGGCACCGGCGAGATCCACTACCCGCGCGTGCTGAAGGAACTGCACGCGCTCGGCTACCGCGGTTTCGTCGGCGTCGAGTGCAACCCGAGCAAGCCGGAAGCGGAAGCGGCGCTCGGCCTCTGGCACGCCGACCAGTGGTGAACGGCGGCGGCGCCGCCGCACGGCGCGCCGTTCACAGGGCCCCGATCGTCAACGCCAGCGCGTTCGTCGTGGTGACCGCCGTCAGGCTGCCCAGCGCGTCGAACTCGAGCCCCGCGACCTGCCGGTAGAACGTGGCGCCGACCAGCGTCGGCAGGTTCGGGATCGCGGTGTCGACGGTGACGCTGCCACCGTTCGGCAGCAGCAGGTCGAGCCCGTCGAGCGTCGTCCATTGCGTGCAGCCGACGCCCCCCTGTGGCAACACCGCCGGCAGCGGCAACGACAACGGCGCGAAGCCGAGCACCGCGAGTGCGAGTCCGTTGCCGGGCATGCCGCTCGCCTGCGTGCGGCACACGGCTCCCAACCACGGCGGCGCGACCGCCGTCAACACGTTGGCGCCCCCGCTGCCGGAACAACCCGCCCCCGCCACGGCAACCAACGCAGGGCACGGCGTCACCTGGCCGGCAAGGAACGGCGACACCGCGCCACCGACGCGCAGGAACGCGCCGCCGACGGCCAGCGCGCCGTCGGGCAACCGCGCCGCCGTGCGGACCCAACCATCGGTGCCCGGCGGCGTCGACCACGCCGTTCCGTCCCAACGCGCCAGGTTGTCGGCGGGCAGCCCGTCGACGCCGGTGAACAATCCCGCCAACAGCAGTCGACCGCCGGGCAGCGGCAGCAGCACGTCGAGCCTGCCCGTCGACCCGGTCACGCCCGTCCCCATCGCGGCCCACGCGGTGCCATTCCAGCGCGCCAGGTTCGGCGCCGGCACGCCACCGGCATGTGCGAACAGCCCGGCGGCGACCACGTCGCCGGTGTCGAGTTGGGCGAGCGCATGCACGTCGCCATCCACGCCGCCGCCGAACGCCACCCACGAGGTCCCGTTCCAGCGCGCGATGCGCGGTACCGAGGCGCCGCCCGAAAGGGTGAAGGTCCCGCCCGCGAGCAGGTCGCCGTTGGCCAGCACGACCAAGGCCCAGACCGGCGCGTTGAACCCGGCCCCCATCGGTGACCACGCCGTGCCGTTCCAGCGCGCGATGCGATTGGCCACGCCGAACGGTGCGGACACGAACGCGCCGCCGGCAACGAGGTCGCCGTTGGGCAGCACGACCAGGGCGTTGACCGAACCGGAAAGGCCACCGCCCATGGCGTGCCAGGACGAACCGTCCCACCGCGCGATGTTCATGGCTTGGCCGCCGCCGGCTTCCTGGAACGCACCGGCGGCGATCACGTCGCCGTTCGCCGCGATCGCCAAGGAGTACACCGATTCGGCCACACCCGAGCCCAACGGGGACCAGACTCCGTTGAACGTGGCGACGCTGCGCGCCGGAACCCCGTTCGCCGAACGGAACGTGCCACCGGCCACGAGTTCGTTGCCGTTGCGCACCACACACGAACGCACCACGGCATCGAAGCCGGCAGCCAACGGCGCGAAGACCCCGCCATCCCATTGCGCCACACGCGCGGCCACCTGGCCGCCCGCCGTCGTGAAGGCTCCCGCGACCACCACCGGACCGCTGGCGCGCCCCAGCACCACCTGGCCGAGCCCACCGGCAAGGCCGCTGCCGAGCGGCGACCACGTGCTGCCGTTCCAGCGTGCGACGCCCGCGGCGGCCACACCGCCGATCGAGGTGAATCCGCCCGTCGCCAGCACGTCGCCGTTTGCGGCGAGGCCGAGGCCGTACACCACGCCGAGCCCGGTGCCCCACAGCGCGTTGCCGAGCGTCGACCAGGTGCCGCCGCTCCAGCGCGCGATGCCGATCGACTGCAGGCCGCCTGCCGAGCCGAACTGCCCGCCGACGATCGCGTCGCCGTTCGGCAACACCAGGATCGCATGCACGGCGGAATTGACGCTGCTGCCGAGCGCCGACCACGCCGTGCCGTCCCAACGCGCGATGCCGACGGCCTGCGTGCCGCCGGCATGCGTGAACCAACCACCGGCCAGCAAATCGCCGTTCGGCAGCACCGCCAACGCGTTCACGTTCGGCGTGCTGCTCCAGGTGAGACCACCCCCCAACGGCGACCACACGCTGCCGTTCCAGCGCGCCACACAGTTGGCGGCGGCGCCGCCGATGCTGCTGAAGGCACCGCCGGCGACCAGATCGCCGTTCGGCAACACACTGAGCGCGTACACGCCGAGGCTGGAGCTACCGGCGATCGGACCGCCGATCGGCGCCCACGCGGTGCCGTTCCACCGCGCGACCCCACCCGCCGCGACGCCACCCGCAACCTGGAAGCCCCCGCCCGCGACGAGATCGCCGTTCGGCAGCACGGCCAGCGCGCGCACGAGGCCGTCGACCCCGGTGCCGAGTGGCTCCCAGATCCCGGTGGCGGGATCGAACGTGACGAGGTTGGCGGCCGAAGTCGATCCGGCGAGCGTGAAGCTCCCGCCCAACACGAGCACCGGCAGGCGTGGCCCCGACTGGTCCGGATCCCATTCGACGACGGCGAACACCATCCCGTCGACGCCCGGGTAGTTGGCGTGGGGCAGCCACTGCAGGGAACATTGCGCGGCCAACGACACGGTGCTGCCGACGATCGCTGCGAGTTTGGGCCACGACATGAGTACTGGACCTCGGCTGCGAGTCGTCGGCGAGACGACGTGCAGGGGACACGATGATATCTGTCGCGCGGATCG
>JAEUHV010000012.1 GCA_016794485.1 Planctomycetota bacterium
GAGTGACGCGCGCGGTCAGCGGGCTTCGCGCAACTTCACTCCGGTCACGGTGACGACCTTGTAGCGCACGAGCCCGAGGCTCAGGTGGGTCGCGAGCCACGCGTGCAGCGACGCTCCCGAGGTCACGCGCAGGTCGGCGATCGCGGTGCAACCCGCACCTTCCTCGGCGAGGATGCCGCGGACATCGGGCTGGGCTTCGCCGAACAGGCCGAAGCCGTACTGCACATGGCTGCTCTTGCGTTCGAAACGTTCCCCCTGGGTCGTGCCCGGAGCCGGCGAGGCGCTGACGGGAAACGGCAGTCCGGACAGGTCGTACCGCATCGACATGCAGCCACTCGCGATCAGGAACAGGAACGGGACGGTCGAACGGGCGACGGAGCTCATCGCCGGATCGTGTCCTCGGGCCACGGGAACCGCCAGTTCCGCCGCCGCGGGTGACAAGGAATCGGGAGGCTTCGATGACGCCTGGCACCACGCCGCACCGTTCGCGCCGGCGCGGTGACGCCGGTCAGCGGACCGTGACGACGACCGGGGCGCCGTCGCGCGGCACGGCGACGGTGCCGGTGCGGTTCGAGATGTCGTGGTAGGCGAACAGGAACGGTTGGCCGCGCCGCACGCGAGCGACGAAGCGACCGTCCGAGTCGGTCGTGGCCAAGGCGGCCTGGGACTTCGGCGGGGTCGCCTCGTCCATCGCCGGCACGATCGCGGCACCGACGATCGCCGCGCCGTCGGCGCCGACGACGCGGCCGACCACGGGCACCAGGCCATGGTCGCGTTCGCGCAGCAGCAGGCGCGCGTTGCTGCGCCATGGACCGACGAGGCCGACGTGGGTGAACCCGTCGGTCGCGTCGACTTCGTCGACTGTCCCCCTGCACCACAGGGTGAAGGCGCCGTCGGCGCCGACCCGGGCCATTGCGAGGCGGACGCCCCCGCGCCGGGCGGTCATGGTCCAGGCCGCCGCTGGGCGATCCTGTTCGTCGAAGCAGTGTCCCTGCAGCCGCACGAACTCGTCCTTCACCTTGGTCAGATCGATGCGGACCGGGCTCTTGTCGGTGAACGGGCCGTCGACCTCGCAGTGCCATCCCACCGGATCGACGACGATGCGCTGCAGCTGCGGCTTCGTCCGGAAGGTGAACGAGCCGTCGTCGGTCGTCGTGACGCAGCCGAGCGTGTTCCCGCCGGCGTCCTTCATCTGGAGATCCACGGCGCGCGCCGGATCACCGGCGGGGTCGAGCACGGTGCCGTGCAACGTCGCGAACGCCTGGTCCGCGAAACGCACGGCGACTTCCCGCGCCGAACCGGCCGCCGCGGGGACGCGCACGACGACCCCCTCCAGCTGCACGACGAGTTGGGCGAAGGGCCGGTCGGCGTCGATGGCGAACGCGCCGCGCGCGTCGGTGAGCACTTCCCCGGTGGTGAACCCGGCGCCGCGCACGTGCACGCACGCGCCTCCGCATGGCTGGCCGTCGAACCCGTAGACGACGCCGTTCGCGGTCTGGGCGAACGCGGGGACGGCGAGCCAGGCGACGGCGGCAAGGAGGGCGACTCGCATGCCGCCGATCCTAGCCGACCGTCCGCGGCGCGCCCCTTTCCTACAGCGCGCCGATCGTCGCCGTGAGGCCGTTACTGCCCGACAGCCCGACGATGTTGCCGCCGAGGTCGAACGCGAGTTCCGCGGCCTGGAAGTAGAGCGACAAGCCGCCGAGCGACGGCGTGTTCGGCAGCGGGAACGTGATCTGCGCCGACCCGGCGGTGGGCAGCACGGCCACCATCAGGTCCGGGTTGGCGAGCACGTCGCAGCCGAGTCCACCGACCGGCAGCACCGCGACCATCGGGATCGAGACCTGCGTGAGGCCGACGACGCCGAGGCAGAACGACAGCGGGCCGAAGCCGGTGCTGGTGGCCGAGAACGTGCGCCCGGTCCACGGCGCGTTGTCGGCGGTGAGCACCATGGGGCCGCCGACGCCGTTGCAGCCGGCACCGTACGACGTCGTGGTCGCGACCGGGTTGGCCTGGTACGCATAGACCGAGTAGGTCGGCTTGCTACCACTCTTGGTCGGGTCCTGGCCGCAGGCCTTGTAGACCTTGCCGGTGGCCGGCACGAAGCCGACGAAGTAGCGGCTGACGCGGCCGAGCACCGTGTCGGTGTTGTTGAACGGCGTCGTGCCCGTCGTCGGGCTCGCGTAGATCGACCACTGGTTCGTGAGGCTGTCGAACTCGCTCGTGTAGTTGGTCGGCGAGCCACCATAGCTCGGGCCGTACACGTAGATCGTGTTCGCGGCGACGGTGATGCCGTTGCCTCCCTGCACGACGATGCGCTGCCGCAGCGGGTCGTAGACCGCCTGGTTGCCGAGGGTCGACGCAGGCCACGTGGTGCCGGCACCGGTCGGATTGGTCGTCACATCGCAATCGCTCAGCAGCTGCCAGTCGGCTCCGTTCCAGCGCCACACGTCGAGGAAGCGGATCTGGTCGGGAGTGGCCATCGCGTTGTTGCCGCCGCCGAGCATGACCACGTCCTGGAACGAGTCGGTGCGCGTGACCATCGAATGCAGCGAGCGTGCGGCGGGCGTGGTCGAAGTGGACAGCTGCGTCCAGATGCCGCCGATCCACAGCCAGGTTTCGTTCGAGTAGGTGGGCGGAGTGGTCATCGCCGTCTCGCCGCCGAACAACAGCATGCCACCGGTGATCGGGTCGTGCGCCAGCGTGGCCCAGCGGCGCGGCGACGGGCTCGTGGCCGGGGTGACATTGGCCCAGGTGGAGGTGGCGGGGTCGAACTCCCAAGTGTCGCCGAGCAGCGTTGCGGTGCCGGTGCCGGTCGGGCCGCCGCGCGAATCACCGCCGAACACGGTGAGCTTGTTGTTGGTCGGATTCCACGCGATCGCCGAGCGGCCACGGTGCGACGGCGAGCCGGCGGCACCATCGGCAATCACCTGGGTCATCGTTCCGGCGACTGGATCGAACGCCCACAGGTCGTTCGCGGTGTAGGAGGTGTTGTTGCCGAGCGATCCGCCGAAGATCCACAGCTTGTCCTGGCCGACGGCGCCGGGGTTGTCGGCGCGGAAGGTGCCGTTCACGGTCGGCGGGCTGGTGGTGACGCCGGTGGTGAGGCCGGCGGTGGTGACTGCGGTCCAGGTCGCGCGGGGCGCGGTGCGTTGGATGAGGGTTGGCGCCGGCAGTTGCGCCAAGGCGGAAGAGGCGAAAAGCGGAAGCAGGACAAGGGATCGGTGGGCCATCATGAGCAATGGATCCAGCGACGGAACCACGCGGGAGGCCGGGAAAATCCAGCCGAAGCCAATCGTCGCCGATTTCCTGATCCGTCGCGCCGACCGTCCACGCTCGTCCTCGTGCCGCCGACGAGTGCGCGAATCGCAGCGGTGTGTGCCGGCTGCG
>JAEUHV010000044.1 GCA_016794485.1 Planctomycetota bacterium
GCGGCGGCGACCGCGAGCGCGTTCTTGCTCGCGTCGAGTGCGAACACCCGCAGGTCCGGCCGGGCCGCGGCGAGGGCCACGGCGATCGCACCGCTGCCGGTGCCGAAGTCGGCGACGCGGGCACCTGCGGGTGCCTTCGCCAGCGCGAGGTCGACCAGTTCCTCCGTCTCCGGCCGTGGCACCAGCACCGCCGACGAAACGTCGAGCTCGAGACCACGGAAGCTCCAGTTGCCGAGCAGGTAGGCGACCGGTTCGTGTTCGCCGCGCCGCTGCACGAGCGCGCGCATCGCCGCACGTTCGTCGGGATCCAGCGGCCGGTCGTGCGCGAGGTAGAGCTGCAGGCGGTCGAGGCCGAGCACCTTGCCGAGCAGCAACTCCGCCGAACGTTTCGGAGCGTCGACCCCGCGCTTGTGCAGCCACTCTTCGGCGCCGCGCAGAACGCTCAGCACCGTGTGCTGGGTCACAAGGCCTCGATGCGCCGCTCGCGCTCGTCGGCCTGCAACGCCTGCACCACCGGCTCGAGCTTGCCTTCCATGACCTGCAGCAGCGAGAAGTTGCGGTTCAGGCGGTGGTCGGTCAGCCGGTCCTGCGGGAAGTTGTAGGTGCGGATGCGGTCGCTGCGGTCGCCAGACCCGACCTGCTCCTTGCGTTCCGCGGCGCGGGCGGCGTCCTTGGCGCGTTTCTCCGCGTCGTAGATGCGGCTGCGCAGCAGCGCCATCGCCCGTTGCCGGTTCTTCAACTGGCTGCGCTCCTCCTGGCACGCGACGACGGTACCGGTCGGCAGGTGCGTGATGCGCACCGCGGACTCGGTCTTGTTGACGTGCTGGCCGCCAGCTCCCGAGGCGCGGAACGTGTCGACCTTGAGGTCCTCCGAGCGGATCGCGATCTCGACCTCTTCGACCTCGGGCAACACCGCGACCGTCGCCGCCGACGTGTGCACGCGGCCCTTGGCCTCGGTCTCCGGTACACGCTGCACGCGGTGTCCGCCGGATTCGAACTGCATCGCGGCGAACACGTTCTTGCCGCGCAGCGCGAACACGATCTCCTTGAAACCACCCTGTTCGGCCGGCGTGTCGTGCATCGGCTCGAACGCCCAGCCCTTGCGGCCGGCGAAACGCTCGTAGAGCGTGCAGAGGTCACGCGCGAACAAGGCCGCTTCTTCGCCGCCGGTCCCGGCCCGGATTTCGACGATGCAGTCGCGGCGGTCGTCGCCCTGGTCGGCGAGCAGCGAGTCGATCAACCCTTCGGTGGCCGTGGCGAGACGCGCTTCCAGTTCCGGCAACTCGGCGGCAGCGAGTTCGGCCATCTCGCGATCGGCCCCAGCGGCGAGCACCTTGGTGTCGGCGATCTCGGCCTCGAGCTTCAACCAGGCGCGGTAGTCCGCGACGATCGGCGTGGCGAGACCGAGTTCCTTGTTCAAGGCAGCGAGACGGTCCGGTCGCTCGATCACCTTCGGATCGGCGACCTGCACCAGCAGCTCCGCCATGCGCGCGGACAGGCTGTCCAGCTTCTGCCGGATCTTGGGACGCAATGTGCTCATCGGCGACCTCCGGCCGCCCTGGCCCGCGTCTCCCCCTAAGCCTTGGCTCCGTCCTTGAGCGCGTAGCGCTTGCGGAACTTGTCGACGCGACCGGCGGTGTCGACGAACTTCTGCGCGCCGGTGAAGTACGGGTGGCAGGCCGAGCAGATGTCGGTGCGGATCTCGGACTTCACCGAGCGGGTCGTGAACTTGTTGCCGCAGGCGCAGGTGATCGCGCACTCGACGTACTTCGGATGGATGTCGGCTTTCATGGCTCTTTCGCGCACGGCACGTGCGGCCGTTCGGGGCGGAAGAGTGTAGGAACGGCGACGAGCAGGTCAACAGGCGGCTGGAACCGTTCTCACGGCAGCCACGCACAAAGCCGATCGAGCTCTGCCCGGGCGAGCCCGAGGCCGAGGTCGCGCAATCGCGCCGACGGCAAGGGCCGTTCGGGCAACCACGCGCCGAGCACCTCGAGCAGGGCGCCACGGGCCGCGGCCCGGCCGGGCGCCAGCAGGTCCTGCGGCACCACCACGGCCGCCCCGATCCCGGCGCGGTTCGCACGGTTCTCCACGATTGGCCCGGCCGGTGCTTCGGCGTGCCGACGGACCCGCAAGGCGCCGTCGGCCAGAACGACCAGCACCGGCGCCACGTCGTTCGGCACCGACTCGGCGCGATCGACGAGCAACACCACCCCGGCCACCGGTGCGAGCGGGAAACCGAGCTGGGCCAATGCGGCGGGCGCAGGCCTGGCCTGCACCGCAGCGCCGGGCCGGACCTCGGCCTCGCGGGCGGTGACCACTCGGTGCAACACGACGACGCCCGCCGTGGCGACGACCAGGGCCAGGAGCAGGCGCAGCGCGAGTCCACGGCCGAACACGGTCAGGCCTCCGCGCGGGCACGTGCCAACAAGGCCCGCACGGCGGGAAGGTGCAGCCCCACCACCGTGTCGAAGGCTCCCCTGACGACGCGGAAGAACGACTGGGCGTCGTCCTGCACGCCATAGCTGCCGGCCTTGCCGCGCCATTGGCCGGAGTCGAGGTAGCGCTGCAGTTCGGCTTCGGGCGGCGGGCCGCACTCGACCTCGGCGGTCGCGAGTTCGCACCAGGATCGACCGAGATGCGGCACGCAGAGGCAATGCGCCGTGTGCACCAGGTGCCGACGGCCGACCAGCGCCCGCAGCATGCGTTCGGCCGCGGCGCGGTCGGCCGGCTTGCCGAGTTCGAGGCCGTCGAGATCTACCACCGTGTCGACCCCGAGCACCGGAACCGGCGTCGCTGGCACCTTCGCCCCCAGAGCCTTGCGCACCGCTCGGTCGAGGGCGAGGCGGCCAGGTTCGCCGCGTTCACTGGAGTGCTCGTCGCCGCCGCCGGGCACGTATTCGGGACCGGGCTCGCACAGCTGGAAGGCGACCCCCGCGGCGGCCAGCAACTCGCGACGACGCGGCGAGGTGGAGGCGAGCCAGAGGTCGACGTTCGGTGCCACGGCGACAACGTCGCGTGCCGCGGTGCGCGGGGCAAGCGCCGGCGACGGGATCCTGCCGCGTCGACGCCAAGGAATCGCCCCAGCCGGCCAGCGCGCCATCCGGCCAGCGCAACCGCCTGGTCAGCTCGCCGGGCTGCGCCGCTTGCCGGCGGGCGCCAGACGGACCAGCAGGCACGCCGGAGAAAGCGTGTGCTTCAGGTTCGGCTTCTTGCCGCCGAGGTGCGGACCGACATCGAGTGGGAGCCGCCCGAACGGCTTGACCAGCGCCCGCAGTTCGTCGAGGAACTTGGCGGCCGCGGGACCTTCGAACCCGAGCCGCTGTTGCGCCCGCGCCGTCGACTTTTCCGAGAAGCAGAGCTCCTCGAGCGTCAGCAGGTGGCCGAGGAAGTGCACGATGTGCGGCTGCAGCGCCGGCACACGCTGGAAGAACGTGTTGCGGTCGCTGATGCCGGCGTCGCGCAGGAACCCGAGCTGCACGCCGTTCTGGTCGTTGTAGATCTGCGCCACCGAGTCGCGCACCGCGAGGCAGCGCTCGAACAGGTGCGGGATCGCCAGGTCGCGCAGCAGGTCCTCGACCTCGAATGCCTCGGTGACGCGGAACTCGTTGCGATCGACGAAGCCCTCGGCGATGCGTCGACGCGCCTCCTGGCCAAGGCCACACGGCAGGCCATCGGCGAAGTACATGTGCAGCACGGCGTCGACCAGGTCGAGCGCAGGCAGGGCTTCGCCTTCCTTCGGCTGCGGCACCGGGAGGTCCGCGAGGACGTCCTTGAGCTGCTGCAAGACCGCTTCGAAGTTGGCGGCATTCGGGGCCAGCGGCTCGCGCGGGTCCGGCGGCGCTTCGGTGGCGGGGCCCACCTGCTTCTTCTTCTTCGTCGTCACCACGACCTCACTCGAGGCACCCCTTGAGGGGCCAGTTCCGGAACGAGCCAGACGAAAGGACCGCGGGCGCAGGCGGCATCACCTACGCCCCGGCATCGACTACTTCTTGGCCGCGGCAGCGCGTGCGGCCTTCTCGGCCCGGCGCTGGGCCTTTGGCTTGCGCACCTTTTTCTTCGGCGGCTGGAACTTGGCCGGCTTGCCCTTGCTCTTCTGGCGTTCCGGCTTCTTGGTCACCGGCACCTTGAGGCCCGACTTCTCGATCATCTGCGCGACCGTGTCCGACGGTTTGGCGCCGACCGACAGCCAGTAGTTGATGCGCTCGGTGTTCAGCTTGACCTGTTCCTGAGCGCGGGGCATCAGGGGCAGGAAGTATCCGAGAGCCTCGATGATGCGACCATCGCGCGGGAAGCGCGGGTCACAGGCCACCACGCGGTAGGTGGGGTGGTTGAGGCGTCCAAAGCGTTTCAGGCGAAGCGTGACTGCCAAGGGAAACTGTCTCCGTGCGTCAGGAGCGGCGAAAGGGGCGAGAAGCAAAGCAGACGCGGGCCGCGGTTACCAGCGGTTTTTCCGTGTCGTTCACCGTCGCCGGCCTCCCGGCA
>JAEUHV010000097.1 GCA_016794485.1 Planctomycetota bacterium
GCTGTCCTTGCGCAGTTCACTCGCCAAGTTGTCCGGCCCGGACAAGGTCGCCGAACGAACGGCCGCGAGGTCGGCACTCGCACCGATCGTCGCGTTGGCGCAGCGGCTCGCGCACAACGGGGCGCGCGTGCAGTGGGAAACCGGTGCCGTGGCCGGGATCCTGCGCATCGCCCAGGCCGACGCGTGGGACCGAGGGGCGGCGAGCGAGGCAGTCGGCTATTGGCTCGACGAAGCGCGCATGTGGCGCGACGGCCGCTTCGACGGCAGCAAATGGCCGCGGTCGTCGGTTTGGCCCGACGACCGCGTGCGGCGCCTCGACGTCGCCGCGGCGCGATTGCTCGCGGCCGGACTCGAACGGTTGGATGCCACCTGGCCGCCGCACACAGACGTGGTGCGGTTCATGGCCAAGCACGCGCGCGGGACACTCGAGGGTGGGTGGTCGGCTGGCCGCTTGCGGGCACTGCGGCACGGCTTCTTCGATCCGGCCGATGCCGAACTCGCGGCCTGCGACGCCCTGATCGCCGGCCTGCCGCGGATGCAGCCGCCGAGATCCGGGCTGGTCGCGCGCATGCAGCAATGGGGCGAATGGGCGACCCACGACGGTGATTGGTCGTGGACGGCAGTCGGGGCGCAGGTGGACCAACTGCGTCTGCGCGAAAGTTCGCACCTGCTCGGCATCACGGAGGTGCGACTCCTGCGCCTGGCCCTCGCGTTCCGGCTCGGCGAGCCGCTGCCGGAGCTCGTCGACCCGATCTCCGGCGGCCCGTTCGACGTGCGCATCGAAGGGAACGTCGCGTCGTTCCGCAGTACGGCGAACGGCGACGAACAGGTGCGTTGGGCCGAGCGGCCGCGGTGAAGGACCGCGGCTCGGCGCGCGGATCAGAAGCCGATCGACGACGCGAAGCCGCTCGACATCGACACGGCGAACGTCGTCGCGTCGAGCGTCAGCACCTGCGAGTAGAGAGCGGCGCCGAACGGCGTGGTCGCGGGAATCGGCAGCGGGTTCGGGGTGGCACCGCCGAACGCGGCGCCGCCGATCGTGACTGCCGGATCGGCGAGGATCCAGCAGCCGTTCAGCAGCGGGTCGACCAGGGAGCCATCGAACGGCAGCGGCAGCGTGCCGCCGAGCAGGCAGCGGTCGAAGCCGATCGCGAGCACGTAGAGGCTCGGGGTCGTCGCCGTGACGTCGAGCGAGTACGCCGTGTTGCCGACGAACGGCGCGCCGCCCGAGCTGCCCAGCGTGACGTTGCCCGTGCCGCATTGGGCCGGGATCGCCGACAGGTAGTCGCCGTCACCGGCGCGCGGCGTCGTCGACATGGTCAGGATCTCCGCGGCGCTGTAGGCGCGCAGGCTGATCAGGAACTCGTCGATGTCGTACGCCGAGCCGGCGCCGGTGGCTGATGTCGAGTAGGCGCCGACCATGTACTGGCCGGCCAGGTTGATCTGCGCTCCCGGTACGTTGGCGAGCTGGAACACGTTGACGCCGTTCACGTAGTAGGTGGCGGTCTGCGTGGCGGTCTCGACCACCATCGCGACGTGCGTCCAACCGGCCGCGGCGAGGGCCTGGATGTTCGTGGTGGCGGCCGGAAGCTGGAAGTCGCGCACGGTGTTGTTGCCGCCGCCGGCGAGGATCTCACGCTGCACGAGGCCGGTGCCGGCGACGCCGTTGGTGAACATGCGGTGGCCGCCGGTCGCGGCGCCGAACAGGTAGTTCAAACCCGTGCCGATGTTCGAACCAGCGCGCTGCCGCATGAACCAGGCGATCGTGAGGTCGCCGGTGATCGGCTGCGTGCTCGGGTTCCAACCGGTGACGACGCGGTTGTAGTAGGTCGGGGCGAGGTTGGCGCCGCCGGCGAGGCAGCCACCGAACACACCCGTGTCCCACGAGCTGATCGCGCTGTTCGTCTGCAGCGTGCCGTTGCCGGGGAACGCCTGCGGGCCGTTGGCGAGGTTGATCACCTCGGCGGTGCAGTTGGCGTCGAACTTGTAGTGGATGAAGTCCTGGGCAGTGAGGGCCGAGGCGATGCAGAGAGCGAGTGAGCAGCTGAGGATGCGCATGTAGAGTCTCGAGGTTGCGGGGAACGAACAGCGTAGCAAGGATGCGACCGGGGCCAATCCCGGGTGCCGGGGCACTCGCGACGCGATGGATGCGGGGTGCGGCCCGGTCCGCCCCGCTACCACCACGCGTTCACAAGGCGCCGACGCTGAGGGCGAGCGCGTTCGTGCTGGTCAGGCGCATCAGGTCGCCGGTCGGCGTCAGCTCGATCCCGACCACCTGGGTGTGGAACACGAGGCCGGCGAGGTTCGCCTGGCGTGGAATCGTGAAGCCGGCCGCGGCGCTGCCTGCGACCGGCAACAGCACGTCGACCGCGAACGGCAGCACATACAGCGAGCAGCCGGGGGCGCCGAGCGGCAGCGGCGAAGCGGGGGACGGGTCGCCGACGGTCCGCAGCGCCAGCGGCGAAGCCAGCCCGGTCGCCGTCGCCGCGAACGTGCCGCCGGCCCACGGCAGGCCGTTCGCCTGCAGCGAAAGCGGGCCCCCGGCGCCGGTGCAGCCGGTGCCGGACGAGGCGACCGCTGCCGGGCAGGTCGGCGTCGCATGCGCGAACCGCACACTGGTTTCGTTGCCCGCACCGACGAACTCGCCGGCTACGAACAGGTCCCCGGTCGCGGCGACGGCGACTCGGCTCGGCGTGCCCGCCTGCGTGCCGATGTCGACGATCGACCACGCCGTGCCGTCGAACTTCCAGATGCCCACGGTCTGGCCCTGCACCACGTAGGTGCCGACGGTGACCAGGTCCCCGTTCGGCAAGAACGCGAACGCCAGTGCCTGGCCGAACGACAGCAGGTTGCCGATGCTGCCGGTGCTGTCGGCGAGCAGTGTCCACGTCGCGCCGTCGCGCCGCGCGATGTAGCTGCCGACGCCGACGACGAGTCGTCCGTTCGGATCGAGGCTCATCGGCTGGGTCTCGCCCACATACGGGCACGGCAGGTAGCTGAAGACGCCGTTCTGGTAGTGCACCAGGTTGGCGAAGACGCCGCTCATCAACAGGGAGCCGTCCGGGAGCGCCAGCAGCCGGGCCTGGAGGCCGAGGGTCGGCGTCGTCAGTTGCGTCCACGCGACGCCGTCGAAGCGGAACAACAGCGTGCTGGCCCCTGGCACCGCGGCGAACACCTCACCCGACTGCGTCACCGCGAGGCTCGTCGGTGCCACCGCCAATCCGGAGCCCAGGCTGGTCCACGACGAGCCGTTCCACCGGGCGATGCGGTTCGCGGGGCCGCCGCCCGCGGTGGTGAATTCGCCGCCGACCAGCAGGTCGCCGTTCGGGGCCGTTGTCAGCGCGGTGACCCGGCCGCCGACGCCGCCACCGACCGCCGACCAGGAGCCGTTCGCGAACCGCAGCAGCCGGTTCGCGGCGATGCCCTGGAAGCTGGTGAAGGTGCCGCCGGCGTAGACCTCGCCGTTCGCGCCGGTCTGCAGCGCGGTCACCTGTGGCGGCACCGGTCCGCCGAGGGCGACCCATTGGGTGCCGTTCCATTCGCGCGCCGCGCCGAGGCG
This sequence comes from Planctomycetota bacterium, assembly GCA_016794485.1. Classification (GTDB taxonomy): domain Bacteria; phylum Planctomycetota; class UBA1135; order UBA1135; family UBA2386; genus UBA2386. Next base: position 3,560 of record JAEUHV010000097.1, read on the forward strand.
GTCGAAGCCGACGCCGTCGCCGAGTCCACCGATCGCGATGCGCCCGTTCGGGCCGATGGCGGAGCAGTTGGCGGATGCCGGGGCGCCGGCCGACATGGTGGTCCACGTCGTGCCGTTCCAGCGGGCGACCGACGACTGGTTGGCGGCCGCCTGCGAACTGGTCGCGAGCACGTCCCCGTTCGGCAGGACGGCCAACGAGGTGATGCTCTGGAACGGCGTCGCGATCGGCGTGACCTGGGTTCCGTTCCAGCGAACCAGGCGTTCGAAGGTCACCGGGCCGGTCGGGGTCGTGTAGTCCATCAGGCCGCCGGCGAGCACGTCGCCGTTCTGCAGCACGGCCAGGGTGTACGCGCCCGGCTGCGAACCCGCGACCACGGACCACGTGCTGCCGTCCCAGCGCATCAGGCCGTGCGGCACGCCGCCGGTGATCAGGTTGCCGCCGACCACCAGGTCACCGTTCGGCATCTCGGCGACGGCGTAGATCGAACCGCCGACGCCCGGGCCGAGCGGCGACCAGCTGGTGCCGTTCCAGCGGGCGATGCGGTTGGCGGTGACGCCGCCGATCACCGTGAACTGGCCGGCGGCGACGATGTCGCCGCCCGAGACCTCGAGCACGGCCTCGACCCGGCTGTTGGCGCCGCCTCCGAAGACGGTCCAGCTGGTGCCGTCCCAGCGTGCGAGGTTGCAAAGGCCCGGAACGGCGGGCAGGCCGAACTGGCCGCCGGCGATCCAGTCGCCCGACGAGTGCTCGAGCAAGTCGAGCGTCTGGCCGACCAGGCCGCTGCCGAGTCCGTGCCACGTCGTGCCGTCCCAACGGGCGACGCCGGTCGTCTTGGCGAAGTCGGCATGCGAGAACGTGCCGGCGGCGTAGAGGTCGCCGTTGGCGGCGAAGCGGGCCGCGAACACGGTGCCGTTGGGGCCGGCGGTGCCGACGCCGGGTTGCCAGTCCAGCCCGCATTGGGCCAGCGCCGTGGAACAGAGCAGGAAGGGAACCGCGGCGGACGCGACGGCGAGCGGGATGGGCCTGGGCATGACGACCTCGCGTGAGAGGAGGCGCGCGCCGAGCAATTTCCATTCCGGCGCCGTCCCGCTCGGGTCCTCGGCGCGGCGCGAGACGTGGCGGGAACGCGTCGCTACGAGAGGGTAACGACTGCAGGGGGGGCGTGGCCTCGGTGGCCTGCAGGTTCAGCGCCCGCCGCCGAGCTTCACCGCCTGCAGTGCCAGTTCGGTGAACCCTTCCTGGCCTTCGACGACGCGGATCGTGCGGCCGACCGGCAGGTCGCGCAGCACCTGCACCTTGCCGTCCCTGGGCCAGCGGATCGTCAGCGTCTGCACCGTCTTGGCCTGGCCGAGGCCGAGGTGTTGCCGCAGCGGGTTGGCGCCGAAGCACCCGCCGCTGCCGACGTCGCGATGCACCGAACGCAAAGTGCCGCCGTCGTCGAACTCGGCGTGCAGGTGCGCGCCGATCGCCGCGCGGTTGCTGTGCGTGCCGACGAGCTGCACGGCGAGCCACTGGTTGCCGAAGCCCGGGTTCTCGAACACGCAGTCGTAGGCCGCGTCGCCCGGGTAGGCGCCGCCCTGCCGCGAGAACACGTCGAGGTCGCCGTCGCTGTCGAGATCCGCGAACGAGATGCCGTGGCCCTTCTGCAGGTGGCCGAAGCCGCCGGCCATCGACACGTCGACGAACTGCTTGCCGCCGCGGTTCCAGTACATCAGGTTCGGCATCAGCGAGTAGTAGTACGGATCGCCGGTGCCCAGGTAGAAGTCGAGGAAGCCGTCGTTGTCGAGGTCGCCGAAGTTCGCACCCATCGGCAGCGCCGGGTAGTCGATGCCCAGCGCCGGCGCCGCGTTCGTGAACCCGCCCTTGCCGTCGCCGTGCCAGAGCCGCATCACTTCGGGGTGCGGCCGCGGCAGGCCGAGGTGCCAGGCCGCGACGTCGCCGATGCCGGTGCTGTAGGCGGCACAGAACAGGTCGCGCGCGCCGTCGTTGTCGTAGTCCCAGAACCAGGCGCCGAAGCTCTCGATCGGTTCGTGCATGCCCTGCTTTTGCGCGATGTCGACGAAGCGGCCGTTGCCGGCGTTGCGGTAGAGGCGGTTCGGGTCGTGCAGGTTGCTGACGTAGAGGTCGACGTTGCCGTCGCCGTCGAAGTCGCCGAACGCGACGCCCTTGGTGTAGCCGAGGTTCTGCACGCCGGCCCGTTCGCCGATGTCGAAGAACGTGCCGTCGCCTTCGTTGCGGAACAGCTGGTTCGGCGCCTTGATCTTCGGTGAAGTCTCGTTGCCGACGTAGAGGTCGAGGTCGCCGTCGTTGTCGACGTCGGCCCACTGGCAGGTCGAGGTCGGGTAGTGCACTTCGCCGAGCCCGGCTGCGAACGTCACGTCGACGAACGTGCCGGAGCCCTGGTTTTCGAGCAGCGAGTTCGGGTGCCGGCCGCCGTCGTAGAGCCACGCGCCGCGGCAGACGAACACGTCGAGGTCGCCGTCGTTGTCGAAGTCGGTCTGGAAGACGTCGATGCCGCTGGTGATCCCGACGAGGCCCGATTCCTGCGTGCGGTCGGAGAAGGTGCCGTCGCCGTCGTTGCGCCAGTAGCGCAGCTGGCCGTCGGTGGCCCAGCAGCTCACCACGAGGTCGAGATCGGCGTCACCGTCGAAGTCGTCGGCGATGACGCCACCGAGCATGCCGAACGTGGCGAGGCCGAGCTTCTTGGCGACGTTCGTGAACTTCGGGAACGGCACCGCCGACGAGAACGTGTTCGCCGGCAGGCGCAGGTCCTCGCGCACGCCGTCGGGCCACTTGCCGAGCGTCATGTTGGCGAGGTTGAGCAGCCAGCGCGCGCGCAGGTTCCAGTCGTCGCCCGCCGGCGTGTTGGCGATCACTTCGAGGAACCACGGGATCGAGTTGGTCGAGCCTTCGGTGGCCGTGTGGATCGCACCGCCTTGCAGCGGCAGGATGCAGCTCTCCGGCGTGTTGCGCGCGCAGCAGTTGTCGGTCTCGGCGCGCCGCAGCCACGCCATGCCGAGGTAGAAACGGATCGCGTTCTTCGCGTCGACGTCGCCGTCGATCGTGCCCTTGGCCAGCGCGTCGTGCGCGCCGAGCAGGATGTCGATGCCGGTCTGGGTCGCACCCAGGCGCAGGTGGGCGAGGGCGGCGTCGAGCCGCAGTTTCCACGGCGCCTTCGCGCCGAGCTGGTCCAGCTCGGCCCACAGCGCCTTCGCCGCGGCGTCGCCGTGGTACTTGTGGTCGCTCTTGGCGCGCACCGCGATGTCGGCCAGTTCGCGCACCATGCGGGCGTGGCTCTGTTGCCGTGCCTTGGCGTCGAACTTCGACTGCGCCGGCACGGCGAACGTGGCGAGCAGGACGGACGGAACGAGCAGTGCAGCGCGGATCGACATGTGCGGGCCTCGGCGCACAGTGATAGCGGTTGCGGCCGGCGAATGCGCGCGCACTACGCCTTGGCCGGCTCCGCCAACCAGACCTTGCCGCTGCCCGGTTCGCCGCCGAACCGTTCGGTGATGCGCTCGAGCCGGTAGCGGAAGATGCGCAGCACGTCGGGCAGCACGAACCAGCGGGTCAGCAGTGGCGCCAGCGGCCCGCCGCCGACCGCGAACTCGACGTGGTCGCCGAGTGCCGTGCCGCCGTCGACCGGCTCGAAGGTGTGGACGTGGAACCAGCGCTTGTAGGGCCCACGTTCCTGTTCGTCGGCGAACGAATACGGCGGGTCCCAGCGGGCGATGCGGGTACGCCAGCGCAGCGGCAGTCCGCGCACCGACAACCGGTAGTCGATGCGGGCGTCCTGGTGCATCGCGATCGGCGCCGGCGTCAGGATCTTGAACTTGAGGAACGGCGGCACCAGCAGCGGCAGGTTGTGCGCGTCGGCGAAGAACGGCCAGACTCGTTCGGGTGGAGCCGGCACCCAGATCGACGAACGCAGCGTGCGTACGCGGCCGCCGCCGAGCAGGCCGACGATCACACCGACTCCCGCAACCGCGCGGCGGCGCCGCGGCGGACCGGCAACTGCACCTCGAAGCAGCGCTTGTTCGCCGGCACCGACGGGCTGTTGTAGCCCATCACGCGCACCGGCCCGGTCGCCTGCCAGGCGGGATTCGCGGCGAGCCACGACCGCAGCCGGTCGGTCATCTCGGCGATGCGCGTGGGCTGGTCGTAGCCGCGCGAGCCGATCGAGAGCACCGTCGTCGCCGGCACGTCGACCACTTCGACGTTGCCTTCCTTGCCCGGCGTGCCGAGCCCGGTCGAGCCGTACAGGAACGCCATCGAGTCCTGCCGCAGGCGTTCGCCGTCGGCGCGGTAGTCGATCTGCACCGGCGTCGTCATCGCGATCTCGTGGCTCTGGATGTGCCGGAACAGCGGCCAGAACGCCCCGAGCGAGCCGCCCTTCATGTGGGTGCGGACCATGCGGTAGGTCGGGTAGTCGCGCAGTTCGACTTCGTCGAGCGCGGTGAAGCCGGGCACGCCTTCGGGCAGTTCGGCCTCCGCGACCGGAACGAAGGCCAGGTCCGCGCGCAGGTCCTCGGCGGCCGCGGCGAGAGCCTTGGTGCTTCCGGTCTGGCTGCGCAGCGCGTCGGCTGCGACGCGGGCTGCGGAGCCCAGCGGCAGGCACTCGGCGGCGGTGGCGATCGCGGCGCGCAGCCGCTGCACGCCGGTCGCGTCGTGGTCGGTCGCGTAGGCCTGCAGGCCGAAGCCGAGCACGGCGGCACCGGTGCGTCGGGCCGACAGGTCTTCGAGCTCCAGCAGGCGCAGTTGGGCAGGGGCGGCGACGGCGAGCAGCGACAGGGTGGCGACGAAGCGGTTCATGCCGCGACGTTCGCCGCGGCGTGCCGTCCGGATGCACTCGCGGCTCAGGGCTTGGCGATCGCCACCACGTGTTCCTGTGCCGACACCACCACGCCATCGGCGGATTCGACGGTCAGCACGAACGCCGCCGGCTGCCGCACCGGGAGCTTGGCGACGATCGGTACCACGACCTCGGTCGCAGCTCCGCGCGGGCCCAGCAGACCACCGTCGACCGGCGGGCCCTGGCGGGTGCCGTCGACGATCCAGAGCTGGTAGCGATGGCCGAGGTCGAGTTCGGGCAGGCCGCTGAGCCGCAGGAAGCCGTGCTGCCGGTGCGGGTCCCAGACGACGTCGCCGCGCACTTCACCGCGCTGCGGACTCGGGCCTGGCGTCCACTCGCAGCGCACGAGTCCCGTGGCGTCCGCGAGCAGTGCGGCGCGGGCTCGATCCGGCGACAGCGGTG
>JAEUHV010000148.1 GCA_016794485.1 Planctomycetota bacterium
GCAGCTGCGCAACTGGCTCTACTACCCTTGGCTGTCGGGCGACCACATCGCCGAGCAGCACATCCACACCCTGGACGTGATGGCGTGGATCAAGCGCGACGTCTATCCGGTCGCCGCCACCTCGCTGGGCGGCCGCCAGAAGCGCACGGCCGAGAAGTTCGGCAACGTCTACGACCACTTCGCCACCATCTACGAGTGGGAGGACGGCACCCGCGGCTACAGCTACTGCCGCCAGCAGGACGGCTGCCATCGCGACGTGAACGAGTACATCGTTGGCACCGAGGGCCGCGCCAACGTGTTCCAGCACACGATCACCGGCAAGAACGAGTGGAAGTTCGCCGGCAAGGTGCGCGACATGTACCAGAACGAACACGACGAGATGTTCGCGGCGCTGCACGCCGGCAAGCGCATCGACAACGGCGACTACATGTGCAAGAGCACGATGATGGCGCTGCTCGGCCGCATGGCCGCCTACACCGGCAAACGCGTCACGTGGGACGAGGCGTGGAACAGCAAGGAAGTACTCGTGCCCGACAACCTGAAGTGGACCGACGCGCCGCCGAAGTGCGTCGTCGCGGTGCCCGGCCTGACGAAGTTCAGCTGAGCCCCGGTCGGCCGTCCCGAAACCGGGCCGATGCCACCGGGTGTTCGTGGCCGGCGGCGCCCCGCGGTTGCGGCCGGCAGTAGACTTTGGACGTGACGACCCTCGGCCTCGCACCCGTTCCGACCGTCCCCGCGGAACCGTCCGCACCCGCCGCTGCCGCCGAGCGCCGCGGCGCCGACCGGCGCCGGAGCCCGACCCCGATGTGGAGCCGCTACGTGTTCTTCGGCGGCCGCCGTCGTCATGTGCGCCGCGCGGACGAACGGGATGGCGCGTTCGTCGACGTGCACGGTCCTGGCATCCTGCTCGTGGTGCTCGGCGTGATCGCGTTGAACCTGCTCGATGCGTGGTTCACCCTGCTGTTCCTGTCGCATGGCGGCAAGGAGATGAACCCCGCGGTGCAGGCGGTGCTCGACCTCGGCGGCCACCCGTGGCCGTTCCTGCTGTTGAAGACGGTCGGCATCGGCTGTGCCGCGGCGTTCCTGATGATGACCAAGAACTTCCGCCCCGCGCGCTGGGGGTTGTGGTTCGTGGGCATCGGCTACCTGGTGCTGCTCGGTTGGCACCTCTACCTGCTGCAGATGCTCGACCAGTTCGCGTGACGAGGCAGCGCGGCGGCTGCATGATCGCGGCATGACCGCGGCCGCGGTGTCCCCGATGCGTGTGCTCCGCGTGTTGACGCGCCCCAATCTCGGGGGCCCGACCCGGCAGGCGATCGCGTTGTGGCACGCGATGCAGCCGCTCGCGGTGCGCACCTTGCTCGTGACCGGGCGCGTCGGGGCCGGTGAGACCATGCTGGACCCGGCGGCGCACGGCGTGCCGCGCCTGGAGTTCGCCGCGGCCCTGGCCGCGGGGCCCCTGGCCGAAGGCGTGGTCGAACTGCCCGACCTCGGGCGCAGCTGGGCACCCTTGCGCGAGCGGGCCGTGCGGGCGCAGCTGCGTGCGTTGGTGCGGTCGTTCCGGCCGGACGTCGTGCACACGCACACCAGCAAGGCGGGCTGGCTCGGCCGCGACGCGGCCCGCGCCGAACGGGTGCCGGTGGTCGCGCACACGTTCCACGGCCACGTGCTCGACGGCTACTTCCCGTTCCCGATCGCATGGTGGCTGGCGCGGCTCGAACGGCGGCTCGCGCGCGGCACCGACCTCGTGTTCACGGTCAGTGCGAGTTGCGCCGACGAACTGGCGGCGAAGGGCGTCGTCGGCCGCGACCGGTTCCTGGTGATCCCACCGGCCGTGGCGCTGCCGCCGCGGCGGTCGCGCGACGAAGCGCGGCGCAACCTCGGCATCCCGCCCGGCGAACGTCGGGTGGCGGCGATCGGGCGCCTCGTGCCGATCAAGCGGCTCGGCGACTTCGTGGCGGCGGTGGCGCGTTGCCCGGGGCTGCACGGCGACCTGGTCGGGGACGGACCGCAGCGGCAGATGCTGCAGGCCCTTTGCGAACAACTGGCGCCTGGCCGGGTGCACCTGCGCGGTGCCGTGCCCGGGATCGCCGCCGACCTCGCTGCCTACGACGGGCTGGTGCTGCCGAGCGTGCGCGAAGGCTGGCCGCTGGTGGCGTTGGAGGCGTTCGCGGCGAACGTGCCGGTGGTCGGCTACGACGTGCCCGGCGTGCGCGACGCCTTGGCGCAGGGCCGCGGCATGCTGGTCCCGGAAACCGCCGGTCCCGCCGGGCTCGCCGACACCTTGCAGGAACTGGCGAACGGTCCCCGCGGCCTTGGCTCGATGCTGGCGGCGGCCGCGGCGTTCGTGCCGCAATGTGCGCCCGACCGGGTGGCCCGCGGCATCCGGGCCGCGTACGCGACTGCCCTGTCGCGCCGGTGATCGTTACCATGCGCAACCGCCGGGCTACGTCCGGCACCCATGCGAACCCTAGGTCTACTCCTGTGGGCGGTCGTCGGCGCATCGTGCGGCGACCTCGACGTGCGGTCGGTGCGCACGCCGTCGTCACAACCGTCGGCGTTCGCCGGCGAGTGGGCGGGCACGTTCCAATCGGCGAACGTCGACACGGCGAGCGGCGCGATCAACGTGCAGGTGCAGTTCTTCCGCGACGCGCCGATCGTGCGCATCCAGTTCCCGCATCCGTGCCTCGAGCCCGGGGACTACGGCCTGAGCCTGCGCGACGGCGTGATCGAGCTGAGCATCGGCGGCGCACCGGTGCTGCGCGGCGAACTGCTGCAAGGCGAACTGGTCGGCACGTTCCAGTGTGCGGCGGACCATGGCACCTGGCGGGCGGCGTACGTCGGCCCGCTGCCCGAGGTGCTCGACCTCGGCGGCGCGTGGAACGGCGCCCTGTTCGTGGCGGGACAGCAGCAGCGTCCGATCACGCTCGATCTGGTCCAGGGTGTCGAAGCCGGCTGGGTGCGGCTCGATGGCCTGCTCGAATTGCCCGACTGGCCGTGGCCGATCGTCGTCGGCGGTGGCGCCCGGTTCCTCGACGGACACTACGAGGTGCAGTTGTGGACCCCGGCCGGGGCGCCGCTGGGCCTCACGCTCACGGGAACCGGACAGGCGGGCCCGCTGCGCGTCGACCTCGGCCTCCTGGAGACGGTCGGCGGCACGCCGTTGCCGTTCACGCAGGGCGTGTTCCAGATCGTGCGGTCCGAGTGATGGGCCTCGACGTCCGGCCGGACTTCCTGGGTGCGTTCGCGGTGGTGTGCCGCGGCGAGCAGTTCCTGTTCGTCGCCAACGACCGCCGCATCGGCGGCCAGCCGGTGCGCGTCTGGGATCTGCCCGGCGGCGCCGTCGAAGCCGGCGAACGGGTGCCGGAGGCGCTGGTGCGGGAAGTGCGCGAAGAGACCGGGCTCGTGGTCACGGGAACGCCACGGTTCCTGTTCGTGCAGGAAGGGGAACGGCGGTTCGCCGGCCGTCGGGCCTACGCCTGGCGGTCGTTCTTCTTCGCGGCCGAAGTCGAACCGGGCGAACCGGTGGCGAGCGGGGAAGTGCATGCGGTGCGCTGGCTCGATCGCACGGCGATGCTGCGCGAACTGACGGCTCCGTACCACGACAGCTTCCGCCACTGGCTCGCGCAGGGCGGCGTGTGGTTCAGCAGCGTGTGGGACGACTGACCGCGAGAAACCGGCGGAAAATCGTGCACGTCGTGCGACCGATCGTGGTCGAGCGGGCCCCATGGCAGCGTGATCTACGCAACGATGACCATGGTGGCGGTTCTGCCCGCCCTGCTCACGATCCCGCTCGACGGCCGGCCGCTGCGACTCGGCGTGCCGTTGCCGGCGACGGCCGTGGCGCAGGGTCTGCGGCTCGAGGGCAAGGGGCGTTTGCAGTGGCGCCGGCTGCCGATCGGCGGCGAAGGTGCCGATCCGGTTTGGGTCGAGCTGGCCCTCACCGGTCCGCCCGGCGTGGTGAAGGTGTTCGCCGGCGGGGCGGGACCGTGCCCCGGGGACGGCCCGGTGCTGCGCCGCGAAGTGCTCGACGAGTCGTTGCCCGACGCCCGCGTGCACACGCGGCGCTGGCACTTCCACGACGGCTCCGTGCACGAATGCGTGCGGCGGGTGTTTCCGGCCGCGACGGTGTGGTGCGGCGAGCCGTTCGCCGCCGGCGAAGCGTCGACCGCGTGGAACGACGGCTACGCGCACGGCGCCGACGCGTGGTGCCGCCTCGGCCGCGATCTCGCCGAAGCATCCGGGGTGTTGCCGCACGCCGGCGGGGGTGGTGCGACCACCAAGGCGCTGCGCGCGCACCTGCGCACGGTGTGGCCGCAGCTGCTCGAACTGCCGGGCCTGCGCGGGGCCGGGGACCACGGCCGCAGCGGCGGCGTCGTCACCAACGGGGAGTTCGACACGTCCTTGGCGCTGCTGAACGGCGCGCTCGGCCTCGGCGAACCCGAACTGCTGCTGCGGGCCCGGCGGGCGGCGGTGCATCTGGTCGATCGCGACCTCGACGGGCGCACCGGGCTGCCGTTCCCGCACGGGCCCGAGCACCGCACCGGCGTGCCGGAGCCCGGGCACGTCTGGCTTTCGGGCTTGTTGCGGGTGGGATTGCTCACGGCCGACGACGAACTGCTGCAGGCGGCGGGTGCGTTGGCCGGGGCGTTGGCGGCTTCGCCCCCTCTCGGCGAGGGCAAGCAGGAACGTCTGCGCGACTACGCCTGGCCGCTGCTCGAACTCGAAGCCTGGCTCGCGGTGCAACCGGATCCGGTCGCGGCGCGCGCGGCCGATCGGCTGGCGGTGGCGATCGCCCGCCGTTGGGACGCGACGCGGGCCACGTTCGTGTTCGGCGAAGGCGAAGTCGAACCCGGGGTCTACCTCGAACGCGGCTGGTTGCTCGGCGGCCTGTTGCTGCCGGCGTTGCGGGCGCACCTGGTGCGCCGACCCAACACGCAGCTCGCCGAGCGGGTCGCTGCGTGCGAGGCGAAGCTGCTGCAGCGCATCGGCAGCCACGGCCAGGGCCTGCCGACGCATTGGCAGAGCACCGTCGGCGAAGTGTTCGCCGTGCACCGCGAGGAACGCACGGCGGCGGCGGCGTTCCTGCTCGACGCGCTGCCGTCCGACGACCTGGCGCGGTTGCTGCGGCGCGCCACGGTGCGGGCTGCGGTGAAGGAGATGCCGAGTCCCGACGATCCCGACCTGGCCACGCAGCTGACCCTGTTGATGCGCTGCCGCTGGGTCTGGCGGTGAGCCCGCCGCCGATCAGCGGGTCTTGCGCACTTCGATCGTGCCGACCAGGTCCTCGTCGCCGCGCAGGATGCCGATGCGCACGCCGAGGCCGCGGCGACTGTCGAGCATCTGCGCCAGGTCGCGCAACGACTGCAGCGGCATCTCGCGCGGGCCGAAGGCCTGCTGCACGAAGGCCGACAGCACGAGGTCGCCTTCCTTCAGGCCGATCGCGGCGGCCGGGCCGTCGGGCTGCAGGTGCTTCAGGCGCACGACGGCCGGGAAGATCTGCACCCGGCGCAGGTTGGTGCCGCGGTAGAACGCCAGCGTCGCCTTGCGCACGAGGTCCTCGTTGCCGTTCAGGTCGACTTCCTCCGGCAGGGCACCGATCGCGGTGTAGACCGCACCGTGGTCGCGCGTCAGCGGCGTCGTGGTCACGGGGTGTGGCTGACGATCGCGTTCGAGCACGAGCGGCAGCGGCGTCATCGGCCGCACCAGGAAGAACAACCGCAGGTAGTCGATCGACGTCTTCACGTCCGTTTCGCCGACGCGGCGGACCACGTCGCCGACCTTGATGCCGGCGTCGTCGGCCGGACTGCCCGGCAGCACCTGCACGACCTTCACGGCCCCGTCCTGGTCGGCGACTTCGAGGCCGATCCAGGGCGAGTGGGCTGCTCCGGTGAAGCTGGTGCTCTGGATCAGTTCCTTCTGGAACTCGGCCCGCACGGTGTCCATCGGGATCGCGAAACCGATGTTCTCGGCACCCATCGCCATCGCGTTGTTGATGCCGATCAGGCGGCCGGTGATGTCGAGCAGCGCGCCGCCGCTGTTGCCCTGGTTGATCGCGGCGTCGGTCTGCAGGAGACCGGCGTACTGGCGCGGTTCGCCGTCCGGAGCACGCACCACGATCGAGCGGTCGATCGCCGACAGCACGCCGGACGTCACCGTGTTGGCATGGCCCTGCGGGTTGCCGATCGCCACCACGGTCTCACCGATCATCAGGTCGGCGGAACGGCCGATCTCGATGGGCTTCACCTTCTCGTCGCCGACGAGGCGCAGCTGCAGCAGCGCGAGGTCGCGTTTCGCCGACGAGGTCAGCACCTGGGCCTGGCGCGTGCGGCCGTCGCGCAGCGTGATCTGCACGTCGAGTTCGCTGCCGCGCTGGCTGCCGAGCAACACCGGCGCGATCACGTGCCAGTTGGTGATCACGAGGCCGTTCTCGTCCAGGATCACGCCGGAGCCCTGGCCGACCTCGGCGCCGGTGGCCCCGGCGTCGCGACGGGCGAGCTGCGTCTTCAGGTAGATGCTGACGACGCTGTCGGCGGCGCGCTGCACGGCCCGCACCACCGGGGTCGTGCGCAGTTCGCGGTCGTTCGCATCCGGTTCGACCACCTGCAGCGGCGAGTCGCGGGTCACGAGGCCGGGGCCGTCCGTCCGGCGTTCCTGGGCGCTCAGTGGGGCGAACAGGGTCGACAGCACGACGGCCAACACCGTCGGCGACAGGGCGATCGGGCGAGGAAGCATGCGGGGGCCTACTACGGCGACCGGGGCGGAACCCTCCGGCGGATTGCCGAGGATCGTGCAGACCGCCATCGCACCGATGCCGAGGGTGGTCCAGGATAGCGGCATGTTCTACCGCTTCGCCGCCGAAGTGCCGCTGCGCTGGGTCGACGTCGACAGCGCCGGTGTCGTCAACAACGCCACCTACCTGAGCCTGATGGAGCAGGCCCGCTACCTGTACTTCAAGAGCCTGGGCCTGATGGTGGACCACCGGGTGCCGTTCGTGCTGGCCGAAGCGACGGTCACCTTCGTCCGGCCAGGGCGGCTCGGCATGAAGTGCGAGGTCGCGGCGCGCACGGCGGCGCTCGGCAACACGAGCTTCGCGATGGAGTACGAGATTCGCGGTGACGACGCCGTGCTGGTGACCGCCAAGGCCGTGCTGGTGTTCGTCGACGATACGTGGAAGCCGTCGCCGATCCCGGCGGACTGGCGCGCGACGCTGGCGCAGTTCGAAGAACTCTAGTCCCCAGGAACGGTGCGCGCGTCGGCGAACGCGGCAGCGGAGTGCTCGGGCGCGCGCAGCAAGGCCGCGACCGCGGCGCGCAGTTCGCGGTGGCCTGGCACGCCGACTTCGGCCAGGGCGCTCGCGGCGCCGAGGCCGAGCCAGAACGCGGCGTCGTCGCGCGGCACGTCGTGCGGCGTGTGCAGGGCCGTGGCACAAGCCGCCGCATCGGTGCTGCCGAGCGCACGGCACGGCAGCGGCCGCATCGCGTGGGCCGCACAGCGGTCGTCGACCAGGAACGGACACGGCATGCCGACGAGCTGGGACCAGGGAACCCGTGCGGTCGCGTCGGCTTGCGCGCGCACGCGGGCGGCCAGCTCCGGGCGATCGGCGGCGGCTGCCGCGAGCAACCGGGCTTCGCCGAAGGTGACGCCGACCGGAAAGTGGCAGCACGCGGCACAGCCGGCACGGCACGCGAGGGAGCCGGCCAGCCCGGTCCCCGCGAAGCGCTCCTGCATCGCGTCGTGCACGGCTCGGGCGACCCGGTCCGGTTCGGCCGCTGCTCCGGTGGCCGCGATCGCCCGGCCCGCGGTTTCGACCCCGCGGTAGTACTCGGCGTGGCTGGTCGACATCGGGACGCAAGTGTCCAACACCCGATGAGCGGCGCCAGTATGTTGTCGCGCATGCTCGGTCGCCGCCGGATCGTCGCGTCGTGGTTGTCCGCACTGGTCTTGGGTCCGCTCGCGGCCCAGGATCCCGAAGGCGATTGGGGAGCGTTGCTCGCCGACGCACAGAAGCAGCTGCAGAAGGGCCAGTTGTCGTCGGCGGAATCGGCGTTCGAGGAGCTGGCCGCCGAGCTCGAGGCCGAACCGGCGGCGAGCCGCCCGCAGGCCGTCGTCGACGCGGTGCAGATCGGCTTGTGGACGATCGGGCTGGCGAAGGGGCGCTACGAGACCGTTCGCGATGCGATCCTCGCCGCCACGGAACGCCTGCGCAGCCAGCGGCCCGTCGTGCTCCTCCTGGCGCAGGCGCTCCGGCGCGTGGGCGCCTACGGCACCGCGGCCAAGCTGTACGAGACGCTCGTCGCCGCCGACCCGAAGGACCTCGAGGCCCGGCACGAACTGGGCGAGGCCCTGTGGTCGGACGGGCTGCGGGTGGCGGCGCGGGCCGTGTTCGAGGAGAACGCCAAGGCCGAGGCCGTGGGGGCGATGCTCGCCTTTCGTGGGCGCTCGAAGCATCGGCTCGGCGGACGCAAGAACCTCGAAGCCGCCAGCCGCGATCTGGTCGATGCGCTGGCGCAGGACCCTAAGTCCGCTGCGGCGCGCATCACCCTCGCGTTGGTCAAGTTCGCCGCCTACGGCGAGGCGGGTGGGTTCCCGAGCGGCGAGAAGGACCTGAAGCTCGTGCTCGACGAACACGGCGACCTCGAGGAAGCGCTGCTGGCGATGTACCGGATCCGCAGCGCGAACATGGCCCTCGACGCCGGCAAGACCGAACGGTTCGTCGAGCGCGTGCTCGAGCGCAACGACCGCTGCGTTCCGGCCCTGATGCAGCGCGCGGCGAACGTGCTCGACGACCGGCGCTACCGCGACGCGGCGCGGCTGCTCGACGCGGTGTTGGCGATCGACCCGAACGATCGCCTGGTGTTGTGCCACCGTGCGGCCGCGGCCTGGCTGCTGCACGACCACGATGCCTACGCGGCGTTCCGCGCGCGGGCCCTGGCCGGCGATCCAGGCTTCGCGGAGTGCGATCGCATCCTCGGCGACCACCTGTGCGCGCTGTACCGGTTCGCCGACGCGCTGCCGTTCTACACCGCGGCGAATCTCGCCGATCCCGACGACATCCCGACGTTGCACGGGTTCGCGCGCGCGCTCGTCTACACTGGAGCGGGCGCGCAGGCGAAGGAACTGCTCGACCGCGCCCGGCAGAAGGCCGAAGGCCTGGTCGATCCGTGGCGCAACAACGCGTTGGCGGTGCAGGACCTGCTCGACACCGAGTACGTCGCGGCCGAGCACGGCGACTTCCGCATCCAGATGCACCACGACGACGTCGAGGTGCTCACGCACTACCTCGTGCCGATCCAGCTCGAAGCGGCGCAGGTGCTGGGCGCCAAGTACCAGTGGAAACCGCCGCAACCCGGCAAGATCGAGGTGTTCCACACCTGGGACGACTTCTCGGTGCGCACGATCGGCTTCCGCGGCTTCACCGCACTCGGCGCGTGCTTCGGCCGGCTCACCACGTTGGTGTCGCCGGTCGACTCCGACCTGCGCCGGCAGGAGTTCATGTGGGAGGCCACGGCCTGGCACGAGTACACACACGTGCTGACGCTCGGCGTCAGCAACCACCGCGTGCCGCGCTGGTTGACCGAGGGATTCTCGGTGTACGAGGAGAAGACGCGCGACCCGTCCTGGGAACGCGGCATGGACCGCGACTTGTTCGACGCGTTCCACAACCAGGACATCCCGCCGGTGCACCTGATGAACCGGCTGTTCCGCGGGCCGCGCATCCTGTTCGGCTACTACCAGGGCGGCCTCGTCGTCGAGTGGATCCAGAAGCACCACGGCTTCGACAAGGCTCTGTCGTTGCTGCGCGCCTTCGGTGAAGACCTCGACACCGAAGAGGCGTTCCAGAAGGCGTTGGCGATGTCGTCGCGCGACTTCGACCGGCAGTTCCTCGACTGGGTCGAACGCGAGAAGCTGCGCGGCATGCGGCTCGTACCGCGGCTGGACGACGCGGGGATGCAGCGGCGCATCGTCGACGCCCAGCGGGACAAGACCAACCTGCAGGCTCGCATCGACCTCGCCTGGGCCTGTGTGCAGCGGCAGAATCCGGTCGACGCCGGCCGCTGGCTCGGCGAGGTGCTGCGCGCGGCCCCCGAACACGGCCAGGCGTTGCTGGTCCGCGCGGCCCTGTTGCAGCAACGCAAGGAGCCGGAAGCGGCGATCGACCACTACCGCCGCGGCTTCGCCGCCGGCGCCGACGATTTCGATTCGCGCATCGCCTTCGGTCGCCTGTTGCTGCAGGCCAAGGACGCGGACGGGGCGATCGAGCAGTGGCAGCGGGCGAAGGCCTGTTGGCCGGCGTGCACCGAACAGGAGAACGCGCCGGAACTGCTGCTGGCGGCGCTGTACCGCGACCGCGGCGACCGCACGCAGGCGCAGATGGAGATGAAGTCGTACTGCCGCCGCAGCGGCCGTGCCTACACGCCGCGCTACACCTTGGCCGAGTTCGAGCGTGACGGCGGCAACCGCAGCGAGGAGGCGCGTCTCCTGGTCGAGTGCAACCGCATCGACCCGTTCCATCGCGACCTGCACGTGCGGCTGGGGGAGGCGTACGAAGCGCTCGGCAAGACGGCGCAAGCGGCACTCGAGTTCGAGGTCGCGGCCGCAGTCGCGCCGACCCAGGACCGCCGCTACCTGCGCCAGGGCACCGAACGGCCGGCGGTCGACGCACCGGAGGAGAAGGACGAACAGGGCGCGCTGTGGTTGCGCGCCGCGAAGTTGCGCCGCGCCCTCGGCGACGCCGAACGCGCGGTACAGCTCGTCGAGCGCATCGGCAAGGAGGCGGTCGGACGACCGATCGTCGCGGAGGCGCAGGCGTGGATGCAGGAGTGGCGAGGCAAGTGATCGCACGCTAGGGTTGTCCCCCCGCCGCGAACCATCGGCGGACCGTGATCCCATGCTGCCGGTGCTCGAAGAATGCTGGACCCGTGTGCAGGACACGCTGAGCGAGCGTGCCGGCAAGGCGGCGCACGCGGCGTGGCTCGCGGGGTTGCGGCCGGTCATGCTCGAGCGCGGCACGGTCTACCTCGAAGCGCCGAACCAGATGGTCGCGGACCGGGTCCGCACGCTGTTCCGCCCGCTGCTGGCGGAGGTGTTGTCGCAGGACATCGGCACCACGTTGCAGGTCGAATTGCAGACGCACGGGGAGGCCGCGTTCGACGAACTCGAAGTGTCGCCGCAGCACCCGGTCGTCGACGACGGCAACCGGACCGCGTGGCTCGTGCTGAAGAACCTGGCGGGCGGGCGGCCGCTGCCGTCGAACCTGTTCTACTTCCACGGCCCGAGTGGCGTCGGCAAGACCTTCCTGCTGCGCTGGTGGCGTGAGCAGAACGGCGACCGCGGGACCGGCCGGATCGGTGCCGGTGCCGCCATGGTGTTCGACCTGCCGGCGTTGCTGAAGGCGTTCCAGGCGGCGCACCAGGAGAGCCGCGTCGGCGGGTTGCACGACGAACTGGTGCAGCAGCGGCCGCTCGTGCTCGACGAGTTCCACCGCATCGCCGGCAAACCCAAGCTGCAGGCGTTCGTGCTCGGCGTGCTGCGGGCGCGCGAGACCGGGCCGTCGCCGACGGTGTTGGCCGCGCGCTGGCATCCCAACGACGTGCGCGACCTCGAGCCGACGCTCGCCAGTTCGTGCATGGCCGGCTTCGTCGCGGCGATCGAACGGCCGGGTCCGATCGGGCGACTGCGCTACCTGCGGGCGCTCGAAGGGGCGCCGTCGCGCAACGGCCGCGCTGCGGCGGTCGAGACGCTGGCGCAGAACGTCGTCGGCGGGTTCCCGGAGTTGCGGGCCGCGTGGGCGGCCTCGCGCGGCGCGTCGCTGCCGAAGAAGTACCTGGAGCTGATCGACCCGGCCCGCGTGTTCGCGCGGCTGCGCGACCGCACGGCCGAGAAGTGCGCCGTTCCGGTGCAGGAGCTGCTCGGGAAACGCCAGGGGCGCGCCGTCAGCCGGGCTCGCAAGGTGCTCGCGTACCTCTGCCTGCAGAACGGATTGTCCGGCAGCGAAGTGGGGCGCTTCCTCGGCGGACGCACGCGCGCCGCGGTCAGCTACATGGCGCTGTCGTTGCAGGACGAACTGGCGCAGTCGGCCGAGTTGCGCACGTTGCTGGAGGAACTGCAGTGAGCCGCTACGTCGTCCTGGACGGGCCCGACGGCTGCGGCAAGAGCTCCCAGGCGCGCGCGCTGTGCGAATCGCTCGGGCGGGCCGGTCGGCGCGTGCACCACGTGCGCGAGCCTGGGTCGACGCCGGTCGGCGAGGCGCTGCGGCAGCTGTTGTTGTCGCCGAAGACCGGGGCGCTGCAACCGATCACCGAGGCGTTGTTGTTCTCCGCGGCGCGGGCCGAAACCGTGGCGCAGGTGGTGGCCAAGGCCCTCGCCGCCGGCGAGTTCGTGGTCGCCGAACGCGGCTACCTCTCGACGGTCGTCTACCAGGCGCTCGCGGCCGAGCCGGGGCTCGACCTGGACTGGGTGTTCGACCTGCAGCGTCGCGTGCACGGGCCGGTGTTGCCCGACGTCGTCGTGGTGCTCGACGTGCCACCGGCGGTGGCCGCATCGCGCCGGCAGGCGCGGGTCGACGATCGCATCGAAGCGCGTGGAGCCGCCTACCACGAACGGGTGCGCGACGGTTTCCTGCGCGCGGCAGCGCTCGAACCACGCGCCGTCGTCGTCGACGCGAGCCGGCCGTTCGCGGTGGTGCAGGACGAACTGCGCGCGCTGGTCGCGCGCCTGCCGTCATGAGCGCGCGCAATGCCCGTCCGGCCCATGACGACGACGTGCCGTCGGGTGAGCTCGTTCGCCTGCAGGCCCCGGTCGGCCAGGGCGAAGCCATGGCGCGCTGGATCGCGTTGGCGCGCCGTGGACGCCTGCCGCACGGCTTCCTGGTCACCGGCCCGCGCGGTTCGGGCAAGTCGACCGCGATGGCGTGGTTCGCGGCGGCGCTGCTGTGCCCGTCGGACCTCGACACCGAAGCTCCCTGCGGCGTGTGCCGCACCTGCTCGCAGGTCGCGAACCACAGCCACGCCGACGTGCACGTGCTCGAACTCGCCCGCGACCAGGCCGAGAAGAAGATGTGGGGCAAGGAGCGCAGCTTCTACGCGATCACCGTCGATCAGGTCCGGCGGGCCCAGGAGACGCTGCAGCGCCACGCGGTGCTGGGCCGGGCCCGCGTGTTGTGCATCGAGGACGCCGACAGCCTTTCCACGGAAGCCCAGAACGCGTTGCTGAAGACGCTCGAGGAACCGGGCCAGGCGACGTTCCTGCTGCTCGAGGCCGTGCAGCCGGATCGCCTGCTGCCGACGGTGCACTCGCGCCTGCAGCGACTCGCGCTGCTGCCACTGCCCGAACCGATGCTTCGCACGCACCTGCAGCACAGAATTCCGCAGCACGCGGCCCGCTTCGACGCGGCGGTGCGCGTCGGCCGGGGCAGCCTTGGGGCATGCATGCTCGCCTGCACCGAACAGGTGGTACAGGTCCACGATCTCGTGCTCGAGCTCCTGCGCGAACACGACCGGTTGCGCCCGCTCGCGATGGCCAGGGCGGTGTTGGCGGGCCACCGCGAGCGCCACGAACAGCTCGACGCCGCGCGCACGTTCCTGTGGCTCCTGCGCAGCGAGGTGGCCGCCGCACGCGACGCCCTTGCGGTCGACGCGGCCGGAACCTACGTTGGCCCGCCCGCTGAGCCATGGACCACGTGGATCGAACGCACCCTGGAAGCCGAGCGCGATCTGGAGCTCCAGATCAATCCGGACCAGGTGCTGGTCGCCTGCCTCGTGCAGTTCGTGCGCTGAAGCCCGGGTCCGGGGGGATCTCGGGGTTCTCGCAGCGGTGGTGTGGTGGAGGACGGGCGAGCGGTCACTCGCGCGTGCTCAAGGGCGGTTCCCGATGTGTCGATACCGACGCCAGTCCGACGTCGATTCGCCTTCACAGGAACCGAGCCGATGGCAGCCGCTGAACACGACCTGCTCGAAGAGAAGATCCAGAACGTGCGCCGACGGGACCGTCGGTTCTCGCGTCATGCCTACTACTTCGTGCTCGACGCGCTCGACTTCACGATGACGCGCATGGGCCGCGACCAGCTGACCGGCGAAGAGCGCCACGTCGGCGGACGCGAACTGCTGCTCGGCATCAAGGAGTTCGCATCCGAGCAGTTCGGTGCCCTGGCCGAACTGGTGTTCGAGCGCTGGGGCGTGCGCCGTTCGTCCGACTTCGGCGAGATCGTCTTCAACCTGATCGACGCGGAGCTGCTGAGCCGCCGCCCGACCGATTCACGCCTCGACTTCGTCGACGGCATCGACTTCCGCGAGACGTTCGCGCAGAAGCACCGCGAGTCGCTGGATCGCATCGCGACGCGGTAGCCGCGCGCCGGGCTCGGCCCCGTTTTCGTCGCGCCGCCGTAGTCGCTTGTCGGTGACCCGTGCGTCCGGTCTCCTGGCGGATGGAGGTCCCGATGTCCGTCCCGTCCGTCCGTGCCACGACCGCGTGCGTGGCTTTCGTCCTTGTCGCCGTCACCACACCGGCACAGGAGCCCACGACCACCGGCTGGCTCCGGCCGCCGGACGCGATCGTCAAGCTGGTCGAGACACCAGGCGCGCCCGACGCCGCGCTGTCGCCGCAACGCACGTGGATCGTGCTGACGACGCGCGAGTCGCTGCCCGGGCTCGACGTGGTCGCGCGGCCGCACCTGAAGCTCGCCGGGTTGCGCGTCGACCCGGTGGGTCGCGGCCCGCAGCTCGGCACCCGCACCGTCGGGATCACCTTGCGGTCGGTAGCGACCGGCGAGGAACGCGCGCTGCCGATCCCGCCGGGCCACTGGGGGGCGCCGGTGTGGACCGCGGACGATCGGGCGTTCGCGCTGCTGCGCGCCGCCGACGGCGGCGCCGAACTGTGGGTCGCCGATCCGGCGACCTCGCCGCCGGTACGGGTCGACGACGTGCGGGTGAGCCAGGTGCTGCGCGTCGGCGTGCAGTGGCTGCCCGACCAGACGACGCTGCTGCTGCCCCTGGTGGTTCCCGGGGTGCCGCCCGAGCGGCCGCTCGTGCCGGTGGGGCCGCAGGTGCAGGACAGTGCCCCGGGCAAGAAGGCCATGGTGCGCACCTACCAGGACCTGCTGCAGGACGCGCACGACGAAGCGCTGCTCGAGTTCCACGGCACCACGCAGCTCGCCCGCTACGACTCGGTGCAGAAGCGACTGACCAAGGTGGGGGCGCCGGCGATGTTCGAACGCGCCGAGCCGTCGCCGGACGGCCGCTACCTGTTGACCGAACGCATCGAGCGGCCGTTCTCGTTCGTGCACCCGCTGGCGGCGTTCCCGCGTGTGGTGGAGTGGCGCGACCTGGACGGGCGCGTGCTGCGCGACGTCGTCAGGTCGCCTCTGCGCGACGCCGTGCCGATCGGCGGCGTGCCGGAAGGCCCGCGCGGCATCGACTGGATCGCGGTCCTGCCGCACACGCTGTCGTGGAGCGAAGCGCTCGACGGCGGCGATCCGAACCGGACCGTGGAGCATCGCGACCAGGTGATGCGGCTCGCGGCCGCGGACGCCTTGCCGACGCCGTGGTTCAAGACCCAGCACCGCGTCGCCGGTGGCCAGTACGGCAGCGACGGCACGCTGGCGCTGGTCACGGAACAGGACCGCAAGACGCGCCGCCAGCGGGTCTGGCAATACGACGCCAAGGACGCCGCGAAGCCGGGCGTGGCCCTGTACGAGCGTTCGACGCAGGACGCGTACGGCGACCCGGGGCGGCCGATCGCGGAACGCATGGCGAACGGTTCGACCGCGCTGCGCACGCGCGGTGGCCGCTTGTTCCTGGCCGGCGACGGCGCGTCGCCCGAGGGCAACCGGCCGTTCGTCGATGCCTGGGATCCGGCGACCGGCAACAAGGAACGGTTGTTCCATGCCGCCGCCGGCCGGCACGAGACGTTCGTCGGTTTCCTCGGCCAGGGCGAGGACCAGTTGCTGGTGCGCAGCGAGTCGCCGACCGAGCCGCCGGCGTTGCTGGTGGTCGATCGGGCCAGCGGCAAACGCACGACGCTGCTGGCGTTCCCCGATCCCGTCGCCGAGCTGACGCGCGGCGTGCAGAAGCGCATCGTGAAGTACGAACGCGAGGACGGCGTGCCGCTGTCGGGCACGCTCTACCTGCCGCCGTCGTTCCGCACCGGCGACAAGTTGCCGTGCTTCGTGTGGGCCTACCCGCTGGAATACTCGCAGGCGAGCGATGCCGGGCAGGTGCGCGCGACGCCCAACCGCTACCTGCGCATCGGCGGCAGTTCGCACCTGGCGCTGCTGCTCGCCGGCTACGCGGTGTTCGACGACGCGGCGATGCCGATCGTGGGCCCGCAGAAGACGGCGAACGACACGTTCGTGCAGCAGCTGCAGATGAACGCCCGGGCCGCGGTGAAGGCGCTCACCGACACGGGTTGCGTGGACCCGACTCGGCTCGGGGTCGGCGGCCACAGCTACGGCGCGTTCATGACCGCCAATCTGCTGGCGCACACCGACCTGTTCGCCTGCGGCATCGCCCGCTCGGGCGCCTACAACCGCACGCTGACGCCATTCGGCTTCCAGAACGAGGATCGCACGTATTGGGAGGCGCCGGAGATCTACCACACGATGTCGCCGTTCTCACACGTGCCGAAGATCGACGAGCCGTTGCTGCTGATCCACGGCGCCGACGACAACAACCCCGGCACGTTCCCGATCCAGAGCCAGCGGCTGTTCGTGGCCTTGAAGGGGCACGGCGCCACCGCGCGGTTGTGCATGCTGCCGCACGAGAGCCACGGCTACGCCGCGCGCGAGAACGTGCTGCATTGCCTCGCCGAGATGGTCGCCTGGCTCGACCGCTACACGAAGCGGACGGGCTGAGCGCGCCGGCGCACGCTCAGACCTTGGTCAGCTCGAAGCCGCGGCGGTAGGCCTTGGTCAGCAGCGCGTTCGCGGCTTCCGAGTTGGTGACGCGCATCGCCGCAGCATCCCACTCGATGCGCTCGCCGGTGCGCAGCGCCAGGTTGCCGAGCAGCATCGCCTCGGTGAACGGGGCCGCGTACTCGAAGTTCGCCATCGGCTGCTTGCCGGCGAGGATGCCCGCGAGCCACTCGGCGTGCACACCCGGCGATCGCGGCAGCGTCTGCGGCGGCGTCTCGTACTGCAGTGGCTTGCCGTCGAAGCCGTACAGGTCGAACTTCTCGCCGTAGTCGGTGGGCGAGTAGAGGATCGCCTTCTCGCCGACCAGGAGGAAGCCGCCGCTGCGCAGTTGCACGCCCGGCAGCAGCGTCGCCGGCGGCAGGTCGCCACCGTCGTACCACTTCAGCACGACCGGGCCGCGCGCGCCGCGGGCGGGGAACTGGAACGTGATCGTCGAACGCTTCGGCGCGGTCTCCGCGTTGCGGTCGCTGGCGACCGCTTCGACCGACGTCGGCGCGTCGAGCTCGAGCGCGAAGAACGGCAGGTTGGCGACGTGGCAGGCCATGTCGCCCAGCGCCCCGGTGCCGAAGTCCCACCACGCGCGCCACTGGAACGGCGCGTAGCCCTTGAAGTCGCCGGTGGGCTTGCCGTCCTTGTCCTTCTTCTGCGTCGCGTACGGGCGCCACGCTGCCGGCCCGAGCCAGAGGTCCCAGCGGAACGACGCCGGGATCGGGTCGACGTGGCTCGGTCGGCCGATGCCCTGCGGCCAGATCGGCCGGTCGGTCCACACGTGCACTTCCTTCACCGCCCCGATCAAGCCGGCCCGGACGCACTCGGTCGCGGTGCGGAAGCCGTCGAGGCAGGTGCCCTGGTTGCCCATCGACGTGATCACCTTGGTCTTGCGCGCGGCGTCGCGCAGCAGGCGGGCTTCGTGCACCGTGTGCGACAGCGGCTTCTGCACGAACACGTGCCAGCCGCGCGCCATCGCCGCCAGCGCCGGTCCGGCGTGCAGGTGGTCCGGCGTGCTGACGACCAAGGCGTCGAGCTGCTCGATGTCGAGCAGGTCGCGCCAGTCTTCGTAGAACGTGGCCTTGGGTTGCTCGGTGCGCGCCTGCTTGGCCTTGCCCGCGTCGACGTCGCACAAGGCGACGATGTCGTGCTCGGCGGCACAGGCCTGCATGTCGGACAAGCCCTTGCCGCCGCAACCGACGACGCCGATCTTGAGGCGTTGGTTCGGTGACGGCCGCCGGGTCGGGGCGGACT
>JAEUHV010000323.1 GCA_016794485.1 Planctomycetota bacterium
CTGCAGATCACGTCGTCGCACGCCTGCAGGAACAGCACCAGCTGTCGTTCCGCGCGCGGGCGCGGGAAGCCGGTGGGGAACGAGCGCGACGCGGGGCTGCCGAACACGACGACCTTCGCGCCGAACGATGCGGCCAGCGGCAGCGCGTCGTGCAGGTAGCGCGTGGTCGCGACCGCGTCTACGTCGGGACCGGTGACCTTCAGTTCGGCCGGCAGGAACCAGTTCATCGCCTCGACCCCGAGGCCCGACCGGATCAGGCGTTCGTGCACCGCTGCGCGCCCAGCCGGCGGCAACGCGGCGAGGCGGCTCAGCGCGGGTTCGACGTAGTCGCAACCGGCGTTGCGCAGCGTGGCGAGGTGGTCGAGCGGATCGACGTCGCCGAATGCGGCCACGCCGAACCGCTGCGGCCCGGCCGGGGCCGGGATCGGTGTCGTGCGGCTGCACGCGACGGAGACGAGGCCGACGACCAGGAGCAGGCGGCGCATCGCCGCACGATACGGCGGCGATCCGCTCCGTTCAGCCGTCTGGCAGCTCGCCGCTCACGATGTACATCACCCGGCGCGAGATGTTGACGGCGTGGTCGCCGGCGCGTTCGAGATCGCGCATCGACAGCAGGATCGGCAGGGCCTCCTCGGCGTGCCGCTTCGCGGTCGCGTCGTCCCAGGCCTGGCGACCGGCGTGGTGCAGTGCGGTCAGGAACTCCTTCGTCGTGCTCCACGCCAGGTCGTCGAGTTCGTCGTCGCGGCGGATCACGGCGGCGGCGAGGAACACGTTGCTGTCGGCGAAGGCACGCATCGCGTCGCGCAGCATGTCGATCGCGACACGGCCGACCTGTTCGATGCGTTTGGGCGGCACCATCGACAGGGTCTCGCTGTCGTCGGCGTAGTCGGCCAGGTTCACCGAGAGATCGCCGATCCGTTCGAGGTCGGTGACGATGCGGAACGCAGCGGTGACGAAGCGGATGTCGCCGGCGACCGGCTGTTGCAGGGTCAGCAGCTCGATGCAGGTGCGTTCGATCGCCGCAGTGGCGCGGTCGATGTCCTGGTCGCCCTCCTGGACGAGGGTGCCGGTGGCGGAGTCGTGGCGGACGAGCGCGGCCAGACCCTGTTCGAACCGGCGCAGGACGAGTGCGCCGATGTCGAGGATGCCCTGACGCAGTTCGTCCAGGGACTGTTGGTAGGCGGTGCGGGTCATGGGCGGAACGGCTAGCCGAAGCGGCCGGTGATGTAGTCCTCGGTGCGTTTGTGCACGGGCTTGGCGAACATCGCCCGCGTCGAGCCGAACTCCTCGAGCCGGCCGACGTAGAAGAACGCGGTGAACTGCGACACGCGCGCCGCCTGCTGCATGTTGTGCGTGACGATCACCACGGTGTAGCGCTGGCGCAGTTCGTGGATCAGGTCCTCGATGCGCGCGGTCGAGCCGGGGTCGAGCGCCGAGCAGGGCTCGTCCATCAGCAGCACTTCGGGTTCGGTGACCAGGGCGCGCGCGATGCACAGCCGTTGTTGCTGGCCGCCCGACAGTTCCAGGGCGCCCTTGTGCAGGCGGTCCTTCACCTCCTCCCAGATCGACGCGCGCCGCAGCGCTTGTTCGATGCGCTGGTCGACGCCGTCGCGGATGCCGTTGATGCGCAGCGGGAACGCCAGGTTCTCGCGGATCGACTTCGGGAACGGGTTCGGCTTCTGGAACACCATGCCGATGCGGCGGCGCACCTCGACCGGATCGACGTGGCGGGCGTAGACGTCGGCGCCGCGGTACCGCACGTGGCCCGAGGTCCGCACGGTGCCGAGCAGGTCGTTCATGCGGTTGAGGCTGCGCAGCCACGTGCTCTTGCCGCAGCCGCTCGGGCCGATGATCGCGGTGACCTGCTTCTCGGGCACCTCGAGGTTGACGTCGTGCAGCGCCTGGTGGTCGCCGTACCACAGGTTGAAGTTCGTCGTCGCCAGGACCGGCGGCGCCGCCACCGCGGTGGCCGGGCCGTCGCCGGGGCGGCGTTCGGGGTCGAGCAGGGGAGCGGGTTGGGACATGGCTACCACCTCAACTGGAACCGGTTGCGCAACACGATCGCCGCTCCGTTCAGGCCGAGCAGGATCACCAGCAGCACGAGGATCGCCACCGCGGCGATGTTCTCGAAGCCCGCCTGCGGCTGCATGGCCCACGTGAAGATCTGGATCGGCATGACGGTGAAGTTCTCCGACAGCCCCGTCGGCACGAAGGTGAGGAACAGGTAGGCCAGCATGATCACCGGCGCGGCTTCACCGATCGCGCGCGACACCGCGAGGATCATTGCCGTGAGCATGCCGGGCAGTGCGTACGGCAAGACCTGGTACCAGACGACCTGGCTCGGTGTCGCGCCGACCGCGAACGCGGCGTGGCGGACCCAGGGCGGCACGGTGCGCAGCGATTCGCGGCAGCCGAGGATCATCACCGGCAGGATCAACAGCCCGAGCGTGAGGCCGCCCGTCAACACGCTGCGGCCGAGCCCGAGCGTGCGGTCGATGACTTCGAGGCCGATGATGCCGTAGACGACCGACGGAATGCCGGCGAGGTTGGCGATCAACACCTGCAACACCGAAGTCAGCCGGGACTTCTTCGCGTACTCCTCGAGGTAGACCGCGGCGGCGATGCCGAGCGGGAACGCGAACAGGACCGTCACCAGCACGACCAGCAGCGAACCCACGATCGCGCTGGCGAGGCCTGCCTGCTCCGGATAGCGCCGTTCGTCGAGGCTGGTGCAGAAGCGCCAGAGGGCTGCCCAGAAACTCCGCTGGAGCGGCAGGGTGCCCGTGCGGCGCACGGTGAACGGCAGCACCATCCGGGCGCCGCCGCGTTCGATCTCGACCTGCAGCGGTCCGGCGGCGGTCGCGGCGGTGGCGACCAGGGTCTGCCACGCCTGCTGGCTGCCGAACAGGGCGTTGCCGTTCGCGGCGAGCAGCACGTCGCCGTCCCGGAACCCTTGCTTGCCGGCATCGGTTTCGGTGCCGACGTAGGCGAGACGCGCGCGGAACGTCGAGGGCTTCTCGGCTACCGGATCGAGTTCGACTTCGCCGAGCAGCGTCTCCAGGCCGGGCACCCAGGCGATGTCGGCGGTGGTGGCGCTGTCCGGCAGGGCGCCGACGACGTGCCAGGCCTGCTTGACGTCGCGCAGCGTCGTGCCGGCGAGGGCGACCAGCGCATCGCCCTGGTGCAGTCCGAGGCGTTCGGCCGCAGAGCCGGGGGCCACCTGCGCGATCGAGACGTACGGCGTGTCCACGCCCGACGCGACCCGCTGCACGAGGGCCACGCCCGAGCTGGCGGTCGCGTGCATGCTGGTCAGCAGCGACGCCTCGCGCACCGTCGTCAGCAGCAGGATCGCGATGACCAGCACGCCGAGCCCGAGCGAGCCCGCTGCGGCGATCGCGAACGCGGAGCT
>JAEUHV010000324.1 GCA_016794485.1 Planctomycetota bacterium
GGCCACGCAGCAGCTTGTGGGTCTGGCTTCCGGCCGCATCGGTGACGTCGAGCACCCCGAATCGGCGCGGGTCGACGAACCGCACCAGCCGGTCGCCGAAGTCCATGCGCCAGTGTTCGTGCAGGCGCCACTCGGGCCGCGCTTCGCCTGGCTCGAGCACGTCGACCAGGAACCGGCCGGTCATGCCGAGGTGCACCAACGCGATCGGGGCGCGGTCGCCGTCGAAACCGACCAGCAGGTCCTTGGAGCGCCGCTCGATGCCCGTGCACGACCGGCCGACGAGGCCGCGCAAGGCCGCCGCCGGCATCGGCCAGCGCAGGTCCTTGCGGCGCAGTTCGACTCCGAGCAGGCGCCGGCCGCGCAGGTGCGGTTCGGCGCCGGTGCGCACGGTCTCGACTTCGGGCAGTTCGGGCAAGCGTCGGGTCTCGGCCGGGAGCGGGATGGGGAAGGGAATGCTGCGGCAGCCGCGGAGCGTCGGTAGCATGCCGCCCCGCTCCTCGTCCCACGACCCCGAACATGGCTGCCCGACCGTCCGGATCCGCCCCCGTCCAGGCCCTGCACCACATCGGCATCGCCGTGCGTTCGCTGGCCGAGGCGTTGCCGCGCTGGACCGACGGCCTCGGGCTCGTGTTGCAGTCGACCGACGAGGTGCCGACCGAGAAGGTGCGCGTCGCGGTGCTGCTGGCCGGGACCACCCGGATCGAACTGCTCGAACCGACGTCGCCGGACTCGCCGATCGCGCAGTTCCTCGACAAACGCGGTCCTGGCATCCACCACCTTGCGTTCCAGGTCGGCGATTGCCAGGTCAAGATCGACGCGATGCTGGCGCTCGGCGCCCCGATGCTGGCGAAGTCGCCCAATCCGGGGGCGCACGGCTGCAAGGTCGCGTTCGTGCACCCCAAGTACCTCGGCGGCGTGCTGGCCGAGTTCGTCGAAGACCCACACCATGACTGATCCCATCCACAAGCTGCAGGAACTGCGCGAGAAGTCGTTGCTCGGCGGCGGCAAGGACCGCATCGATGCCCAGCACGAGAAGGGCAAGCTGACCGCGCGCGAGCGCATCGACCTGCTGGTCGACCCGGGCACGTTCGTCGAGATCGACCGGTTCGTCACGCACCGCTGCCGCGACTTCGGCATGGACAGCGAGAAGAACCAGATCCTCGGCGACGGCGTCGTGACCGGCAGCGCACGCATCGACGGGCGGCCGGTGTTCCTGTTCGCGCAGGACTTCACGGTGTTCGGCGGCAGCCTGTCGGAGACGCACGCCGCGAAGATCTGCAAGGTCATGGACATGTCCCTGAAGATGGGCGTGCCGATGCTCGGCCTGTGCGACTCGGGTGGCGCGCGCATCCAGGAAGGCGTCACGTCACTCGGCGGCTACGCCGACATCTTCCTGCGCAACACGCTCGCCAGCGGTGTCGTGCCGCAAATCAGCGCGATCATGGGGCCGTGCGCCGGCGGCGCCGTCTATTCGCCGGCGATCACCGACTTCATCATGATGGTGGAGGGCACGAGCTTCATGCACATCACGGGCCCGGACGTGGTGAAGACCGTGACGCACGAGGACACCACCAGCGAGGAACTCGGCGGCGCGCGCGTGCACGCCGAGGTCTCCGGCGTGGCCCACCTGACCGCGCCCGACGATGCGTCCTGCCTGGTCCAGTTGCGCGAGCTGCTGAGCTACCTGCCGCCGAACAACGCCGAGGACCCGCCGTTCCAGCCGTGCGAGGACGATCCGAACCGCATGGATGCGACGCTCGACACGATCGTGCCTCCGTCGGCCGATCAGCCGTACGACATGCGGCACGTGGTCAAGAAGGTCGTCGACAACGGTCGCTTCTTCGAGATCCACGGCCGCTACGCCAAGAACATCGTCGTCGGCTTCGCGCGGCTCGGCGGCCACGTGGTCGGCATCGTCGGCAACCAGCCGAACCACCTCGCCGGCGTGCTCGACATCAAGGCGAGCCTCAAGGGCGCCCGCTTCATCCGCTTCTGCGACGCCTTCAACATCCCGCTGGTGACGTTCGAGGACGTGCCGGGGTTCCTGCCCGGCAAGGACCAGGAGTGGAGCGGCATCATCACGCACGGCGCCAAGCTGCTCTACGCGTACTGCGAAGCGACCGTGCCGAAGATGACGGTCATCACGCGCAAGGCGTACGGCGGGGCCTACGACGTGATGAACAGCAAGCACATCCGTTCCGACCTCAATCTGGCGTGGCCGACCGCCGAGATCGCGGTGATGGGTGCCGAGGGCGCGGCGAAGATCGTGTTCCGGCGCGAGATCCAGTCCGCCAAGGATCCGAAGGCCGAGGAGAAGCGGCTGGTCGCCGACTACAAGGCGAAGTTCGCCAACCCGTACCAGGCCGCCGCCCGCGGCTACGTCGACGACGTGATCGAGCCGCATCGCACGCGGCCGATGCTGATCCAGGCGCTCGAACTGCTGCGCAGCAAGCGCGATTCGAACCCGCCCAGGAAGCACGGCAACATCCCGCTCTGACGGCGGCGACGTGACGGGACACCGCGGCGCATGGTGAGGTCAGCCGACACGGTTCTCGGTTCGAAGCGATCGGCGCAGATGCGCCGAGTCAGGCGGCACGGTACTGCTCCTGAGCTGCTTCTGCGGTCCCTGTTGCGCGGCATGGGCATTCGCTACCAGTGCAACTGCGCGGACTTGCCAGGTCGGCCCGACTTGGCGAATCGAGTGAAGGGATGGGCGATCTTCGTGCATGGGTGCTTCTGGCACGGTCATCGGCGCTGTCGCCGCAGTTCGCGCCTGCGGCCGAAGACCAATGGCACTTGGTGGGCGGACAAGATCGAGGCCAACCGGTCGCGAGATTCTCGCAAGTCCCGCGAGCTGCGGCGGTCGGGCATGCGGGTGTTGGTCGTGTGGGAGTGCGCGCTGCGCGATCCGGAGAAAGTACGAGGAGCCGTGCTCCAGTTTCTTGACGATCGGCGGTAGTGCGCGAGAATCCGAGGCGTGGGCGGCACCAATGGAAGCGTGGTTCGGTCGATGCGAGCCGTCGGCCTGTTCGCCGGTATCGGCGGCATCGAACTTGGTCTGTGCAAGGCCGGGCACGACACGCTCCTGTTGTGCGAGAACGATCCAGGTGCGGCAGCCGTACTCGACGCGAGGTTTCCTTCCGTGCCGCGAGTCGACGATGTTCGCGCACTCGACTCGTTACCGGTTGGTACCGAGTTGCTCGCCGCTGGCTTCCCCTGCCAGGATTTGTCGCAAGCGGGGGGGACTCGCGGCATTCGCGGTGCGCGATCTGGGCTCGTCGGGGAGGTATTTCGGTTGCTGGAAGGACGGCGGGTGCCTTGGGTGCTGCTCGAGAACGTGCCCTTCATGCTGCAGCTCAACCGCGGCGCGGCGATGGACTTCATCGTCACCCGGTTCGAACGGCTTGGGTATCGGTGGGCGTATCGAGTGATCGACACGCGTGCGTTTGGGCTGCCGCAGCGTCGCGAGCGTGTGTTCTTCCTTGCATCACTGGAAGAGGACCCGGCGCCTCGCTTGATGCGCGACAGCAAGGTGCCTGCCGCCGGAACCGATCACCGAGGTCACGCGTGCGGCTTTTATTGGACGGAGGGAGTTCGTGGCCTGGGGTGGGCCGTTGCCGCGGTGCCGACTCTGAAAGGAGGCTCGACCGTCGGTATTCCCTCGCCGCCGGCGATCTGGTTGCCGAACGGGCGCATCGTTACCCCTGACATCCGGGACGCGGAACGTCTGCAGGGATTCCCGGTCGACTGGACCAAACCTGCCGAACGGGTTGGGCGCAGCAGCTTCCGCTGGAAGCTGGTAGGCAATGCCGTGACGGTCCGCGTCGCGAAGTGGGTCGGGGAACGGCTCGCCGAACCTGCGCGTGGCGTCGCCGACGATTTGGTCGTGTCGCCTTTGACCGGGGCGTGGCCGCGCGCGGCGTTCGGCGATGCGAGCGGCGGTCGCTTCTGCGTCGATGCGACGACTTGGCCGGTGTCGTTCAAGCAGACTCCCGTGGACGAGTTTCTTCTTTACGAACCGAAGGAGTTGTCCCTGAGGGCGACGTCGGGGTTCGAAC
The DNA here is from genome assembly GCA_016794485.1 of Planctomycetota bacterium. Classification (GTDB taxonomy): domain Bacteria; phylum Planctomycetota; class UBA1135; order UBA1135; family UBA2386; genus UBA2386. Next base: position 4,059 of record JAEUHV010000324.1, read on the forward strand.
GACGACTTGCTTCGAGTTCGCTGCGGGCGCCCGATGCGTTCCGCGCCGCGCTAAAGACGCATATCCAGCGGATGGCGGGGGCCTGATCGAGCCATGACCAACGACGAGTTCGAGCCCTTCGAGGCACTAAAGAAGCGAGCCTGGTCGGAGCCGTGCCAGAGTTGGGCTGAGGTTGAAGCTGACTTTATTGCCACTGTGGGCGCCTTCGATCGCGAGTACTCGACTGGCAAGCGGCCGCCGGGGTGGTACCAGCAGAAGGCCAAGTTCTTCAACGACCTCGTCGTTCGCATCATCGAGAACTGCACCGGACGCAAGATCGCGACGCGAGCCAAGAAGCGCAGCGTGTTGTTCAGCGACATCGATATCGACATCTGCTACCCGGAGAGCGGGGATCCGATCGTCGCGGCCGAAGTCAAGGCACTTGGGACTCCGCCGCACCCGGGCAACAACGGCAAGGCACGCCACGCCAGAAGCGACATGCACAAACGCGTGCGGGAGGTCGCATTCACTGCGATGGACATCAAGGCGGCGCACGCGAAGCCACGAACGATCAGCAGCTTCCAAGCCTGGGTCGACACCGCCGAGCCCGCGTATCTTTCGTTCTGGGCGTTGCGAGTCGACGGGACCGCGGATCTCAGTTCCGTGCGGAGCATCCTGGCAAGCCTGAAGAGCTACTGCAACGGCGTCGGTGCGGTGATCTACGAGGCGACGACCGTCCCCACCAAGTACGCGGTGAGGCAGTTTCCCGAGTTCAACATGGACCGCGCGATCCGCGACTTCACCCAGCGCGTGATCTCGACCTGACGAACGGTCTCACCCGAGGTCGATCGTGCGCCCTTCGCGGGCGGCGCGGTCGGCGGCGAGCACGATGCGCAGGCTGTTCACCGCGTCGGCGAGGTGGTCGCCGAGGTCGATGTCGTCGCGAATGGACTTCAGCAGGTACTGCTGTTCGCGCAGGCACAGGCCGTCGTGGTCGGGTTCGTCGTGGGTGTCGAGCCACTCG
>JAEUHV010000334.1 GCA_016794485.1 Planctomycetota bacterium
CGGAGCTTCGCCCGAGGCGAGCAGCTACCTCGACAAGGCGCTCGACACGATCGAGGCGAACGCGAAGGTCTACTCCACCGACTACAAAGCCCTGCGCACGAATGCGCACGCGGCGATCGACGCGGCCGGCGCAAGGACCCCGGCCGACACCCACCCGGCGATCCGCAAGGCCCTCGCCACGCTCGGCGACAAACACGCCCTGCTGCTCGATCCTGCCGCTGCGAAGCTCTTCAACCTGCCGCGCACCGCGAAGGCCACCGGCCTCCTGGTCGTGCCGCCGAGCGGTGCCGTGGCGCTGGTCGCACCGGGCAGCCCCGCGGCAAAAGCCGGGATCGCGCTCGGCGACCGCATCGTCGCCGTCGACGGCGTGGCCGAGTTCGCTGCGCTGCCGACGCGTGAGTTCGAACGCCTGTTCCGCCGCGGCCAGCGCCCGGACGGCAGCACGGCAGCACTCGATCTGCGCCTGCGCAGCGGCACCGCGGAACCGCGCGCAGTGAACGTGCCGCTCGCCGCATTCGACGACTACCAGGCCCCGACGGGGCGCCGCCTCGACAACGGCATCGGCTACCTCGAGTTGCCTCCCGTGATCGGCCCGAAGGGTGCTGCCTACGACGACACGGTGCACGAACTGCTCGGCCAGATCGACGACGGCAAGCTGCGCGGTTTCGTCATCGACCTGCGGCGCAACACCGGTGGCACGTTGTGGCCGATGCTGGTCGGCATCGGTCCGTTGGCCGGCGACGGCAAGCTCGGCGCATTCGCCAGCGCCACCAGCGGCGCCGATTGGACCTACGACGCGGCCGCCGGTGCTGCGTCGTCGACGGGCTACGAGTTGGCCAAGGTGGACCAGCCCCATCCGTTGCGGCCCGACCTGCCGGTCGCGGTGCTGACGAGTCCGCTGACGACCGGGGCGGGCGAAGCGCTCGTGGTCGCGTTCTCCGGCCGCGCGCACACGCGTCGCTTCGGCGAGGGCACCCGCGGGCTGCCGACGTCGAACACGCAGAAGCTGCTCGCCGACGGCGCACTCCTGCTGGTCACCGTGACCGTGCACGCCGACCGCACCGGCAAGCGGTACGACAGCGTGATCGCTCCCGACGAGCAGGTCGCGACCGACTGGACCCGCTTCGGCACCGCCGACGATCCGGTGCTCGCGGCGGCATGCCGCTGGATCGCGACGGCGAAGCCGGCGAAGTGACGCGCATGGGAACCACCGCCGGTCACTGCGGCCGCCGCCGTTCCTCGAGCTCTTCGAGCGTCTTGGGCCAGTCCTTCTTCAGCAGCGTCGACAAGCCCCGGTCGGCCAGCAGGCGGCCGTCGCACTGGCAGCGCGCGCAGTAGTTGCACTCGTTGGCCGCGTAGCGGATGCGCTGCACGGCGGCGCCGCAGTCGGGGCACGGTTTGCCGTAGCGGCCGTGCACTGCCATGCCCTCGCGGAACGCGGTGACCTTGTCGGGGAAGCCATCGCCGACCTCGGCGCGCAGCACACCGGTCCAATGGTCGAGCGTCGCTACGATCGCCGTGCGCAGCCGTTCGATCGCGTCGTCGTCGAGCCGGCGCGTCAGCACCACCGGACTCAACCGTGCGCGGTGCAGGATCTCGTCGCTGTAGGCGTTGCCGATGCCGCTGAACAACGTCGGGTCGGTGAGCGCACGCTTGAGCGTGCGGTTCTCGGCCCGCAGCCGTTCGGCGAATTGCGCCGCCGACGCGCCGTGCACTTCGAGCCCGCCGCGGTCGAACGCCGCGAGACCTTCCCGCCCCTGCACCACGTGCAGCGACGCGCGCTTCTTCGAAGCCGCCTCGGTCAGCACCAGCGTGCCGGGCGCGAAGTCGAACGCCGCGAGGTCGATCCTGCCGCCGAGCTTCTTCTCGCGCGGGTACCAGCGCAGCCGGCCGGCGATCATCAGGTGCAGCACCAGGAACAGCAGGCCTGGGAACTCGAACACCAGCCGCTTGCCCAGCCGGTGCACCGCGACCAGCGGCTGGCCGTGCACGGCGCTCGGCGGCGGCGTCACCGAGCGCAGCAGGAACGGGCTCTGCAGACGCAACTGCTCGAGCACCTGGCCGGACAGCAACGCCTCGATGCGTTCGCGGTAGATCGTGACGTCGGGCAGTTCGGGCATCGGCGGCGGCACGAATGTAGCACCCGGCGCGGGCCACCCTATCGTCGCGGCATGGCACACCCGACCACGTTCCAGCGTTGGCGACCCCACCCCTGGCACGGCCTGCCGCCCGGGCCCAACCCGCCCGCGCTCGTGCAGGCCTACGTCGAGATCACGCCGTTCGACGTCGTGAAGTACGAGATCGACAAGGACAGCGGCTTCCTGCGCGTCGACCGTCCGCAGCGCAACAACAGTTCGCCACCGGCCCTCTACGGCTTCGTGCCGCGCACGTGGTGCGGGCCGCGCATCGCCACGCTGACGCCCGGGGCGACGAAGGGCGACGGCGACCCGCTCGACATCTGCGTCCTGAGCGAACGGCCGATCACCGCGCGCGACATCCTGGTCAAGGCCCGCGTGATCGGCGGCCTCACGATGTGCGACAACGGTGAGGCCGACGACAAGATCATCGCCGTGCTCGACGGCGACTTCGTGTGGGGCGACGTCGACGACCTGCTGCAGTTGCCGCAGGTGCTGGTCGACCGCCTGCGCCACTACTTCGCGACCTACAAGCTGCGGCCCGGTGCGGCCCCGCTGCCGATCACGCCGTACGACAAGGCCCGCGCGTTCACCGTGGTCGACGCCGCCCTGCAGGACTACGCCGAAGCCTTCGGCGGCGCTGCGTCCTGACGGCGCCCGAGCACGCGCAACAACGCCGGCATCGGGAACATCGACGCCGCCAGCGCCCCGAGCAGCGCGACCACGACCAACAGCCCGAACGTCGCGGTGCCGCGGAAGCCGCTGCCGAGGATCGTCGCGAAGCCGACCAGGAGCAGCAGCGTCGTCACCACCACCGGCTTGCCGGCGGTCGCCACCACCGTGTGCGCGGCGACATCGGCCGCATGCCCGAGCCGCCGTTCCTCCTGCCAACGCGCCAGCAGGTGGATCGCGTCGTCGATCATCAGGCCGAGGGCGACGCAGAACGCGATCACCGTCAGCGGGCGCAACGCGATGTCGGCCCACGCCATCGCCGCGAACAGCACCAGCATCGGCAACAGGCACGACAGCATGCCGACGAGGGCGAGCCCGAGGTGGCGGGTCTGCACCCAGACCAGCAGCAGGATCAGCACGAACGACCCGACGAACGAGCCGACCAGGTCGTCGGTCATGCGGAGCACCTGCTCGGTGCCCACCATGTTCATGCCCGCGAGCCGCACCGCGAGCGCGTCGTGTTCGGCGGCCAGGGCGGCGACGGTCGCCGCGAACGCGCGGTAGGCCGAGGAACCGAGGTCGGGCCGGAACACCATCACCCGCGCGGTGCGGCCGTCGGCCGACAGCATGCCGGCCGGCAACACCCCCGACTTCGCCAGGGTCGGCAACAGCAACGCCGGCACGCCGTCGGCCCACAGGTCGGCGACCGACAGCGTGCGCGACACACCGGGCAGCGCCTCGAGCCGTGCGCGCAGCGCGGTGAGCTGTTCGCGTTCGCGCGCCTGGAACCCGGACCGGGTCGCGACGATCACCTCGCTCGGCACGATGCCGACGAAGCGTTCCTCGTACCAACGCATCTGCACGACGAGGTCGCTGTCGGGCCACAGGTCGCTGGTGAGCTTGTGTTCGACCGACACCCGCGTGCTGCCCCACGCCGCGACCGCCAGCACGACCGCACTCCCCCACAGCCACGCCCGCGGCGGCAGGCGCAGGCCCCACAGCGACGCCCGCACGACCAGGGCCCCCGGATCGCCGGGCCGCCGGCCGGCCGGCGACCGCACCCACGACAGCGCCGCCGGCAGGATCGCCATCGTGTAGATCCAAGCGAACGCCATGCCCACCGCGGCGAACACGCCGAGCATGCGCAGGTCGACGAGGCGCGCGGTCACCAGCGAGCCGAAGCCGACGATCGTCGTCAGCGACGTCATCAGGCACGGCCCGAACATCGCCGCGAACGTGCGCGCCGCCGCCGCCTTCGCCTCGCCGTCGAGCTGCCGTTCCTCGAGGAAACGCCCCACCAGGTGCACGCCGTCGGCGATCGACATGCACAGCAGCAACGTCGGCAGCGTCGACGTCAGCATCGTCATCTCGACGCCGCACAGGCTCATCACCCCGAGCGTGCTGACCAGGGTCAGCGGCACGACGACCAGCGCCAGGCACGCGAGCAGCCAGTGCGGGATCAACCAGAACAGCAGCACCGCCGACACCGCGGTGCCGATCGGCAGGAAGCGCGCGAGGTCGTCGCGCACCAGCCGCTGGCTCGTCGCGGTGTGGAACGGCAGCCCACACAGGCGCAGCATGCGCCCTTCCGCCGCCGCCGCCGCGCGCAACCGGTCGAACAGCGGCAACAGCTCGTCGCTGCGCCAGCCGGCGCGCAGCACCACCATGCCGGCGACCGCGTCGCGGCCACGCGACACCAGCAACTGCCGCCAGGTGGAACTCGCGACGACCGCTTCGGGATCGCGGCGCAGCGCCCCGGGCACGGTCGCGTTCGCCAAGGTCAGCACGCGTTCGACGCGCGGCTCCGCCCCCGCCTTCGCCGCGAACCGCTGCAGCCGTTCGACGGACTGCGCCGACACGGGCTCCGGATCGTCCCAACCGAACAGCAGCAGGCGATCGGGGTACTCGAAGCCTTCGTCGCCGTAGTGCGCCATCGCCTGCTGCAGCACGGGATCGTCGCTCTTGAAGAACGCGTCGACGCGGAAGCCGACCTGCAGGCTCGGCAACGCCGTCGCCAGCAGCCCGGCCGTAACGAGCACCAGCAGCAGCACGGCGACCCGGTGGCGCACGAGGAACGTGCCGGCGGCGAGCAACCGCGGCGGATGCGATGGCGGACGGGTCACGAGCCGGAGCACTGTAGGAACGCATCGCTCCGGCACGAGCCTTTTGCCGCTGCCCGCGCCCGATATGCTCGCGCCGCTCATGCCGGCTGCACCGACCCCCGACGACGACGCACCGAACCCGACCGGCCCCGACGACGCGCTGCCGTTCAACCCGCGCATGCACCAGGGCGGCAAGCTGGCGTTCCGCAGCCGGATCCAGGACGGGGACGACGAACCGGGCGACCGCCTGGTGCTCGGCGGCCGCAATCCGCCGCCGCTGCGCGAGCTCGCGCCAACCGGCTTCACCGACGTCGAGATCGAGATCGGCTCGGGCAAGGGCGCCTTCGTGCTCGCTTCGACCGAGGCCCGGCCCGACACGTTCCTGCTCGGCATCGAGGCGGCGCAGGGTTACGCGGCGATGGCGGCGACGCGGCTCTACGCCAGCGGCCGCAAGAACGGGCTGCTGCTGGTCGACAACGGCAAGCTCTTCCTGCAGGACCGCGTCGACGACGGCGAACTCGCCGCGGTGCACGTGTACTTCCCCGACCCGTGGCCGAAGCGCCGCCACGCCGGGCGGCGGTTCTTCACCGACGACGTGGTGCCGGTGCTGGCGCGCGCGATCCGCGACGAGGGCTACCTGTACTTCGCCTCCGACAACGCCGCCTACGCGGGCCAGGTCGCTCGCGTCATGGGCGCCGCGGTCGACTTCGAACGCGACGAAGACGAAGAAGTCCGGGTGCGTGCCGCCGGTCCCGGACACGCGTTCTCGCCGACCAACTTCGAACGCAAGTACATCGAGGAGGGCCGGGTGATCCGCCGCTGGGCGTTCCGGCGGTTGCCGCGATGACGACCTGGGTCGACGTGGGCGCCCTGGCCGACCTGAAGTTCGCGCCCGGAGCCCCGGTGAAGGTCGGCGAGCACTGGGTCGCGCTGTTCCGCGACGGCGGGGACCTGTTCGCGATCGACAACGCCTGCCCGCACGCGAGTGCGCCGCTGTGTGACGGCACGCAGTTCGGCGGCAAGGTCGCGTGCTGGATGCACCACTGGGAGTTCGACCTGCGGAGTGGCGCCTGCGACGTCGGCAAGGACTGGGGCGTGCGCACCTGGCCGGTGCGGGTGGTCGACGGGCGGGTGCAGATCCAGGTCGACGCGTCGACTCCGCGTGCCTAGGATCCGCCGCTTGCCACCACGAGCCGAGGACCTGACTTGACCGACGGGATCGCGAACGACCGACTCGAAAAACTGCAGGCGATGCGGGCCGCCGGCCAGGACCCCTTCCCCGCCCGCGTGCCGCGCGGCCAGCCGATCGGCGAGCTGCTGCCCGACTTCGCCCAGCGTCACGGCCAGGTCGTCACGATCGCCGGGCGCCTCGGCGTCGTGCGCGACTTCGGCAAGCTGCGCTTCGCGCACCTGTCGGACCGCACCGGCTCGCTGCAGGTCGGCTTCCAACGCGATCGCCTCGCCGCGTTCTGGCCGAACCGCAAGCAGATCGAGGGCAACGACCTGGTCAGCATCACCGGCGAACTCGGCACCACCCAGAAGGGCGAACCGACCCTTTGGGCCACCGACGTCGTGCTGGCGAGCAAGGCCCTGCGCCCGGCCCCCGAGAAATGGCACGGCCTGCAGGACCAGGAGCAGCGCTACCGGATGCGCTACGTCGACCTGTTCGCCAACCCCGAGGTGCGGCAGGCGTTCGCGCTGCGCAGCAAGATCGTGCGCGCGGTGCGCCACTACTTCGACTCCCTCGACTACCTCGAGGTCGAGACCCCGATCCTGCAGCCGATCTTCGGCGGTGCCGCGGCGCGCCCGTTCGTCACGCACCACAACGCGCTCGACATGCAGCTCTACCTGCGCCTCGCGCCGGAGCTGTACCTGAAGCGCCTGATCGTCGGCGGCATGGAACGCGTCTACGAGATCGGCCGCGTGTTCCGCAACGAGGGCATCAGCACGCGCCACAATCCCGAGTTCACGATGCTCGAGAGCTACGAGGCGTGGGCCGACTACCGCGACATCATGGCGCGCGTCGAAGGGCTGTTCGGGCACCTCGTCGAGGTCGTGCTCGGCGGCCAGAGCGTGGTGACGTTCCGCGAGAAGCAGTACGACCTGAAGCCGCCGTTCCAGAAGGCGCGCTACCTCGACCTGTTCGCGCAGCAGAACCCGGGCGTGGACTGGTTCGACCATGCGAGCTGCCTCGCCCGCGCGCGCGAACTCGGCCTGAAGACCGACGGCATCGAGCCGCACAAGCTCGCCAACGACGTGTTCGAAGCGACCGTCGAGGACACCCTGCAGGGCCCGATCTTCGTGCACGACTACCCGGTCGCGATCAGCCCGCTGGCCAAGCGCATGTCCGGCGATCCGCGCGTGACCGAACGCTTCGAGCTGTTCGTGTGCGGCATGGAGCTCGGCAACGCCTTCAGCGAGCTGAACGACCCGATCGACCAGGAGCAGCGTTTCCAGGACCAGGTCGCGCACAAGGACGACGAGACGCCGGGCGAAGTCGACGTCGACTACGTCCAGGCCCTCGAGTTCGGCATGCCGCCGGCGGGCGGCCTCGGCATCGGCATCGACCGCCTGTGCATGCTGCTCAGCGGCTCGACGTCGATCCGCGACGTCGTGCTGTTCCCGCTGCTGCGGCGGCTGGACCCGAACGCGAACGCCGGCGCCGACGCCGCGGCTCCGCAGGCCCCGCCGCAGCCGTGATCGCCGCGTTCTCGCCGTTCCTGGCCCTGCGCTACCTGCTGACGCGGCGCATCAACCTGCTCGGCGTGCTCGGCGTGATGTTCGCGGTGTGGGCGATCCTGCTGGTCGACAGCGTGTTCGCCGGGTTCGTCACCACGATCCGCAGCGACGTGCGCAACAGCACGACCCAGCTGCTCGTCACCGACCTGCCGCACGACACCGGCTACGACGCCGTGCGCCTGGCCCTCGAGGCCGAACGCGACCTGGTCGCGGCGACCGCACCGCGCCTGCGCCACCACGGCATGTTCCAGCCGCGCCGGGCCCCGCGCGGCGGCGAACGGCGCGTCGAGAGCAGCCAGGTCGATTTCGACCACACCGAGAACGGCTTCGCGATCCTGCTCGGCATCGACCCGCTGCGCGAGCCCGAAGTCAGCGGCGTGCGCGGCTGGATCGACCGGGCGCCGACGGAGTTCGCCGAACGCGGCATCGACCGGCCACGCGCGACGGTGTTCGACGAAAGCGACCCGCATCGCCGCGAACGGCTGCTGGTGCCCGACGCCGCCGAGTGGCTGGCCAGGAAACGCGCCGGCCTGCCGATCGAACCGCACAGCGAAGACCACCGCAGCGCCTGGCCCGGCGCCCTGCTCGGCTGGCGCCGGATCCGCCACGCGCCGCAACTGAACCCCGGCGACCCGCTCGACGTCGTGGTCGCGTCGTTCCCGAGCGACGGCAAAGGCGGTGCTTCGCTGCACACGCATTCGATCCCGCTCGCGTTCGCCGGCTGGTTCGCGTCGGGGCACCGCATGTTCGACGAGACCACCGTGCTGCTGCCGATCGAGACGCTGCGCACGCTGCTCGGCCACGACCCGATGGACGACGGCGCCATCGACCTGGTCACCGACGTCGCGGTCCGGCTGCGCGACGAAGTGGCCGGTTCGGGACTCGTGGCGGCCCAGCAACGCCTGCAGGCCGCGGTGCAGAAAGTCCTGCCACAGGGCAGCAAGCCGTGCCTCGTGGTCGACTGGGAACAGCAGAACGAAGTGTTCCTGTCGGCCGTCGCGCACGAGCAGGGCATGATGCAGTTCGTGCTGTTCGTGGTGATGCTGGTCGCCGCGTTCGTGATCTACGCGACCCTGCACATGATGGTCACGCAGAAGATCAAGGACATCGGCATCCTGTCGGCGCTCGGCGGCTCGCCGCGCGCGATCGGCACGGTGTTCCTGCTCGGCGGCGTCACCATCGGCACCATCGGCACGCTGCTCGGGCTCGGCACCGGCATCGTGTCGGCGCTCTACCTCAACGACGCCAACGACTGGTTCTACGCCACGTTCGGCCTCGAACTGTTCCCGCGCCGCCTGTTCGACCTGCCGCGCGTCCCGTGCGACCTGTCGCCGAGCTGGATCGCCAAGGTCGGCATCGGTGCGCTGCTGCTCGCCCTCGTCGTCGCCTGGCTGCCGGCCCGCAAGGCCGCCCGCCTCCACCCCGTCACCGCGTTGAGCCACGAATGAGCCCGCCCGTCCTGCAAGCGAAAGCCCTCGCGAAGAGCTACCGGCTCGGCAAGAACGAGATCCCGGTGCTGCGCGGCATCGACCTGTCGCTCGCGGCCGGCGAAACCGTGGCGTTGCTCGGCGCGTCCGGTGCCGGCAAATCGACGCTGCTGCACCTGCTCGGCCTGCTCGACGCCCCCACCGCCGGCGAAGTGCACTACGACGGCGAACGCGTCGACCAGCGCCCGGTCGGCCAGCGCGCCACGCTGCGGCATCGCCAGGTCGGGTTCGTGTTCCAGTTCTACCATCTGATCCCGGAGCTGACGGCGCTGCAGAACGTGCTGCTCGCGCACATGATGGCGACCTCGGTGTGGAGCTGGTGGGGTCGCCGCAAACGCTGCCGCGCCGAGGCGCAAGCACTGCTCGAACAGGTCGGCCTCGGCGAGCGGCTGCACCACCGCCCGAACGAACTGTCCGGCGGCGAACGGCAGCGCGTCGCGATCGCGCGCGCCCTGCTGGCGCAACCCAAGGCCGTGCTCGCCGACGAGCCGACCGGCAACCTCGACAGCAACACCGCACGCGACGTCGTCGACCTGATGTTCTCGATCCAGCGGCAGCGCGGCCTGGCGTTCCTGCTGGTCACCCACGACGAGAAGCTCGCCCAGCGCTGCCATCGCGTCGTGCGCATGCAGGACGGGGTCGTGGTGTCCTGATGTACCGGCTGTTCCTCGCCCTGCGCTACCTGCTGAGCCGACCGATCAACCTGCTCGGCATGGCCGGCATCACGATCAGCGTGTGGGCGTTGATCGTCGTCGTCGCGGTGTTCACCGGCTTCCTCGACGTCGTCGAGAGACACGTGCACGCCGCCAACGCCGACATCGTCGTGGTCGACCTGCCGTCGTGGAGCGACAGCCGGCGGCTGATGAAGGCGCTGCGCGACGACCCGCAGGTTGCCGGCACGGCCCCACGCCTGCTGCACTACGGACTCTTGCTGCGCCCTGGCCATCGCCCGCCGCCGGCTCCGCTGCCCGGCCGCTCGGCGCTGCACGGCGGCGACCAGCCGTTCCTGTTCGTGCAGGGCATCGACCCGCGCGCCGAGGCCACGGTGACGGGTTTCGCGGCCTGGTTCACCGATCCGGAGATCCCGGCCGAACTGCGCGCGAACGACCAACCGCTGCTGCCGCGCGGCGGCCTGCCGACCGTGCTGGTCAGCCTGCACCGCATGCAAAAGGACGGGCTGGCCCCCGGCGACAAGGTCGTGCTGACCACGGCCCGCCTCGAAGCCGACACGAAGGGCAACCGCACGCCACGCAAGGTGCAGATCGAGCTCGTGGTCGCCGGCGCGTTCAAGACCGCGCACAGCGGCTTCGACGGCAACACGGTGTTCGTCGCGCAGGAGACCCTGCAGCGCGAACTGTTCCCGGACCAGCCGGACGTGGCCCAGGAGATCGCGGTGCGCGTGCACGACCAGGCCCAGCTCGACGAGACCGCCGCGCGCCTGCAGCGCATCGTGCTGCGCACCGTGGAACGCGACTTCGAGGGCTGGGGTCAGGTGCTGACCTGGCGGCAGAAGAACGGACCGTTCCTCGAGTCGGTACAGCACCAACGCGCCCTGATGCAGATCGTGCTGATCGTCATCATGGTCGTCGCGGCGTTCCTGATGCTGGCGACGCTGTCGATGATGGTGAACGAGAAGGTCGCGGACATCGGCATCCTGTGCGCGCTCGGCGGCACCCCGCTCGGCGTCACGCAGGTGTTCCTCGCCTGCGGGCTCGTCATCACCGCCTGCGGCGTGGCGCTCGGCACGGCGGGCGGCATCGTGACCGGCGTCTATCTCGAGGAAGTGCGCCAGTGCGTGCGCTGGCTCACCGGCATCGACCTGTTCCCGATCGACGTCTACAACCTCGACCGCGTGCCCTGCTCGATCGACCCGCTGTGGCTGCTGCAGGTCGCCGGCATGGCGTTCGCGACCGGGCTCGTGGTGTCGTCGCTGCCGGCCTTGCGCGCCGCCCGCCACGATCCGCTGGTGTCGCTGCGCGCCGGCTGACGCGCCGCTACACTGCCGCGCATGTCGTTGCGGTTGCTGCTCGTGCTGGGACTCGCGGTGCCGCCGTTCGCGGGCTGCGGCGCGGGGCCACGCGAACGGTCGCCGATCGCCGCCGCCGAACGTGTGCTGGCGGTCGAGTTCGGTCCACGGCGGGCCACGGCGTTCGGAATGTTGCCCGAACGGGTGCGCGCGGGCGGCAACCGTGAGCTGCGGCGCCTTGGCTCCCTGCCGGCCCCGACGGCGACGCTCGCAGCCGAAGCAGAACGGGTTCCCGCTGCTGCGCGCGACCTGCGCGGGCTCGCGAAAGCCGAGGCCGCACGGCGCCCGCACGTGCCCGACGGCGTCCTGCCCGACGCGAAGACGGTCGGCCAGGCCCTCGCCGATGGCCTCGCCGACCTGCCGGCCCTGCTCTGGCCGCGACGCCCGTTGGCCGAGATCGACGACGCGCGGCACCGCACCGACCCGAACGACCGCCGGCCGGAGACCTCGTTCTGGCAACGGCTGCGCCGCCGCCTGCTGCCCTGAAGGCCAGGATCGTCGCAGCGACAACGGCGTGACCAGCCACGACTCGCGCCGGGAACGGTCAAGGCGTAGAACGCCGCCCCTTCCCGTTCCCGAGGAGCCCTGTGTCGATCGAGTCCATCCGTTCCCCATTCCGGCCGCTGTTGCTGGCCTCTTTGCTCGCCACCGCCACCTCCGCAGCGCTCGCCCAGGACGTGCTCACCAAGGACCGTTCCGGTGGCGCCGCAGCGGTCGACGTCGCGCAGTGCAAGGAATGGCTCGGCACGCTCGCCGGGCCCGAGTTCGAAGGGCGTGGCACCGGCCAGCCCGGGTTCGAGAAGGCGGCCGACTACGTCGCCGCGCACTTCCAGAGCCTCGGACTCGTGACCTACTTCCAGCACGTGCCGTGGGCCAGCGCCAAGGTCGAGGCCGCGCGCACCTCGATCATCTTCAAGAAGGGCAACGAAGTCGTGCTGACGATCCCCGCCGACAAGTTGTCCGGAACGGCCGGGCAGAGCATGGCCGAGGACGGCGATGCGGTGCTGCTCGTGGTCGACGCCCCGCCGGGGCGCGAACGCGGCCAGGGCGGCGGCGGTGAGGTGCCCGCGATCGCGGGGCTCGACCAGGTCGATCTCGCCGGCAAGGTCGCGATCGTGCACGTGCGCCAGCCGAAGGAAGGCCGGCCGAACCCGTTCGCGGCGTTCGCGGTGCAGCAGGCCCTCGCCGACAAGAAGGCCAAGGCGGTCGTGTTCGCCACGGCCGAGGCGCCGCGCGGCGGGCTCGAAGGCCGGCGCGGAGGCGGTCGGCGCGCCAATCCCGCGGCCGCCGCGGCCCGTCGGCAACCGGGCTCGGTCACGTTCGGCGGCGACACGTTCACCGCGTTCCTGACCGCCGCGGGGCTGTCGAAGGAGGCGCTGGCGACGGCTCCGGTCGCGACGTCCCTGCCGCTGCAGGCGTCGGTGGCGGTCACCATCACCGAGAGCAACGCACCGGCGATGAACGTCTGGGCGGTGTTGCCCGGCAGCGATCCGCAGCTGCGCCACGAATACGTGGTGATCGGCAGCCACCTCGACCACCTCGGCCGGCGCGGCGACACGATCAGCCCGGGCGCCGACGACGACGGCTCCGGCACCACCGGCGTGATGGCGGTGTCCAAGATGTTCGCCAGGAACGAGACCCGGCCGGCGCGCAGCATCCTGTTCGTGTGTTTCTCGGGCGAGGAGAACGGCCTGGTCGGTTCGGCCTACTTCGCCGACAACTGCCCGATCCCGCTGTCTTCGATCGCCGCCGAGCTGCAGATGGACATGATCGGCCGCGACGAGGAGGAGAACATGGAGGGCGACAAGGGCGAGAAGGCCGAGAACAACCGCAACACCGTTCACCTGGTCGGCACGAAGAAGCTGTCGCCCGAACTGCACGAGCTGTGCATGCAGAAGAACGCGACCGCGAAGTTCGACATCGAGTGGGACCAGGAGGGCATGTTCGGCCGCAGCGACCACGCCAACTTCGCGAACAAGGGCGTGCCGATCGCGTTCTTCTTCACTGGCCTGCACCGCGACTACCACCAGCCGTCGGACACGCCGGACAAGATCAACTACGAGAAGCTGCTGCGCATCGCGACATGGGTCTACGACATCGGCTTCGAACTGGCGACCCAGACCAGCCGGCCGCAGATCGACCCCGAGCTGTGGGCGAAGTACCGCCAAGGCGGCCGCAACCGCTCGCCGGAGCAACCGGCTGCCCCGCTGAAGCCGGCCGCGGCCGGCGGCGCCAACCGCTGATCGCCGCGCGGGCTCAGACTTCGCGCTCGTTCCGGCGCAGGGCCAGCGGCGGCCCGAGGATCTCGTTCAGCACCAGGATGCGCTTCAGGTCCGTCAGCGGGTAGCGCGACCGCGAGCTGCGCTGCCGCGCTCGGCTGGCGCCGCGGCCGCCGAGGTTGCCGAGTTCGCTGCCGCTGGAATGGCTGCCGACCCGCCCACTCTGCGGCGACGCACGGCGGCCGATGCTCTCGCCGACGTGCGGAGCGACGTGGATCTCGAGGCGTCGCCGGTTCGTGGTCGGCACGACGGGAACCGGGGCGCGTTCGGGTTCGGCGACGTTGCGCCGGCGCATCGTGCCGGACGGCAACGGCGGCGGCGTCGAGTCGGCCACGGGTCCGGCGTCGCCGCGGTCCGATTCGCGCGGCGCAACGTCGCCCGCCCGCGCCTCGTCGGCGTCGCTGCGGTCGCCGCCCTTGGCTTCGGCGGGTGCCGGTTCGATGCCGAGGATGCGGCGCATCTCGCGCGCCAAGGCCTCGGGCGAACGATCCACCGGCGGCGTCGCCACCGGAGCCGGTGGCGGTGGCGCCGGGACCCGCGCCATCGGCGGCAACCCGGTCGCGTCACTCTCGCGCGGCAGCTGCCGCGCCCGTTCGGCGCGTTCGCGGGCCTGCTTCATCGCCTTGACGATGCCGCCGACCATGCCGATCAGCCACGCGCCGACGACCACCAGGATCAGCGGCTCCCGCAGCAGGAACGCGAGCAGTTTCTCGAACACGGCTCACTCCTGGCCCGGCATCTTGCGTTTCTGGCTCTCGTCCGACAGATGCGACTCTTCGCCGACCGCGATCTGGGTACGCATGCGGGTGTCGGCTTCCAGGTTCTTGATGCGCTGGTAGTCGAGCACGCCGAGATGGCCGGAGCGGAACGCGTCCGCCATCGCCTGCGGCACTTCCGCTTCGGCCAGCACGAGCTTGGCGCGGTTGGCCGCGATCTCGGCGATGTTCTCCTGTTCGGCGGCGACGGCCATCGCGCGCCGGCTTTCGGCGGCGGCCTGCGCGACGCGC
Organism: Planctomycetota bacterium; assembly: GCA_016794485.1. Classification (GTDB taxonomy): domain Bacteria; phylum Planctomycetota; class UBA1135; order UBA1135; family UBA2386; genus UBA2386. The sequence continues at coordinate 14,448 of JAEUHV010000334.1, forward strand.
TTGTCGGCCTCGGCCTGGTCGGCCTGCAGGCGTGCGCCGATGTTGTCGCCGATGTCGACGTCGGCGATGTCGATCGACAGGATCTCGAACGCGGTACCGGCGTCGAGGCCCTTGCTCAACACGCCCTTGCTGATGCGGTCGGGGTTCTCGAGCACGTCCTTGTGCGTCTCCGAGCTGCCGATCGTCGACACGATGCCTTCGCCGACGCGCGCGATGATCGTCTCCGCGGTGGCGCCACCGACGAGGCGCTTGATGTTGGTGCGCACGGTCACGCGCGCCTTGGCCAGCACCTGGATGCCGTTCTTGGCCATCGCCGCGACCTTGCCCTCGGGCGGGCAGTCGATGACCTTCGGCGTGACCGAGGTCTGCACGGCGTCGAGCACGTCACGGCCGGCGAGGTCGATCGCCGCCGCCTGGCGGAAGTCGAGGCCGAGGTTGGCGCGGTCGGCCGCGATCAACGCCTGCACGACGTTGAGCACCTTGCCGCCCGCGAGGTAGTGCGCTTCGAGGTCGCGCACGTTCAACGGCAGGCCGGCCTGCGTCGCAGCGATCGCGCCGCGCACGATCACCGACGGATTGACCTTGCGCAGCGACATGCCGACCAGCTGGAACAAGCCGATCTTGGTGCCGGACATGTAGGCCTGCACCCACAGGTTCACGAACTTCAGCAGCAGCAGGACCAGGACGACGAAGAAGATCAGCGCGCCGATCAGGAGGTAGAGACCGAGCTTGCTGTCGGAGTCGGCGAATGCAGTCATGGGGTGAGCGAGGGTTGCAGGGGGGAAAAGCGATCAGCAGCGCGCGACGACGACGCGGCTGCCGTGGACTTCGAGGACCTTCACTTCACAGCGGGCGTCGAGCATCTCGCCGCGCGTGACGACGTCGACCTTCTTGCCGTCGATGCGGGCGAACCCGGCCGGCCGCAGCGGCGACTCGGTGACGCCGCGCTTGCCGACCAGGCTGGCCAGTTCGGCCGGCGTGCCGGCGCCTGGCGACTGGGTTGGACCGTCGAGGATCAGCGCCTTGCCGAACGGCGTCTTCGGCAGCAGCTTGAACGCCAGCGTCAGCACGATCGGTGCGGCGACCGCCTCGACCACCACCATCGTCACGCCGAACGAGGTCGAGTCCTGGAACGCGAAGAAGATCGCCGACAGCAGCGACACGCCCGACAGCGCGGCGATCACGCCGAACGAGACGAACAGGACTTCGGCGGCGAGCAGGGCGAGGCCGACGATGCACAGCAGCAAGACGACCCCGACGCTGCCGCGTTCGCCGCTGCGGTCGTGGCTGGTCGCGGCCACGACGACGCGCGGCCCCTGCACGTAGAGCACGCGGATCGGGGTACCGGCTTCGACGAACTCGCCTTCGGTGACGACGTCGAGACGCAGCCCGTCGATCTCCATCGCGCCGGTCGGCCGCAGCACGGTGGCCGCGACCCCGATGCGCCCAACCATGCCCATCGTGCCGGAATCGACCACGCCCCGCCCGCTGCCGCCGCCCGAAGACGACGGGACCGGCTCCGGTGGCAGCAACAACACGCGATTGAGCCACGGCACCTTGGGCAGCAACCGCCACGCCAGCATGCCGAGCAGCAGCACCGACACGAACAGCAGCGTGAGGTTGGCGAGGTTGGCGAGCAGGATGCCTTCCTCGACCGCGTTGCCCGGCAGCACGAACGTCTGACGGCTCAACACCAGGGCCAGCACGAGGCACAGGAAGCCGGCGGCGCCGAACACCACGGTGCCCGGCAACAGGAAGATCTCGACCGCGATCGCCGCGAGGCCGAGAAAGAACACCAGGATCTCGGTGACCTCGGCGAGCCCGACGAGGTAGCTGTAGAACAGCGACAGGGCCAGGAACGCGACGCCGAGCAGGCCCGGCAGGCCGACGCCTGGCGTCTTGATCTCGACCAACAACAGCACGAAGCCCACCACCAGCAGGAACGGCTGCAGCATCTCGAGCCAGCCGACCATCTTCTCGGCCCAGTTCTCGGTGAGTTCGGCGATCGTGTCGCGGTCCACCAGCAACACGTCGGCCAGGCTGTTCGGGTCCTGCAGCGTGCCGTTCGACAACCCGAACTCCTCGGCCTCTTCCGCCGACAGCGTCAGGGGCCGGGTCAGCGGCCGGTCACCGAGCAGGCGCGCGCCGGACGCGGTCAACGCGGCGATCTCACCCTGTTCGAGCACCGCCTGGCGCTCGATGCCGCCCTGCCGCACCGTGGCCACGATGATCTGCGTGCGCGGATCCACCATCGCCAGCGCCAGCTTCTGCGCATCGGACGACGGCTTCGGATCGCGCAGCGCGAGCCGCGCGGTGAACGCCTGGCGCTGCGCATCGAGCCGCTCGGCGACCGCCGCGTCGGGGTCGGTGGCCATCAGGTCGAGCAGTTCCGGCGTGAGCTTCTCGATCCCACCCCAGCTGGCCCCCGGCTGGCAATAGACCTTGTCGCAACACAGGGCCAACGCCGCGGCCGAGAACAACACCGGTCCCTTGAGCACGGCGATCGTCGGCACCGGCGTGCGCTGGACGTGGTCGAGCAGGCTCTGCAGATCGGACGGATCCTCGCCCTGGCTGCCGGCCGCCTCCAGCCGGAACACCACGCACTTGCAGCCGTGCGCTTCGGCCTCGCGCAGCGTGCGATGGCACCGCGCGAACTCGATCGTGCCGAGCTTGCCGGTCAGCGTGACGACCAGCACGGTCGGCACCTGGCTGGCCGGCTGTTGCGATGCGTTCGGCGCGGCGAGATCGACCCGTTGCACGGGGCCGCCGCAACCCAACAGCAGGGCGAACACGACCAGGACCCATCCACGCAGCGAGTTCGACACGAGCAGAGGTTTAGCAGAGGTGGCCGGCGCATCGGTAGTCCCGTCTCCGCCGACTGGCAAGGTGGCGAACGCAGAAGGCGAAGGCGCGGGCCCGTTCCGACCGATACGGCAGCGTGGTCACCGAACAGGGCGGTCCGGAACGGCAAGCGGCGCGCGGCGCCGTGCTGGCCTTCGTCCAGGCCCTGCGGGTGGAACGGCAGCACCCGGAACGCACCGAACTGCACCGCACCGCGGCGC
>JAEUHV010000337.1 GCA_016794485.1 Planctomycetota bacterium
GCGGCGCTCGCCCCGGCCCAGGCCGTCACCACCGTCGCCACCCCGTTGCCGTCCGGCGACGGTTGGCGCGCCGAGAAGATCCATCACGCCGACAGTGGCATCTGGTACGCGCACGTCGACAAGGTCGTCGATTCGTACGGCGCGAACGAGGTGATCTGTGCCGACGACAAGGGCCGCTTCGTGCTGCTCACCGTCTACTCGGGGCAGTGGACCGCGCACGCGGTGACGTGCGACGGCCAGTGGCTGGCGCCGACGCGCAGCGCCGACGTCGATCCGCGTGTGCCCGGCCGCGAACTCTACGCCGCCGGCAAGGGCGGCTCGGTGTTCCAGGTCACGCTGCGGCCGCAGCCGTTCGCGCGCTTCGCGCTCGAGAGCCGTGAGATCGGCCACGCCGGCGGCGAGGAGTTCCATGCGATCGTCGCCGCCGACCTGCAGCCTGGAGGTGCCCAGGAACTGCTCGCGTTCGCGATCTCCGGCGCCGTGCTGCAGCTCGTGCCCGGCCGCGATGGCGACGCGTTCACGACCACCCAGGTCGCGAGGTTGCCGGGGCGCGTGCGCGACGTCGTGGTGGTGCCGATGGGGGAACAGGCCCCGGCCGCGTTCGGGGTCAGCCGTTCCGGTGACGTCGTGCGCATGCAGTTCGACGGCGATCGGCTGCGCACCGACGTGGTGGCGCACGAGGACTGCGGGCTTGGCCGCATCGCGGTCGGCAAGGGCGCCGCCCGCGTGCTCTACGTGACCCGCGACGACGGCGTCGTCGTGCGCCTGCAGCAGGACGCGGCGGGGGCGTGGTCGCGTTCGGCGATCTACGCCGGCGAACAGGGCCTGCGCGGCATCGCCAGCGGCCGGTTCTTCGCCGACGGGCGCGAAGCGGTCGCGGTCTACGGCTACGACCAGGTCGTGCGCATGCTGTCGCGTCGTGGCGACGGGCCGTGGCAGGTCGAGACCGTGTTGGCGACCGCGCAGAAGGGCCACTGGCTCGCGGTCGGGGAACTCGACGGCCGCAACGGCACCGACGAACTGGTCGCCACCGGCTTCGACGGCCAGGTGCTGCTGCTGTCGCGGCCGTTCGGCTACGGACTGCCGGGCGCCGCGGTGCCGGCGGCGGAACCGCCGGCGATCCCAACCGAGGCGAAGAGGGCGCTGCGCATCGCCGCGCGCCTCGGCGAGCGCGCGTTCACCGAACTGTCGCCGCTCAACTACCGCGGCGGATTCGAGACCAAGTCGCTGGTCTACGAGACGTTGGTGCGCGTCGGCGCCGACGGCCGGCTCGTCCCGGGGCTCGCCAGCGCGTGGCGGATCGAGGACGGTGGGCGCACGTTCGTGTTCACGCTGCGCGACGGCGCGATGTGGCACGACGGCGCGCCGGTGCGCGCCCACGACGTCGCGCTGCACTTCCGCCGCTGGGCCGGGTTGCCCGAACACGGCTGGCTCCGCAGCTCTGCCCGCATCACTGCGGTGCGCGCCACCGGCGAACGGGAACTGCGCGTCGAACTCGACCGCCCTGCGGCGCTGCTCGCCGACCTGCTCGCGATCAACCCGACCGCGGTGGCCGGTCCGGCGACGTGGGACCGCGAAGGCGAGTTCGTGCGGCCGGTCGGCTCCGGGCCGTGCGCATGGCTCGGCCCGGGCGCGAGACCGCAGAGCCTGCGCTACCGCGCCACGGCCGGCGGGGCCGAGTTCGAACTGGTGCACACCGGCGACGCGCTCGATGCGCTGCTCGCCGGCGACGTCGACGCGGTGGTCGGCAGTTGGCTGGTCGGCGTCGATCCGCGTCGCGCCGCAGCGCTGCGCCGCGACAGTCGGTTCCAGGTCAACGACGCGCCGGGTTCGTCGGTCTGGCACCTCGCGCTGCGTTGGCACGAGGGGCCTCTCGCCGAACTCGCGCGGCGGCAGGCGGTGGCGGCCGCGATCGACCGGGATGAACTGGTGCGCGTCGCCGCCGCCGGCTACGGCGACGCGGCGACAGGCTGGGCGGCGCCGGCGTTCGCCGACTGGCCGCGCGGCAAGCCGGTCGTCGCCCCGCTGGCGGTGAAGTTCGCAGCACCGCTGCAGGTCGTCGCCGGCGACGCGGATGCGCTGCTGGTCGACACCGTGCTCGGCCAGCTGCGCCGCGCCGGCATCCCGGTCGAACTGGTGCCGGGCGGCAATGCCGGCAACGCCGACGTGCGGTTCGTGCGCACGCACGGCGCGCCCTATGACCCATTCACGTTCGTCGAGACCTTCGGCCGACCGGCTGCGACCGCGACTGCGGCCACGTCGCGCGCCGAACCGGTCGACGCCGCTCTGGCCGATGCCGTGGATGCGTTCCTCGGCGCCGCCGATCCGGCGACGTGGCCGCAGCTCTTCGCACGGGTGCAAGCGCGTCTCGACGAGTTCATGCCGGTCGTGCCGCTGTTCGCTCCGCGTCGGCTCGCGGTCGTCCGGCAAGGCGTGCCCACTCCCGCGCTCGATCTCGACGCCTACCGGCTCGATGCCGGCAGCCTGGTGCCGCCGCGCTGAACGCGGCATACGGCCAGCGGGTGCCGGGTTCCGGCGGCGAGCGATCCCCCCGTTCGGCTAAGTGTGGTCGGCACGTAACGCGTCGTGGTCCAGAGGCGATCGCGGCCGCGCCCGTCGGCCGCCCCGGGCGAACGGCACGGCAATTGTCTTCTGGTGTGCATGCGCATCTTCCCAGCCCTCGTCGGTTTCTTCGCACTCGGCGCGTATGGCGTGGCCCAATGCTCGAACCTGTTGGCGCCGATCGGTCCCCTGTGCGGTGTCGGCGGCCCGGTCCACGCCGCCATGGCCTGGGACCCGGACGGGCCGGGCCCTCTGGCCGAACGGCTGGTCGTCGGCGGCGATTTCTCGTCGGCGGGCAACGTGCTTGCGAGCAACATCGCCGTCTGGGATCCGACGACCGGGACGTGGTCGGCGCTGGGCAGCGGCTGCAATCACGGCGTGCGGTCCTTGGCCGTGCTGCCGAACGGGCGCCTCGTCGCCGGTGGCCAGTTCAGCACCGCCGGTGGTGTGGCCGCCAACCGCATCGCGCAGTGGGACGGGACCGCCTGGTCGCCCCTCGGCAGTGGATCGACGTCGTACCCGGTCAATGCGCTTGCCGTGTTGCCGAACGGCGACCTGATCGCCGGTGGTGCGTTCTCGACCATGGGCGGCGTCATCGTCGACGGTGTCGCCCGATGGGATGGCTCGACCTGGTCGGCGCTCGGCGGTGGGTTGCCGAACCACAGCTTGTTCGCGCTCACCGCGATGCCGAACGGCGACCTCGTCGCCGGCGGATTCGGTCCGGGCTCGGGCTACCCCAACCTCGCGCGCTGGAACGGCATTGCGTGGTCGACGTTCGGCGTGGTCACGAGCGGGCCCTACTTCGGAGCCGTGACCGCGCTGGCCGCCGCTGCGAACGGCGACCTGCTCGTGGGCGGCGGCTTCACGGCGATCGACGGCGTGGCTGCGAACGGCGTCGCGCGCTGGAACGGCAGCGCGTGGGCCGCGCTCGGCACGGGCGCCGCGGGTCTGACCAGTTCGTCGAACGTCAACGCTCTGCGGGTGTTGCCCAACGGTGAGGTCGTCGTCGGCGGTCGCTTGGGGCTGGCAGGTGGCTCGCCCGCCGATCGTGTCGTGCGTTGGAATGGCAGCACCTGGTCGGCCCTCGGGTCTGCAATGCTCGGGCAGACGCACGTGTGGCCGTCGCCGCTGGCCAACCAGGTCCCCGAGGTTCTTGCGGTGGCGACGTTCGCCAACGGCGCGATCTTCGCCGCCGGCAGTTTCACGGTCGCTGGCACGGCTGCTGCGCAGAACGTCGCCCGTTGGGACGGAGCCACCTGGAGTGCCTTGTCGACCGGCAACGGAGTCGACGGCATCGAGGACCTGCTGGTACTGCCCGGCGGGGACGTCGTCGCCGTCGGCAACTTCCTCGCCGCCGGTCCTGTGCTCAGCAATGGAGTCGCCCGCTGGAACGGCACGGCGTGGTCGACCGTTGGCAGCAGCGGCATGAACGCCGGTGGCGTCGGTCTGGCCGTCGAGCGCCTGCCCAATGGCGACCTCGTCGTCGCCGGCGCGTTCACTTCGATCGGCGGGGTCGCCGCCAACAACGTCGCGCGGTGGAACGGCACGCAGTGGGCTCCGGTCGGTTTGCTGCAGCCAGGCGGTGCCGTGCACTCGTTGGCGATCGCTCCGAACGGCACGCTGTACGCCGGCGGCTACTTCTCCACGCCAACGAACGGCGGCACGGGCCTCGCATCCTGGAACGGAACCGCGTGGAGTGCGGTCGCCGGCTTGCAATCGAGCGAGGTCTACGCACTCACGTTCCTGCCCGACGGCCGCCTCGTCGCCGGCGGTGCCCTGGAACTGCCCACGACGGTCGCGGCCTGGAACGGTGCTTCGTGGACTTCGTTCGGCAATCCTTGGGACACCGACACCGCGGTGTATTCGCTCGCCGTGCTGCCCAACGGGGATCTCGTCTCCGGTGGCCAGTACGGCACCACGTTCACCAGTCGCGTGCGGCGATGGAACGGGACGGGATGGGCGACGCTCGGCGGGTTCAACGGCCCGGTCGAGGACATCCTCGTGCTGCCGAACGGCGACCTGCTCGCCGGTGGTTGGTTTGGCTACTCCTCGAACGTTCCGGCCGCCGGTCTCGCGCGGTGGAACGGCACGTCGTGGGCCGAGGTGGCCGGCGGTATCGGCGGCAGTTGGCGGCGCGCCAACGCGCTGGCGAGCACGCCGACCGGCGACGTCTGGGTCGGCGGGTCGTTCGGCTCGACGGGCAGCGTGGTGGCGGGTGGGCTCGCGCAGCTCACGACTCCGTGTGCGGCGACGGCGCAGGCCGTGGGCGCCGGTTGTGCCGGCGACACCGTGGTGTCGACCCTGCCATGGACCGGCTCGACCTGGCGTGCGGAGGCGAGTGGCCTGCCGAACGCGGCGGTGGTGGGGATCGTGAACGGCTTCGCGACTGCGTCGCTGCCGCTCGCGGC
>JAEUHV010000358.1 GCA_016794485.1 Planctomycetota bacterium
GCAACCACCGGCCGATCGCCGCGGCCCGACGCGCGAGGTAGGCGAGGTTGGTCACGAACAACACGACCGCGGCGGCGCCGGCCTCGAGCCCGACGACGCCCTGCGGCCGCAGCAGTTCGTGCAAGGCGTCGCTGCTGCGCATCGCCAGCGGCAGGTCGTAGTAGGCCGCGAATGCATGGCGCAGGTACAGCAGCGCGGCCAGGCCGACGCCGGTGAGCGACACGGCGACGAGCAAGCCGGTGCCTCGATCCGTGGCGACCTCGGCTGGTCGCAGCGATGGGTCGAACGACACTCCGGCCGCTTCCAACAACGGGAACGGCGGCGTGCCGCCGGCGAAGACGAACACCTCGTCGTTCGGCAGTTCCTCCACCGCCACCGCAACTCCAACCCCACCGGTCTTGGCCTGGTCGACCTCGGCGGCCCCCAGATGCACGGTGTCCGCGGTGATCTGGACGACCACGGTGCCGTAGCGCACGGCGATCCGGCCGGCGGCGACGACTTCGGCGAGCCGCTGTTCGTTGCGCGCCTTCAACCGCGAGAACGCATGCTTGCGGTAGCTGAGCGTGACGCGATTGCCGGGCTGGTCGGCGAGCGCCACCGCGGCCTCGATTGCACTGTCGCCACCGCCGACGACGAGGATCGCGCGATCCCGGTAACTCTCGGCGTCGAGCAGGGCGTAGGCCACCTTGGGCAGATCCTCGCCCGGAACGCCGAGCCGGGTCGGCGAACCGCGCCGCCCGACGGCGAGGCAGACGTTCCTGGCCCGCAGCACGCCGCCGGTGCCGGTCACGGTGAACAGGCCGCCGCCGCGTTCGACCTTCGTCACCGTGAAGCCGTTGCGGACCGCGAGGTCGTGGTCGGTGGCGAGCCGCTGCCAGAGCTCGACGAGGTCCTCCTTCTGGTACTCGAGCCGTGCCAGGCGGCCGTGCAGCGGCAATTCCATCGGCTGCGTCATCACCAGCTTCTTGCGCGGATAGGCGGCCACCGTGCCGCCGATCTCGCCAGCCTGGTCGACCCCGAGCGCACGCAGACCGGCTTCCTTGGCGGCCAGCATGCATGCGACACCCGCCGGACCGAGCCCCACCACCAGCAGATCGAGGACGCCGTTCGCCGCCGGCGACGCCGAGGACCGCGCCGACGCGACGCGTTGTGCGACGGCGCGTGCGACGAGGCTGCCGTGCGCGACGGCAGTACGCACGAGTGCGAAGCCCGTGATCTCGCCGGCGAGGAACAACCCCGGCGTACCGATGGCTTCGTGCGCCGCGTCGATCGCCGGCAGGTCCTTGCGATCCTTCAGGTCGCCGAGTGTCAACGCAATCGCATTGGTCGGACACGCCGCCGCACAGAGGCCGTGGCCGACGCAGCGCGCGCCGTGCACGACCACTGCCTGGCCGAACGCCAGCGCCAGCACGCCTTCCTCGGGACACGCCCGAACGCACGCGCCGCAGCCGATGCAGTGCGCCAGGTCGACCTTGGGATGCTGCAATCGGGCGCGATGGCTGCCACGCTCGCGGGCCTTGGCGAGTTCGTCGTAGCTCGTCGCGGTCTGCTGCAGCGCATGGCGCCTGGTCAGCAGTCCGGCGAGCACGAACGCCATCACGATGAAAGCAGTGCTGAGTGCGATCCAGTCCAAGGTGAGTGCGAACGAACGTCGGTGACGACCCGTCGCGCCATCGGCACTGCAAGTCGCACGCCCCACTACGCCGATCGCACCGGGTCCGGACACGCTTTCCAGAGCCGCATGCGCGACCGTGCAACGGCTACACGGTCCGCGCAGCAACTACACGGTGCCGACCGACATCGCCGCCCATGCCAGCGACGGCACACCCTGTGCATTCGCCGGCTCCCCCATGCGCCACCCCTTCCTCCCGGTCACGATTCTTCTCGCCACCACTTCGGGAACATGCGCGCAATCGGTTGCCTTCCAGCCGCGCGCCGACTTCGGCATGGCGCAGGAGAATGCGCAGCGCTGCGTCGTCGGCGACTTCGACCACGACGGCAACCTCGACGTCGCGATGACGATGGAGGGCTACAACGCGGGCAAGGTCGAGATCCTGTTCGGCGACGGCCAATCCGACTTCGGCACGTCGTTCGACGTGATCTCGTACGTCGCGTGGGGCATCGCCCGCGGCGACTGGAACATGGACGGCTGGGACGACCTGGCCGCGACCAGCTACGGCTGGGCCCAACACGGCATCCGCATCTGGACCAACGACCACCAGGGCGGACTCACCGCGGGCGTCAGCGTGTCGACCCTGGCGACGCCGCCGGTCGACGCGATCGCCGGCGACTTCGACGGCGACGGACTGCCCGACCTGGCGGCGATCAGTGAAGGCGGCGGCTGGGCCGTCGACTGGTTCCACGGCAACGGCAACGGCACGTTCAGCACCTTCCACCCGGTTCCAAACACCTTGGGCCTCACCGGTCGCCGCATCCGCGCCGGCCACTTCGACGGCGACGGGCTGCTCGACCTGGTCGCAATCCACGCGACGGGTGCGATGGTGCTGCGCAACAACGACCAAGGTCTCGGCGTCGGCTACTTCGGCAACTCGAACGGCATTCCCGGCAACGACCCGATGGTCTCCGCGGCGGTCGCCGACCTCGACGGTGACGGCCTCGACGACATCGTGACCGCCGGTGCCAGCCTCAAGGCGTGGCTCGGAGTCGGCAACTGCCAGTTCGCGCTGGCGGACGTGCAGCCCACGAGCACGGGGGGCAACGACACGGTGCTCGGCGACATCGACGGCGACGGACGGCTCGACGCACTCGTGGTCGGCCTCGGCGGCGCGCAGATCTTCTTCGGCCAACCCGGCGGCATGTTCAGCGCACCGCAGAACGTCCCAACCGGCGTGTGGCCGAAGGCCGGCGCGATCGGCGACTGGAACGGCGACGGCTGGAACGACCTCGCGATCGTCTGCCAGAACTACGCCGGAATGGACAGCTACCTGGCCGTGCACGAGCAGGATCCGCCCGCAGTCACGGCCACGGCGGTGACGTTCGGCACCGGCTGCGGCACGCCCCTGTTCACGATGCAGCCCGTCGGCACGGCGCTGCCGTTGCTCGGCCACACCGCGGCCGCCGATCTGGCGCACTTGCCGACGGCCCTCGCCGGCGTCGCCATCGGCTTCTCCGACCAGGCGATGGGCGCACTGCCGCTGCCCGCGCCGCTGGCCGGGATCGGCATGCCGGGCTGCACGCTGCTGCAGTCGACCGACGTGCTCGGGCTGCCGGTCACGCCGCTGTCGGCGACGACGGCCCGCTTCTCGCTCGGGATCCCGAACCAGGGCGCCCTGCTCGGTGCGTATCTGTTCCTGCAAGGCCACTGCTTCGCGCCCGGCGCCAACGCCATGCAGTTCGTCGTCAGCAACGGCGTCGCCTGGCACCTCGGCAACCAGTGACGCCCCGGAGAACGATGACGCCACGCTTCGCCACGCTGCTGCCGTTCCTGCTCGCGAGCGGCCTGCTTGCCCAGATCCGCTACGTCGATGCCAGCGCCACCGGCGCCAATACCGGGCTTGGCTGGAACGACGCCTGGACCGACCTGCGCGCAGCGCTGCAACAGGCCCCGGTCGGAGGTGAAGTCTGGGTGCGCGCCGGCACCTACTTCGCCTCGACGACGGACCCGGCCGCGTCGTTCGTGCTGCGCTCCGGTGTCGCCGTCTATGGCGGGTTCGTCGGCACCGAAACCGCGCGCTGGCAGCGCGATGTCGCAGCGAACCCGACGGTGCTGCACGGCGATCCCGCCGGCAACGACGTGCAGGGCAGCGGGCCGTCGTGGTGGTCGACCGCGAACGGGTATACGGACAACACGCGCCAACTCGTCACCGCGAACGGCGTCGACGCGACCGCCGTGCTCGACGGCTTCACGCTGACCCACGGCTACGCGATCCACACCACTCCCGCGCCGGCCCAGACCACCGGTGCCGGAATCGCGATCACCAACGGCAGCCCGCGCATCCGCAACTGCACGTTCCAGCACGGCATCGCTTATTGGGGCGGCGGCGGGATCGCGGTGTACGGCGGCAACCCGGAGGTCGCCGGCTGCACGTTCCTGGAGAATCTCGTCAGCGACGGCCGCGGTGGCGCGCTGGCGATCGACGGCGGGGCCAACGCGAACGTGCACGACTGCACGTTCCGCTGGAACACCGCCCGCAGCAGCCAGCAGGGTGTCGGCGGCGCGATCTACGTCGCCACCGGCAGCACGGCCGCGATCGAACGCTGCACCCTGGTGGGCAACATCAGCCGGAACTTCTACGCCGCGGGCCAATTCAACGGCTCGATCGGCGGCGGCATCTACACCGGCACCAACGGGGTGTTCGTGCGCGCCTGCCGTTTCGTCGACAACACCGCGAACTCCGGCGGCGGCATGTTCGCCTATGGCGCGCCGACGGTCGTCGACTGCGAGTTCGACGACAACGACGTGGTGTCCTACAACACGAGCAGCGGCTCGACGGGCGGCGTCGGCGGCGGCCTGGCGGCGATCGTGCTGAGCGCCCAGCCAGGCCCCATCCAGGTGCGCGGCTGCACGTTCGTGAACGGCAACGCCAGCGACGACGGCGGCGGCGCCTACATCGCCAACAGTTCCGGGGAGGTGAGCGGCTGCGTGTTCTGGAGCAACACCGACTCACTGGGCCAGATCGGGCGGTCGCAGTGTCGCGGCGCCAAGCCACGCTGGTCGTGCGTGCAGAACCTGTGGATCGCCGAACCCGGCGAGGACCCGATCGATCCACAAGACCATCCGGGAAGCTTCGACACCGCGCCGCAGTTCGTGGACGGCGATGGTCCGAACGGCATCGTCGGGGACGAGGACGACGACCTGCGGCTCGCGGCTGGATCGCCGTGCCTCGACCACGCCGATCCGACGTGGACCAGTGCCGGCACCGACGTGCGCGGCATGCCGCGCTGGCTCGATGGCGACTTGGACGGCGCCATGCGCATCGACTGCGGCGCCCACGAACGGTCGCTGGTTCGGCTGGCGGTGACCGTGGCTTCGGCCGGCGCTGGGACGGCGAACGTGACGTTCGCCCTCGACGGCGCGCTCGGTGCGCCCACGTTCCTGGCACTCGGCATTCCCGGTCCGGCCCTGGTCGTTCCCCCCATCGGCGCGGTGTTCTTCGACCTCGCGCAACCGATCGTGTTGGTCGGCGTGGCGCCGTTGCCGAGTGCGCACGTCGTCGGCGCCACGCGCACCGGCACGCGCTGGATGGCCCAGGCCGTGGCGCTCGGCGCCGGCAACGCGAACGTCGGCAACCCGGTCCAGTTCGACCTCTGAACGACGCCATGGCGAACGGTGCCGGCGCGATATGCTCCCGGCCCGTGACGGAACCCCTCTCCGGTCCCACCGGCACCGCCAACCCGCCGACGTCCGCCGCCCGTGACATTGCGCGCCTGCTCGCCGGGATCGCGGCACCGACCGCCGCGATCCCGCCGAAGTGGTTCTACGACGACCTCGGCTCGCGGCTGTTCGCGGCGATCACCGCGCTGCCGGAGTACTACCCGACCCGCACCGAGGCCGAACTGCTGCGCGCGCACCTGCCCGCCATCACCGCCGCCGCACCGGTCGTGGGCGGCACGCTGGTCGATCTCGGTGCGGGCGACTGCGGCAAGGCCGCGGCGCTGTTCCCGCACTTGCAGCCGCGCGACTACGTCGCCGTCGACATCTCGGCCGAGTTCCTGGCCGGTTGCCTGCAACGGCTGCAGCGCCTGCATCCGCAGATCGCCATGCAGGGCGTCGGCACCGATTTCAGCGAACGGCTCGAACTGCCGCCGAGCGTGCCGACGGGCCGCCGCACGTTCTTCTATCCGGGCTCGTCGATCGGCAACTTCACGCCGGCCGACGCGGTGGCGTTCCTCGCCAGCGTGCGCACGCACATGGGCGACGACGGCGCGCTCTGGATCGGCGTCGACCTGCAGAAGCCGCGCACCGTGCTGGAGCCGGCCTACGACGACCCACTCGGCGTCACCGCCGCGTTCAACAAGAACGTGCTGACGCACGTCAATCGCGCCGCCGGCACCGATTTCGCCCTCGCCGACTGGCGCCACGTCGCGTTCTACGACTCCGGCCCCGGTCGCATCGAGATGCACCTCGAGGCAGTGCGCGAGGTGCGCGTGCGTTGGCCCGGTGGCGGGCGTTCGTTCGCGCGCGGCGAACGCATCCACACCGAGAACTCGTACAAGCACACGATCCCCGGCTTCCGCGAGATGCTGCAGCGCGCCGGACTGCGCACGGCCGGCCACTGGACCGACCCAAAGGGCTGGTTCGCGTTCTTCGTCGCCACTCCGGACGGCACGGCGTGAACCCGTCACCCGACGCCCGGCGCCTGCGCGGTGCGGCTCTCGACGAAGCGTTCGTCGCGGCGCGCGACGCAACCTGGCGGGCGACGCTCGACCTCACCGACGAGCAGTGGCGCGTGCCGTACCACCGCGGCATCCAGCCGACCGCCTGGGACCTCGCGCACATCGCCTGGTTCGCCGAGTTCTGGCTGCTGCGCGGCCCCCACCGCCTCGGCATCGACGGCCTCTTGCGTGCCGAACGGAACGCACCGGTGATCGGGCGCGACCACCACCACGACTCGGCTGCGATCACGCACGAGGAACGGTGGCGCATCCCCGCCTGGTCGCGCGCCGAACTGCAGGACAAGCTCGGCGAACAGCTCGCCCTCTGCCGCGCCGCGGCGCATCGCGGCGACGACGACCCGGACACGCTCTACCACGCGCGCTTCGCGGTGTTCCACGAACTGATGCACGTCGAGGCCTTGTGGTGGACCCGCGGCATCCTCGGCTACGCGGCCCCGACCCACCTGCGCCTGCCGCGCCTGCGACCGCGGCCGGAAGTGAAGTGCGACGGCGGCGAGTTCGGGCTCGGCCAGCGCCGCGACGAAGACCGCTTCGCGTTCGACAACGAACTGCCGGGCCACACCGTGCGCCTCGCGCCGTTCCGGATCGACGCGCAGCCGGTCAGCAACGCGCAGTTCCTCGCCTTCGTGCAGGGCGATGGCTACGCCGACGAATCGGCCTGGACGGCGGCTGGCTGGCGGTGGCTGCAGCGCGAACGGCGCCAGCACCCCGAACGTTGGCGCTGCGATCGCGACGGCGCCTGGCAACAGCGCTGGTTCGAGCGTTGGGTCGAACTGCCGCTCGACGAGCCGGTGATCCACGTCAACGCGCACGAGGCCGAGGCCTACTGCGCGTTCGTCGGGCGCCGGTTGCCGCGCGCCGCCGAATGGGAAGCGGCCGCCGACCGCATCACCTGGGGCCGCTCGGTGTGGGAGTGGACGGCGGACGCGTTCGCGCCGTATCCCAGCTTCCGGCCCGCGCCCTACACGACCTACTCGGCGCCGTGGTTCCACAAGCAGCGGGAGATGCGCGGCGGTGCGTTCACCACGCACGAACTGATGCACGACCGCCGCTACCGCAACTTCTTCCTGCCGCAGCGGACCGACGTGTTCGCCGGCTTCCGCACCGCGGCGGACGGATGAACGCGACGCGTTGGCCACGTACATGGCCAAGAATCATGACTTGCGATTACGAATTGCGCGGCGCAGCGGCCGCCGCCCAATTGCCGGGCCGCCGCCGCGCCCTGGTGCCGACCCTCGACCAGAGCGACCGCTTCGTCGAAGACGGGATCGAGATCGAAGTCCAGCCCGCCTGGCGTTGGCTGCTCGCCCCGACGCGCACGTGAAGATGGCTTGCCGCCGAAGAGCCGCTGCCACCGACGCGAGCCGACGCCGCAACCGCCCTTCCAGACCGTCACGGTCCCGGGTCGATGAATCGCATTGACACCCGCTCGCGGGCCACCGACCTTTCTCGCCCGCAAAGCCAGGGCCTGCGCCCGTCCATGACCGATTCTCCTCGTCACCTGCGCCGCCACGACGGCACCGTCTCCCGCGCCGACCGTGAGCGCCTGCTGCGCCAGCGCGGCGCCGTGCTGTGGTTCACCGGCTTGTCGGGGTCGGGCAAGTCGACGGTCGCGCGGGGTGTCGAGACCCGGCTCGCCGCCCAGGGTCGGCTCGTCTACGTGCTCGACGGCGACAACATCCGCCACGGACTGTGCGCCGACCTCGGCTTCTCGGCCGCCGACCGCACCGAGAACATCCGCCGCATCGGCCACGTCGCGGCACTTCTCGCCGACACCGGGGTGCTGGTGCTGACCGCGTTCATCTCGCCGTTCCGCGCCGACCGCGCCGCGGCCAGGAACGTGCTCGGTGCCGACTTCCTCGAAGTGTTCGTCGACGTGCCGCTCGCCACCTGCGAAGCGCGCGACCCGAAGGGGCTCTACAAGAAGGCTCGCGCCGGCCAGATCCCCGAGTTCACCGGCATCAGCTCGCCGTACGAACCGCCCGACCATCCCGAACTCCACCTGCGCAACGGCGAACGCAGCCTCGACCGCTCGGTCGACGACGTGCTCGCGTTCCTGACCGCCCGCGGGCTGCTCGCACCACCTGCCGCACCATGACCAACTACGCGCTCACCCATCTGGAGCAGCTCGAACACGAGAGCATCCAGATCATCCGCGAGGTCGCCGCCGAGTTCGAACGACCGGTGATGCTCTATTCGATCGGCAAGGACAGCGGCGTGATGCTGCGCCTGGCGCAGAAGGCGTTCGCACCGGCCCGCATCCCGTTCAAGGTGTTGCACGTCAACACGCGCTGGAAGTTCAAGGAGATGATCACGTTCCGCGACTGGATCGTGAAGGAGCTCGACCTCGACTTCATCGAGTGGATCAACCCGGACGGCATCCGCGACGACATCGGCCCGTTCAAGCACGGCACGCAGCGGCACACGCACGTGATGAAGACCGAAGGCCTGAAGCAGGCGCTCAACGCCGGCGGCTTCGACGCGGCGTTCGGCGGCGCGCGCCGCGACGAGGAGAAGAGCCGGGCCAAGGAACGCGTGTTCAGCTTCCGCGACCGCTTCCACCAGTGGGACCCGAAGAACCAGCGGCCCGAGTTGTGGAACCTCTACAACTGCCGCGTCGCCAAGGGCGAGTCGATCCGCGTCTTCCCGCTCAGCAACTGGACCGAACTCGACGTCTGGCTCTACGTGCACAAGGAGAAGCTGCCGATGGTGCCGCTCTACCTCGCCAAGGAGCGCCCGGTGGTCAAGCGCGGCGGCACGTGGATCATGGTCGACGACGACCGCATGCCGCTGAATCCCGGTGAACAGCCGGAACGCAAGATGGTCCGCTTCCGCACGCTGGGCTGCTACCCGCTGACCGGCGCGATCGAGAGCACCGCCGACACCGTCCCGAAGATCATCGAGGAGATGCTGCGCAGCCGTGACTCGGAACGGCAGGGTCGCGTGATCGACTTCGACGAGGGCGGTTCGATGGAGCAGAAGAAGCGGGAGGGATACTTCTGATGAGCTACTCCAGCCAACTCGACCAGCTCGGCATCGAGCAGTACCTGGCCCGCTACGGCCAGCGCGAGATGCTGCGGCTGCTGACCTGCGGCAGCGTCGACGACGGCAAGTCGACGCTCATCGGCCGCCTGCTCTACGACTCGCAGACCGTGCACGACGACGTGCTGGCGGCGACCAAGAAGGCCTCGGCGCGGTACGGCACGACCGGCCAGGAAGTCGACCTGGCGCTGCTCGTCGACGGCCTGCAGGCCGAACGCGAACAAGGCATCACCATCGACGTCGCGTTCCGCTACTTCGCGACCGACCGCCGCAAGTTCATCATCGCCGACACGCCGGGGCACGTGCAGTACACGCGCAACATGGCGACGGGCGCCTCGACCTGCGACCTCGCGGTCATCCTGATCGACGCGCGCCACGGCGTGCTCGAACAGACGCGGCGGCACTCGTTCATCTGCTCGCTGCTCGGCATCCAGCACTTCGTCGTCGCGATCAACAAGATGGACCTGGTCGACTGGAGCGAACAGCGCTTCCAGGAGATCCGCGCCGACTACGCCGAGTTCGCCACGCGCCTGCAGGTACGCGACATCCACTTCATCCCGATGTCGGCGTTGAAGGGCGAGAACGTCGTGCACCGCGGCGCGTCGATGCCCTGGTTCCAGGGCTCACCGCTGCTCGACCACCTGGAGACCGTGCACGTCGCGAGCGACCGCAACCTGGTCGACCTGCGCTTCCCGGTGCAGCACGTGCTGCGGCCCAACCTCGACTTCCGCGGCTTCTCCGGCACCATCGCGTCGGGCGTCATCCGGAAGGGCGACACCGTGGCCGTCGTGCCGAGCGGCAAGACGACCAAGGTGAAGGCGATCCACACGTTCGCGGGCACGATCGACGAAGCGTTCGCCCCGATGTCGGTGACGGTGACACTGACCGACGAAGTCGACTGCAGCCGCGGCGACATGCTGGTCAGCCCCAACAACGCTCCCACCCTCGACAACGCCGTCGAGGCGATGGTGGTCTGGTTCAACGAGCAACCGCTGCAACCAGGCAAGCAGTACCTGATCAAGCACACGACCCAGCAGACCGCCGCGGCGGTGACCGACCTGCGCTACCGCATCAACGTCGGCACGCTGCACCGCGAGGGCGCCGACCAGCTGCAGATGAACGAGGTCGGCCGCATCCGGCTGGAGACCGCGCGCCCGCTCGCGGCCGACGACTACGCCAAGAACCGCGCGACGGGATCGTTCATCCTGATCGACCGCATGAGCAACGCGACGGTCGCCGCCGGCATGATCGTCGAACGCAAGACCGCGGCCGAGTCGACGCAACGGCGCCGCGACGCCGCCGACGCGCGCAGCAACGTGCGTCTGCAGGAGAAGCGCGCCGTGTCGCCGGAAGCGCGCAAGGCGCGGCTCGGACAGGAACCGTTCGTGCTGTGGGTGACCGGCCTGCCGCGGTCCGGCAAGTCGTCGCTGGCCTACGCGCTCGAGAAGGTGCTGTTCGACCAGGGCCGCCACGTGCACGTTCTCGACGGCGAACGCCTGCGCGCCGGACTCAACCGCGACCTAGGCTTCGGCGGCGCCGACCGCTGGGAGAACCAGCGCCGTGCCGCGGAGCTGGCCCGGCTCAACCTCGACCACGGCATCGCGACGATCGTCGCGCTGGTGTCGCCGCTGCGGTTCGAACGCCAGCAGGCCCGCGACATCGTCGGCGCCGAGCGCTTCGTCGAGGTGTTCTGCGACGCGCCGCTGGCGGCCTGTGAGGCCCGCGACCGGGACGGGCTCTACGCCCGCGCCCGGGCCGGCGAGATCGCCAACGTCACCGGCATCGACGCCCCCTACGAGGCGCCGACCGCTCCTGCGCTGGCCCTCGACACCGTCGGAGTGACCCTGGGCGACAACGTCGAACGCGTGCTCGCCGCGTTGCGCCAACGGAAGCTGCTGCCATGACCACGACGGCGAGCGAACCGGTCATCGAGGCCAAGAACCTCAGCAAGACCTACCGGCTGTACGGCAGCCCCTACGACCAGCTGCTCGAGAAGATGCCGTGGAACAAGAAGCCCCGGCACCGCGAGGTGAAGGCGCTGCAGGACATCTCGTTCGCGGTCGAACCGGGCGAGTGCATGGGCCTCGTCGGCAGCAACGGCGCCGGCAAGTCGACCCTGTTGAAGGTCCTCAGCGGGACCACGTATCCGACCGCGGGCTGCTACACCGTGCGCGGCCGCGTCACGAGCCTGCTGGAGCTCGGCGCCGGCTTCCACATGGGGTTCACCGGCCGCGAGAACATCTTCATGAACGCGGCGATGATGGGCTTCTCGCGCAAGGAAGCGCAGCGGAAGTACCAGGAGATCGTCGACTTCAGCGAGCTCGGCGAGTTCATCAACGCGCCGGTGCGCACCTACTCGTCCGGAATGGGCGCGCGGCTGGGCTTCTCGGTCGCGGTCGCCACCGAACCCGACCTGCTGATCATCGACGAGATCCTCGCGGTCGGCGACATGAACTTCCGCCGCAAGTGCGTCGACAAGATCTTCGACTACAAGAAGCGCGGCAAGTCGATGTTCTTCTGCTCGCACTCGCTCTACGACGTGCGGCAGATCTGCGAACGCGCGATCTGGCTGCGGCAGGGCCGCATGCAGCTGCTGGCCGACTCGGTCACGGTCACCAACGAGTACGCGACCTGGGAGAACAAGATCGCCGAGGGCGCTGGCGACCCGGTGACGTTCCGCGACGCGCCGCCGGTGCCCGACCAGGGCGCCAACCATCCGCACGTCGTCGAGGGCGTGATCGTCGACCCGGCCACCGGCCAGGCGCGCAACACCTTCTCACCGGGCGACGACGCGGCGGTGCGCGTGCACATCAAGAACCCGGGCCGCGAGAAGCTGGTCGTAGCGATCGGAGCGCTGCGCACCGACGGCACCCTGTGCTTCGCCCACACGACGCAGTTCGCCGGCATCCCGTTCGACTTCGCCGAAGGGCACGTGACGCTGTTCATCGACGGCCTGCGGCTGCTGTCCGGCGAGTTCACCGTGCCGATCTGGCTGTTCGACGAACGCGGCGTGCACCGCTTCCAGGAACGCCCGGCGAAGCAGAACCTGGTCGTCGTCAACCGCACCAAGGACGTCGGCCTGTTCCTGCAGGAGACGCGCTGGCAGATCGAGCCGATCAAGAAGTGACGGGCGCGCCCGCCGCGGCGCGCCGCTCGTTCAGATCAGGTCGGAGTAGCGGTGCTTGCGGCTCATGAACACCGTGTAGCCGACCACCAGGAAGCCGAAGGCCCACGCGGCGGCGATGCCGAGCTGCGACCAGAACGGGCCGAAGCGGTCCGCGGGCAAGCCGAGCGCGAGCCGATGCACCTCGAGCAGGGAGAACGCCGGATTGAGCACGGCGACCCACTGCACGACTTCGGGATGGTCCTTGCCCAGCAGGCTGCGGTCCCAGAACACCGGCGACAGGAACATCCAGGCCATCGTCAGGAGGCGCCACAGCTGGCCGACGTCGCGCACGAACACGTAGAGGTTCGCGAGCAACAGACCGATGCCGAGCGTCAGCGTGAACTGCACCAAGACCACCAGCGGCCACGCCAGCATGTTCCAGGTCGGCGCCAGGACGCCGAACGAGAAGCCGGCGACGAGCACCACGAACGCACCGACCAGGTAGATCACGACCGACGTGGTGGCGATGTGCACCAGCAGCGCCTCGGACGGGAACGCGACCTTCTTCACGAGGTTGCCGTTGTCGACGATCGTCGTGCACGCCTGCGTCGTCGCCTCCGTCAGGGAGTGGAAGACGACCACCCCCGAGAACAGGTAGACCGCGAACAGCATGGTGTCCTGCGAGGTCAGGTTGCGGTCGCGCATCAAGACGCCGAACACCAGGAAGTAGATCGCGAACAGGAACAGCGGCTGCAGCAGGATCCAGCCGATGCCCAGCACGCTGCCGTTCACCCGGTTCATCAGGTCGCGGCGCAGGAAGTTCTGCACCATGAACCGGTTGCGCCAGACGACCGCCGGGTAGCGCAGCAGCGAACCGAAGTACGTGAAGGCGCTGCGGTTGGCCGTGGCGGCGTCGAAGTTGCGAACGAGGGTCATGGGATCGGAGGCCGAGCAGGCTACGGCGACTCGGGCAGCCGGCAAGCCAGGATTCGCTTCATCGACCCGTGGCGCGTGCGGACTGCAGTCGCACCGATGGCACCGGCCCGTCCGCTCATGCGCGCGCCGCGGCGATCGCCGCGAGCAGCCGATCGCGCAGCCAAGGGCGGCACACCACGATCTCGTCGTTGCGCGGATCGGCCTGGTTGTAGCGATGCTCGCGGCCGTCGAGCCGGCACACGGCGAACCCACAGGCGCGCGCGATCGCTTCGGGCGCGCCGGTGTCCCACTCCTTCAGGCCCTTCTTGTGCACGTAGACGTCGGCCTTGCCGAACAGCAGCATGCCGACCTTGAAGCCGACGCTGCCGCACGGAATCTGCTCGGCGTCACCGAGCGCGGCCGCGACCTTCTGCACGATCTCCGGCGTGTGCGAGCGGCTGACCACGAACCGCAGCCGGCCGGCCCCCGGCCCCGCGTCGCGCGCGAACGCCGTCGGCCAATCGCCGCCCGTTCCCGCCAGCGTCGCCGTGCCGCCCGTGGTGCAGCGGCCCGCGGCGACGCGACCGATCGCGGGCATCGCCACGGCGCCAGCGACGATCCGTCCCTGGAACGCGATGCCGACGTGCACGGCCCAGTCGTGGCGACCCTGCGAGTACTCCTTGGTGCCGTCGAGCGGATCGACGACCCACGTCCATGGCCGCTGCAGCCGTTCCGGCGCGTCGACCGTCTCCTCCGACAGGATGCCGTCGTCGCCCCACCGCGCCTGCAGCGCCCCCTGCAGGTAACCGTCCGCAGCCTGGTCGCCGACGTCGCCCAGCATCGCTTCGTCGGTCCAGCGACCGCTGGCGCGCAGTCCGGAGAGACGGCGGCCCGCGACCTCGGCGACACGCGTCGCAAAGGCGAGGCGGGTTTCGATCTCGGCGGTGGAAGCGGTCGATTCGACGAACATGGCGTCTCCCTACCGAATGCGCCGGGCGAATGCCAGGAACGTCAATCGAGTCCGGCCGGAACGCCGCAGCCGAACAGCCGCCGCGCCACGCGTTCGCCGTCGGCGAACAACGTGCTGAAATCCGCGGCCGCGTGGTTCCAAACGGCATGGCGATGCGACCCGAGCCAGCGGTACTCGCGGCGCAGCGCGCGCCCGCTGCACGGCTCGGTCCACAGCGTCGACCCGGGGAACGTCGCCGCGAGCCAGTCGCGCGCCGCGGCGTCGGGCTCGACGCCGGGCCGGCCGTCGAAGCGCCGAAAGACGAAACTGGCGGCGACGCCCGCGGTCGCCGGCACACGCGCGAGGCGTGGGTCGCGGCCGAGCGCCAGGTCGATCGCGAGCGCCGGCAGGTCGACGCCGGCGACGGCGCGGTACATGGTCGCGAACTGCCCGGCCGCGCGCGGATTCACTTCGATCACCTTCACGCTGCCGTCGGCGAGCACGAACAACTCGACGTTGAACAACCCGTGGTCGTACCCGAGTGCACGCACCGCGGCGACTGCGACCGCGCGCGCCCGATCCTGCACCGCGGCCGGCAACCGCGACGGGAAGGTGAAGCCGGCGAAGTGGCGCGCCCCCTGGACCTCGCCCGGATACGTGCACTCGTCGACGACGCCGAGCACGTGCACTTCACCGCGGTACGCGTAGCCGTCGACGTTCACCTGGCGACCCGCGAGCGGTTCCTCGAGCAGGACACGATCGACCGGGCAAGGCAGCGGCAGCACCCGTTCGGCGAGCTGCTGCCACGGCCGGTCGAGCCGGGCGAGCAGCCAGCGGTCGAACCACGGCAGCCGCTGGTGCGCGGCGAGCTCGTCGGCGGTGGCGACGCGGCGCGCCAGCACCGAGAACGACGCCTTCACCGGCTTGCAGAACAACGGCCAGGACAGGTCGAGGGCCGCGACCGCGGCGGCCACCGCGGCGGGGTCGCGGCCGCGCCGGTCGCGCAGGGACCACGGCAGCGCTTCGCTGCGCACCGTGGCCGCGGGCACCGCCGCCGCCAGGGCTCGCCGCGCCAGCAGCTTGTGCTGCGTGCGCACGATCGCCGCCGGATCGGCGCCGGGCAACCCGAGCCGCTGGGCCATGCGGGCGGCCAGCAGCGTGCCGATCTGGTCGTCGCTCGACCACACCGCATCGATGCGGCCGCGGTAGCGTTCGCACAGGCGCTCGAACCACCGCTCGGCATCGACCGTGCACAGCCGCCAGAGGCCGCGCCAGTGCGTCCAGTCGAAGCCCTCGCGGTGCAGTTCGACGCCGGCTTCGCCGCGCAGCGTGGCGACGCACTGCTCTTCCCACATGCCCTGGAACAGCAGCAACAGGCGCAGCGGTGGCGACACAGCGGTCATCGGCGCCGAAGGATGGCGGCGACTTCGCGCCGCGACAACGATCAGCTGCCGACGGGCGCCGGCGCGTCGTTCCGCCGCGGCTCGACCTGCGGCAGGGTCACCACCGGTTCGCCCACATGGCCTGCTTCGCGGCGCTTGCCCGCCGCCGCGAACGCCAGCTCTTCGAGTGCTGCCGCAGCGGCACTCCACGGGAACGCCGACCGGACGTTGCGCGCGAACGCCCGCGCCTTGGCCCGCAGCGCCGGCAGGTCGCGCAAGCTCGCGGCGAGCAGGTCGCCGGCGTCCTTGGCCGACGGTTCGAACACCCACGGCATCGCCACGTGCGGCGTCGGCAGCTCGAGCGAACGGCGCGCCGACGGGATCCGGATCGCCCCGGGCCCGGCCATCAGCGCCTCGGTGGCGCCGCCGGCCGTCGCCAGCACCGGCAGGCCGCACGCCCGCGCTTCCGCGACCGGCAGGCAGAAGCCTTCGCCGCGGTACGGATGGACCATCAGGTCACACGCGGTGTAGAGCGACGCCAGCTGCGCGCGGGTCAATTCGCCGTCGACGATGCGCAGCGGCGGTGTGCCCTTGGTCGCACGGAACCGCGCGAGCAGTTCGCCGAGGTGGAAGCGACCGTAGTGCTGATCCTGCCCCACCGACTTCACCACGACGCAGAACCCGGGTTCCTTCTGCCAGGCGGCCAACAGGCACTGCAGGAACACGTCGAAGCCCTTGCGCCAGACCATGCCGCCGCAGAACAACACCGCCGGGCGACCGCCCTTCCACGCGGTGATCTCCGCATCGGGCGTCGCCTCCTCGTGCATCGCCGCGTCGACTCCGTGCGGGATCACCTGGATGCCGGACATCGGTCGTCCCGCGGCGG
>JAEUHV010000375.1 GCA_016794485.1 Planctomycetota bacterium
AGGGCTTGCACGGGGCCGCCGTCCTCCGTTCCATGGGCGCGTCGTGACGACCACGCCCGGGAACCAGGAACTGACCAGTCGTCGCTCGGCGGCCCTGCGCGCGTTCGGCTTTGCGCTGGCCCTCACCGCCGGCTTCACCGCCACGGTGCAGCCCGACGGCGCCACCTGGTTCGGCGTGCGCGGCCCGCACTGTCCCCTCGGCTCGTGCCTCGGCCCACTCGCGTGCCCCGGCTGCGGCCTGTTGCGCAGCACGGCGTCCGCCCTGCAGGGCGACCTCGCCGGTGCGTTCGCCCTGCACCCGACCGGCCCCCTCGTCGCGGCCCTGCTGCTCGGTGGCGCCGCCCTGCATCTGCACGTACTTCGCCGCGGCGCCGAATCTCCGCTGCACCAAAGCCTGCGCCGGCTCGGCCACCGCGTGTTCGTGGCCGGACTGCTCGGCGGTTGGGCGCTCCGCCTCTTCGCTTCCTGACTCGTCCATGCTCGCCAACGACGCCTTCTTCATCCAACTGGCCGTCTGGGCCGTGTTCGGCCTGATCTGCGCCATCATTGCGCATGGCCGCGGCCGCAGTCCCGTCGCGTGGTTCTTCATCGGCGCCTTGCTGTCGTGCATCGGCCTCATCCTGGTGCTCGTGCTGCCGGACCTGAAGCAGCAGGAAGAGAAGGAACGGCGCCACCAGCTCGAGACGCGGCGCCTGCGCGAACAGCTCGCCAAGGAACGCCAGATCGCCGACCTGCGGCACAACCAGGTCGAGCAGCGCCTCGGCGTGCACGACCAGGCGCTCGGCCTCGACACCTCGGCCCCGGCCCAGATCGCGGGCAGCGGCCAGGCCCCGCCGCAGCTGCCCAACTCCACACAGTGGTACTACGCCCGCGGCACCGAACGGCTCGGACCGGTGAGCGCCGAGACCATCCGCCACCTGCTGCAGGCCAATGCAGTGCATCGGTCGACGCTGGTCTGGACCGAGGGCATGCCCGACTGGAAGGCGCTCGACCAGGTCGACGCGTTCCGCGGAGACCTCGCATGAACGATCCCACGGATGGCCCGCAGGGCGCCCCTGTGGCGGTGTTCATCGAGGGCATCCTCGACGGCCGCGTCGCCGACGGAGCCCGCCTGAGCGAGGCGACGCGCAACCTCGGCACCACCGGAGCCGGCCCGTTCAAGCTCGAGGTGCAAGGCGGCCGGTTCACCCTGCTGCCCGTCGAGACGATGGTCGCCGGCGCGTCGTTCGATGCCGCAGCGCAAGGGCGGTTCCTGTCGGCCTTGCACGACGTGCTCGCCGCCGCGGTGCCCGGCAGCGTCGAAGCGAACCTGCGCTGCCGCCTGGTCTACGCCGACGAAGTCGCCGAGACCCTGTTCGTCGTGCGCGGCGAGCAGATCGAACCGCTGACGCGCCGCCGGCCGGCGACGGCGGCCGACCGGGGCAACGTACCTGCGGGCCAGGACGCGACGACGCTGCCGTTCGGGCTGCGGCGCAAGGAGATCCTCTGGCTCGCGCCGGTGCTGCTGCTGCTCGGCGTGTTCTTCCTGTGGCAAGGCGGCTGGATCGACCGGGTGCTGACGGCGCGCGCCGAGGACCTCGCCCGCGACACCGGCGCGTTCGGCGCGACGCTCGCGTTCGACGTCGAACGCAGCTGGGGCAACTACAAGGTGGTGCTGCGCCGCGGCGCCGACTACCCGACCACGCCTTCCGCGATCGAAGCCGCCAAGGCCGCGGCGAAGGACGACCTGGTGCGGACCACGGCGATCGGGCTCGTCGGCGACGGCCGCGAACTGTTCGTGCAGCTGCTCGCCGACGACGGCAAGGTGCTCGCCGAGACGACCGCGGACCTGCGCCCCCTGTTGGCCAGCGACACCGCCCGGGTCGAAGCGACACTGCCCGGCCAGATGGGCGCCGCCACGTTCCGGCTCTCGGTCACCAAGGCCCCGAGGCCGCAGTGACCGACGGCGGCCCCGAACTGCCGGCGCTGCGCACCTGGCCGCCGGGCCGCACGTTCGCCGACGCCGAAGCACTCGCGGTGCAGTGCACCGGCTGCGGCGCACCGTGGCGCGTGCACGTGAGCCTCGGCGGCTTCCGGATGCTGTGTGCGTGCGGCGCATGGATCTCGGTGCCGAATCCAGCCGCAGCGTTGTCGACCGACGTCGCGGCGACGGCGGTGGCCGCGGCGGAGTTGCCGGCCCCCATCGGCTCGGTGCGCGACGAACGCGGCCTCGTGCTGCTGCCGGGCGACGACGGCGAGACGGTGTACACGCCGATCCAGACCGACCTGCCGATGGCGCCCGGCACGCTGCGGCGCGCGTCGGCGAGCAACCAGGCGCGGTGGACCTCGCGCACGCTGCTCGAACTGATCGCCCTGTTGGCGGCGTTGCTCGGACCGCAGACGGTTGCGTTCCTGCTGGCCGACGGCCGCGAGTTCGAGCTGCTGCTGCCGGTCGCCGGCCTCGCATCGGCCTTGCTGGTGGCGCTCGTCGTGGCGATCGCCGGCCCGGTCGGGCTGCTGGGTTTCCGCCAGGCGCCGCGGCGCTACGTCGGCGAAGTGGTGCTCGCCACGGCAGCCGCGCTGCTGCTGGCGCACGGCTGGGTGCTCGTGCTCGAACACGCACTGCCCGAGATCGACACCGACGGCCTCCGCCGCCTGGTCGAACGGCTGGGCCTGCCGATGGCCTTGCTGACGATCGCGGTGCTGCCCGCCCTGCTCGAGGAAGTGATCTTCCGCGGCTTCCTGCAGGGCCGCTTGCTGGCACTGCAC
>JAEUHV010000386.1 GCA_016794485.1 Planctomycetota bacterium
AGATCCACCGCGACGACGCGCGCCCCGGCTTGGGCCAGGGGAACGGCGAGCAGGCCACCGCCGCTGCCGAGGTCGACCACGAGCCCACGGCCGCAATCGGGCAGCCACTCGCGCAGCAGTGCCAGACGGAACGCGGTGACCAGGCGCAGCGAGGCGAACGCACGGCAGCGGGGATCCCACCAGCCGTCGCGATCGAACAGGCTCTCCCCGGCTGGCAACGTCGCGGCGTTCACTGCAACAGCTCCTTGTGCAGCACGAAGCTCCCCGAAGCCGACGTGAGGCGCACGTGGTCGCCCGCGACCTCGACCGCCACCGGAGCGTCGCCATCGAGCACCAGCCCGGCGGCGGTGAGTTGCCAGGTACCGTCCCGGGTCTGGAATGCGACCGCGTCGGCTTCGACCAGCGCTGCAGCCGTGTACGTCCCGTCGGCCCGGAACCAGTACCAGATCCGCCGCAGCCCCAGCGCGATGTCGCCGCGAACGTCGATCGACTGGTACAGCCCGGACAGTGCGAGCTGCCCTGCCGGCGCGAACTGCAGTTTGTCGACCGCGGCGGTGACCATGCGGTCGTCGGGCGCCACGGGGTTCGAGGCGATGCAACCGGCGAGCACCAGGCAACCGACCATCGCGATGGAGCGGGCGTTCACTTGCCACCTCCGGCCTTCACCCGGGCCCGCAGCGCGATCCAGACCTTCACCTCGTCCTGCATGTTGATCACGCCGAGCTGGCTCGGCACCGGAACGCCGTAGTCGCTGAGCTTGAGCGGCATCTGCCCGGTGAGCACCACGCGCTGCTGCGGATCGACCTCGAGGGTGACCGGCATCGCCACCTCCTTGCCCTGGCCGCGGATCGTCATGGTGCCGCGCACGGTGCCCGTGACTTTGCGCCGCTCGGCGTCGATGCCGTTGCCATCCGGCGTGAACCCGAGCACAGCGAACGCGATCAGCGGGTGGTCCTTCACCGCGAGGTGTTCGCGCAGGTTGGAGTCGCGGCCGTCGACGCCGGTGAGCAGCGTGGCCGCCTCGACTTCGACCAGTCCCGTCCAGTCGCCTTGGGCGCGGCCCAACGCGGCGTGGAACGAGCCGCGCAGCTTCGAGGTGACGCCGCTGAAGTCGTGCAGCGTGCTCTTCGCGTCGAAGCCGACCCGCGACAATTCGGGCACCAACACGAAGTCCTGGGCCTCGTCGAACTTGAACTTGCTGGTCGGCACGTCGAACCCGAACGACTTGCGTGGCTTCGCGACCGCCATCGGCTGGGCGGACTCGGGCCCGGCCGGCACCACCGGGTCCGGCGGCTTCACGACGGGCTCGGCCTCGGGTGTCGGCTGCAAGGGGGTCGCAACCGTCGGCGTCACGCCCGACGGTGCGGCGGCCATCGCGGTCGGCGGCGCCTCGCGCAAGGCCGCGACGCGGTGCTCGAGCGCCAGCAACCGCGCCGGCAACTCCTGCTGCGCTGCCGCCAACGCGGCCACGCGCTGCTGCAGTTCGGCCAGCGACCGTTGCGTCGCATCCGCGCGGGCGGCGGCGGCTTCGTCGAGCCCTTGCGCGAGCTTCTCGAAATTGCCCGCCAGGGCCGACTGCAGGGCGCCGAGGTCGCGCGCCAGCGAACCGACGTCGTCGCGCAGCAACGCCACCGGATCCGGCCCGGCCGCGACCTCGTCGGCCGCGATGACGACCTTGATCCGGTCCTTCAGGACCGCAAAGCCTGCGATCGAACCCCCGAGCAGCCCGAGCACGAACA
>JAEUHV010000423.1 GCA_016794485.1 Planctomycetota bacterium
CGCCACCTTCTCGTCGAGGTGCTTCGGCAGCGTGTAGACGCCCTTGTCGTAGCTCTTGTAGTTGTTGAACAGCTCGATCTGCGCGATCGTCTGGTTGCTGAAGCTGTTCGACATCACGAAGCTCGGGTGGCCGGTGGCGCAGCCGAGGTTCATCAGGCGGCCTTCGGCGAGCACGATCACGCCGTGGCCGTCCTCGAACACCCAACGGTCGGTCTGCGGCTTGATGTTCTGCTTCACGATGCCCGGCACCTTGGCGAGGCCAGCCATGTCGATCTCGTTGTCGAAGTGGCCGATGTTCGCGACGATCGCGTTGTTCTTCATCTGCTTCATGTGCTCGACGGTGACGACCTGGTAGTTGCCCGTCGCCGTGATGAAGATGTCCGCGTAGCCGACGCAGTCCTCGATCGTCAGGACCTGGTAGCCCTCCATCGCCGCCTGCAGGGCGCAGATCGGATCGATCTCGGTGACGATGACGCGTGCGCCCTGGCCCTTCAGCGACTGCGCGCAGCCCTTGCCGACGTCGCCGTAGCCGCAGACCACCGCGACCTTGCCCGACAGCATCACGTCGGTGGCGCGCATCAGGCCGTCGGTCAGCGAGTGGCGGCAGCCGTAGACGTTGTCGAACTTCGACTTGGTCACGCTGTCGTTCACGTTCATGGCCGGGAACGGCAACTTGCCGTCCTTCTGCATCTGGTAGAGGCGGTGCACACCGGTCGTCGTCTCCTCGGAGACGCCGCGGATGCCCGGCAGCATCTTGCTCCACTTGCCGCCGCCGTTCTGGATCGACGCCTTCATGCACTTGATCAGCTCGACCCAGTCCTCACCGTCGTCCTTCTTGGTGCCCGGGACCTTGCCGGCCTTCTCCCACTCCGCGCCCTTCATGACCATCATCGTGGCGTCGCCGCCGTCGTCGAGGATCATGTTCGGGCCGTCTTCGCCGGGCCACGTCAGCGCCTGCTCGGTGCACCACCAGTATTCCTCGAGCGTCTCGCCCTTCCACGCGAACACCGGCACGCCCATCGGCTTGTCGACCGTGCCCTTCGGGCCGACCGCGATCGCCGCCGCGGCGTGGTCCTGGGTGCTGAAGATGTTGCACGAGGCCCAACGCACTTCGGCGCCGAGTTCGACCAGGGTCTCGATCAGCACCGCGGTCTGGATCGTCATGTGCAGCGAGCCGGTGATGCGCGCGCCCTTCAGCGGCTGCTTCTTGCGGTACTCCTCGCGGATCGACATCAGGCCGGGCATCTCGACCTCGGCCAGCAGGATCTCCTTGCGGCCGAAATCGGCGTCGGCGAGGTTCTTCACCTTGAAGTCGTTCGGGCCGAGCACCTTGCTCTTCGTGGACTTGGTCTTGGGAGCGTTCGTAGCGGTCATCTTCGTTCGGGTTGTTGGGAAACGGATCGGGAAGGTCAGGCGCCGCGCGCCGGCTTGCGCCCGCGCACGACGAACATCGGGAACTCGGTCGGGGCCTGGTCCGGCCGCGCCACGCGGTAGCGATCGACGATCGCGTCGGTGCGCAACTCGCCGAAGCCGGCCCGCGCCAACGCACCGACGACCTGTTCGGGCTTCAGCCCGAGCCGCAGGTCGCCCATGTGTTCGCGCATCCAGTCGGCGTCGTGGGGCAACAGGTCGCTGACCACCACGACACCACCGGGCCGCAGCACCCGGCACACCTCACGCGCCGCGGCATCGAGGTCGGGCAGGTGGTGCCAGACCAGGTTGCTGAAGGCCGCGTCGACCTCGGCATCGCCGAGCGGCAGGGCATCGAGCTCGCCCTGGCGGAACTGCACGCGGGTCGCGCGGTCGGCCTGGCGGGCCTTGGCCAGCATGCGCTCGCTGTGGTCGACGGCGATCACCGGCACGTCGCGCGCCGCGAGCCAATTGGCGAGGAAGCCGGCGCCGCAGCCGAGGTCGGCGACGGCCGATCCGGTCGGCCACGCCTGGGACAGCACCTCCGCGCGCAGCGTACCCAGCGCGAACTCCTCGCCGACCTGGTTCCACTGCTCGGCGAGCCGATCGTGCATCTCGCGGCTCTTCTGCCGGCGTTGGTCGAGCACGGCGCGCAGCGCCTGCTGGTCGCGTTCGCCCTCGGCGCTGTCGAGGCACGGCTGCACGGTGGCCGCGAACAGCGACGGCGTCAGCGGTCCGTCGTCGTCCGGCTCGACCAGCGAGTGGAAGCTCCAGGTGCCTTCGCGCCGGTCGCGCACGAGCCCGGCCCGCTTCAGCAGCGACAGGTGGTTGCTGATCCGGCTCTGCTGCATCCCGGTGATCGTGACCAGTTCCTGCACCGCCAGCTCGGCCCGGCCGAGCAGGGCACAGAGCCGCAGCCGGACCGGGTCCGACAGCAGCTTCAGGGTCGTGTGCAGGCTGGCTAGGGCGGATGCCATCGACAACATCAATATATCAGGACATCATGATATTTCGCCAGCGTTCGCCCTGGAAAGTGAGTCGATCTGGCCCGGGCGCGCACGCCGCTCGGGAAGCCGCGATCACACGGGTGCTTCGGACCGCTGTCCTCTGCATGAAGCCCGTTCTCGCTGGCAGCCTCGGCTGCCTGTTCCTCGCCCTTGCAGCCTGTGATGCCCTCGGCTCGACCACGAAGTCGGTCGCACCGAGCTCGCTGCCGACGCCGGCGGCACCTTCGACCCCGACGACTCCGGACATGCCGGCGGTCCCCACGGCTGCCGAGTTCGACCTCGGCAAGCTACTCGGTGGCGTCACCGATGGCGCGTCGGCCGAGGCCGCCAAGGGCCCGCTCGAAACCGGCATCGGCGCCTTGAAGAAGGCCCTCGCGGGAGCGGACGCGAAGGCGAAGCTCGACGGGGCTGCCGGAGGCAACACCGACACCGCCGGCACGGCGAAGAAGATGGCCAGCGACGTGCTGGCCAAGTTCGGACTCGGGGCCGGCACCGTCGACAGCATCGCAAAGCTGCTCGACAACCCGGCGGTCAAGTCGGCGATCGGCCCGATGCTCGAACAGCTCCAAGGCATGATCCCGGCGATGTGAGCCGGGCTCGGGCGCCTACTTCACGTCCCAGATCTCGCCGGCGAACAGGAGGTCGCGCAGCGACTCCTTCTTCTTCGCCTTGGCGGCGGCGAGCTGCGCCTGCGTGCCGCTCTCGAACGCCGGCTTCTCGCGGCGGCGGAACACACCCACCGGCACCGGGAAGTCGGCTTCGCTCATCGTCGCCAACGCCATTGCGGGAGCGGGCGTCTCCGCCGTCTCGTCCCACAC
>JAEUHV010000457.1 GCA_016794485.1 Planctomycetota bacterium
CCCAGGCGGCCGGGCCGCTCGATGCGCGCACCCGCGCGCTGGTCAAGCTGGCGCTTGCCGTGGGGGCCTGGCGAGAAGGGGCGGTGCGCAGCAGTGCCGGTCGCGCGCGCACCGCGGGCTGCGCGGACGCGGAGATCCGGCACGTCGTGCTGCTCGCCACGACCATGCTCGGGTTCCCGAGCACGATGGCCGCGCTGCAGTGGATCGACGCGACCCCGACCCGCTGAGCAAACGGATCGGTTCAGTCCGGTTCGAAAATCGTCTGCACGCGGTCGGGTTCGGGGCGGTGCAGCGCGTTGCGCAGGCGTTCGTCGGCGGCGACGAACACCGCGGCGATCTTCGCGGCGACTGCGCTCGCCTGCGCGAGCCCGAAGCCGGTGTCGCCGGGATCGAGCGCGCTGCGCCGTTCCACGTCGACGAAGAAGTCCGCGTCCTTCGGCATCGCCGGCACCGAGAGGGCCTTGGCGAACGTCGGTGTGGCGCCGGCGATGCGGTGCAGCGCGGGCTTCGGCAGGATGCGACCCAGGTCGGGCCGGAGTGGCTCGTCCATGGCAGCTGCATCGGCGAGCCTGGTCGGGACTGCAGCCGGCCGTCCCGGTTCGAGCCGTCACTCGGCGAAGCGGCGCGGAGCGAACAGTGGCAACGCGGGATGCGGCGCCGTCTCGCCCGAGATCACTTCGGCGAGGCAGCGTCCGGCGAGGAACGCGAACGACAGGCCGTAGCCGTTGAACGCGCACAGCGCGAACTGGCCAGGCGCCCCCGGCAGCGCCCCGACCAGCGGCAGGCCGTCCGGCGTGCCGGCCATGATCCCGGTCCACAGGTGTGGGAACGGCACCGCGGCCAGGGATGGGAAGTGGTCGTGCACCCACGCCAGCAGGTTCGTGGTGATCTGCGGGTGGTGGCCGTCGTCGTCGAGGATGCCGAGTTGTTCGCCCGGCACCGACCAGCGTTTGCCGCCGAGCACGAAGCGGCCGTCGGCGACGCGGAAGTACTCGTAGCAGAAGTTGCTCGACATCGCGTACGGCGGGAACCCGGCCAGCACCGCGGCCGGCAGCGGCTCGGTCGCGATGATCTGGCCGCGGAACGGAAACACCGTGCGCGCCAACAGCCCGCTCGGGTCGAGTTCGCGCGCCAGCGTCGACGTGCAGTGCACCACGATCGCCGCGTCGAGCGAGCGGCCGTCGCGCAAGGCCACCGTGAACGCGCCAGCGTCGCCGCGCAGCGACACGACGTCTGCCCCTTCGACGATGCTCGCGCCGGCTCTCGCGGCGGCGGTGGCGAGCCCGCGCACCATCTGCACCGGCTGCACGATCGCTTCGCCAAGGAGGTGCAGGGCGCCGTGGAACCCGCGGCCGGCGGGCAGCCATTGCGCCAGTTCGGCTGCGGTCACGAGGCGGTGGGGTCGCCGTTCTTCCGTCAGCAGGGCCGCCGCGGTCTGCAATTCGTGCCACTCGTGCGGCGTCTCGGCGAGGCGCAGGCCGCCGTCGGTGTGCAAGCCACAGTCGATGCCGTGTTCGGCGATCGCCGCGCGCAGCGCGGCATGGTTGCTCTTCAGGAAGTCCCACAGGACCCGCGCCTTGACGGCGCCGAATTGGCCATGGATGCGGTGGTAGTGTTCGCCGAGCCCGAGCAGCAGCTGGCCGTCGTTGCGGCCGCTGGCGCGGCTCGCCACGGTGCGCTGCTCGAGCACGGTGACGTCGAGGCCGGCGTTGGCCAGATGCAGGGCCGTGGCGATGCCGGCGATGCCGCCGCCGACGATCGCGACGTCGGTCCGCGCCGGCAGTGGCCGGGCCTGCGCGAACGGGGCACTCTCGTGCAGCCACAGCGAAGTCACGGCGCCTTCTCCGCCGGCAGGTGGCTGGTGAGGATCGTGATCTTCTGCCAGATCTTGCGCGACAGGCCCGTCGTCAGGTCTTCGATGTCGTCGACGGCGTCGACGGCCTGCGGGTCGGGGAACTCCTGCGCGTACAGCGCGCCGACCTTGCCGACCAGGGCGAGCAGTTCGCTGCAGTAGTCGAGGTAGCGCACCAGTTCGAACGGGGTGAGATGGCGCTCGGGCGACGATGCCGTGTCGTTGCCCGGATGCAGCGCCCGTTCGGGGTCCTTGGCGAGTTGGTGCATGTCGACGATGTGGGCCAGGGCGCGCAGTTCGTGCAGTGCCTCGAGGCAGCGGCGGCGTTTGTGGCGCAGTTCCAGGCTGGTCACGTAGATGGCACCCGCCGCCAGGAAGAACAACATGGACAGGCCGGCTTCGAGCAGCTGCACCGTCTCGCCGAAGGTCCGCGCGGTGCCGCCTTGCGTCTCCATGCGCGCCGACGTCAGCAGCCACCCGATCAGCCCGATGCCGGCGACCAGGAGCACCGCCGACAACAGCCGCAGGCCGTACGATGGCCGGCGGATGCGCGCGCTGCGTTCGGCGTGGCGGTCGACGATGTGGCGCAACTCGTCGGCCACGCGGGCCAGGTTCGCCACGGGGAACCGCTCGTGGATGCGGTCGCGCAGCCGGCCGACGGTGGCAATCAGGTGGGAGTGGTCGAGCCTGGAATAGTGCACGCCGCCATCGTCGGGGCGGAGGGGGGCGGAGTCATCGAAATCGTCGGGATCAGCGAACCAGGGCCAGCACCAGGAGCAAGCCAAGGGCCAGCAAGGTCAATGACAACGACGTCCGGTTCATCGGGGTGGTGCCTTCACGCATGACGGGATGGGCCCGTGGGGCCATAGCGGCGGGTGGCAGGGATGGAGCAGACACCGGGATTCTCGGCCTGGGTGGTGGCGACGGAGGGATGTAGTCCGGCCGCGCCCCACGGTTGCACGTCGCGAAGGAGCAGGTCCCGGGTGCCCTCTGGACAGGGCCTGTGGACCGTGGTGCGCACGCAAGAAAGGACAGGATTTTCCTGCCGTGGCCGATAGGCTGTTCGCCCTTCCAAAGCTGGCCGCACCGGCCCGCGTTGGGTTGATCTGGACGATTTCGTCCCCACAGAAAGCACGCTACCCACTCGCCTCGTCATGAGCAAGGAACTGCGCCTCTTCACCAGTGAGTCCGTCAGCGAAGGCCACCCGGACAAGGTCTGCGACCAGATTTCGGATGCCGTGCTCGACGCCCACCTCGCCCAGGACCCCGAGTCGCGCGTCGCTTGCGAGACGATGGTGTCGCGCGGCTTCGTGGTGGTGGCCGGCGAGTTCACCACCAAGGCCCAGGTCGACTACCAGGAAGTGATCCGCAACGTCATCAAGGAGATCGGCTATGCCGACGCCGCGATGGGGTTCGACTTCAATTCCTGTGCGGTGCTCACCTCGATCCAGAAGCAGTCGCCCGACATCGCCCTCGGCGTCGACGCGCACACCTCCCAGAGCAAGGAGCAGGGTGCTGGTGACCAGGGCATGATGTTCGGCTACGCGTGCCGCGAAACCGACGCGCTGATGCCGTTCCCGATCCACTTCAGCCATCGCATCCTCGAGGCGTTGGCCGAGGCCCGCAAGAAGGGCACCTACAAGTTCCTGCGGCCGGACGCGAAGAGCCAGCTGACCGTCGAGTACGACGAGAACAACAAGCCGGTCCGGGTCCACACCGTGGTGATCAGCCATCAGCACACGCCCGACGTCGGCAAGGACGAGTTGCACAAGGCCCTGAAGACCGTGGCGCTGTCG
>JAEUHV010000551.1 GCA_016794485.1 Planctomycetota bacterium
TGCCACCGCGAGTCGTCGCGCAATTCGCGCAGCGGCACGTAGAGCACCCGCACGACTTCGCGCAGATCGGGCTGCAGGGCGACCGGCTGCAGGCGCGCAACGACGGCATGCGCCAGGATGCCGCTCGAACTGGTCCGCGGCGGCAGGGCGCCGAGCACCTCGATCGCACCGTCGGGAACACCGATCTCTTCGCGGCACTCGCGGCGCGCGGTCGCTTCGATCGTCTCGTGGCCCGTGCGCATGCCGCCCGGGAACGCGAGCTGGCCGGCGTGCTGGCGCGCATCGGCCGGGCGCGCGACCAGCAGCAGATGGTCTTCGCCGGCGTGGTCCACGATCGGACACAGCACCGCGGCGAGGCGCAGCGGCGTCGTGAACCAGTCGCCCGGTGGCTGCAGGCGGGTGCGCAGGTGGTCGTCGAGCGGGAACGGCACGCACCTTCCGTAGCGACCCGGCTTGTGCGGCGCCAGCGGTTCGCCACGATGCCGGCCCGATGCACGTCCACCTGATCGACGGCACCTACGAGCTCTACCGCAACTTCTTCGGCGCGCCGCCGGCAACGGCACCCGACGGCCGCGAAGTCGGCGCGGTGCGCGGTCTGCTGGCGAGCCTCGTGTCCCTGCTCGGCAAGCCCGACGTCACGCACCTCGGCATCGCGTTCGACACCGTGATCGAGTCGTTCCGCAACGAACTGTTCGCCGGCTACAAGACCGGCGACGGCATCGAGCCCGAGCTGTGGGCGCAGTTCCCGCTGGCGGAACGGGCGGCGCGGGCGCTCGGCGTCGTGACGTGGTCGATGGTGGAGTTCGAGGCCGACGACGCGCTGGCGACGATGGCGGTGCGCGCCGCGGCCGATGCGCGCGTCGAACGGGTGTTCGTCGGCACGCCCGACAAGGACCTCGCGCAGGTCGTGCGGGGCGACCGCATCGTGCAGTTCGACCGCAAGAACCACGCGGTGCTCGACGAAGCCGCGATCCGGGCGAAGTTCGGTGTCGGGCCTGCGTCGATCCCCGACCTGCTGGCGCTCGTCGGCGACGACGCCGACGGCATTCCCGGCCTGCCGAAGTGGGGCATGAAGAGTGCGGCGACCGTGCGGGCGCACTACGGCACGGTCGACGCGATCCCCGACGACCCGGCGGCGTGGGCGGTGCCGGTGCGCGGCGCCGCGAGCCTGTGCGAGGTGCTGCGCACGCACCGCGCCGAGGCGCGGCTGTACCGCACGCTGGCGACGCTGCGCACCGACGTGCCGCTCGCCGAGGACGTCGGCGCGCTGCGCTGGCGTGGCCCGACACCGGAACTGTCGCCGTTCCTCGCCGAAATCGGCTACGAACGGCTGCTCGAACGCATTCCGGCGCCGCGCGCGTGATGGCTCAGCGGACCTGCAGGACGGCGACCTTGAGGTAGCGCGTCTCCGGGCACTCGAGCGCCACCGGGTGGTCGGCGCCGGCACCGCGCACGAACAGGATGCGCACGTCGCGCCGCGCCGCCGCCGCCGCGTCGCGCAGCATGCGCAGGAAACGGTCTTCGGACACGCTGCCCGAACACGAGCAGGTGACCACGAGACCGCCGCGCGCGACCTTCTCGATGCCGAGCCGGTTGAGGTCGAAGTAACGCTGCAGCCCGGTTTCGATCTCGTCCTTGTGGTGCACCCACTTCGGCGGGTCGAGCACGATCAGCTCGTGGGCGCCGAGCTGGGCCTCGCGCAGCAGGTCGAACGCGTCGCCGTGCGTGGCCTGCAGCGTGAGCTTGTTCTGCGCCGCGTTGTGCTTCGTCTGCTCGACCATCGCCTCGTCGAGGTCGGCGGCGAGCACGCGGGTGGCGCCGCCGGCCACGCAGTTCATCGCGAAGCCGCCGCTGTTGCAGCACAGGTCGAGCACCGAACGGCCGCGCGCGAGGTTGCGCACGAGCCACCGGTTGTCGCGTTGGTCGGCGAAGAAGCCGGTCTTGTGGCCCGTGCCGGCCTGCACGGAATAGACGAGGCCGTGTTCGCGCACCGTCGTCGCGACGGCCGCGGGCCGCGGCAGCTTCTCCATGCCCTCGCGTTCGGCCCAGTCCTTGTCCTGCAGCAGCACGAGCTTGCTGCCCGGGTACTTCTGCAGCAGCCACTCGCCGACCGGTTCGAGCTGCTGCAGCATGCCGAGCGAGGCGACCTGGGCGACGAACGCGGTGCCGAGCCGGTCGAGCACGAGGCCCGGAAACCCGTCGCCTTCGGCGTGCACGAGCCGGTAGGCGTCGGTGTGGCGCAGGAGGCCGAGCGTGTCCTCGCGCAGCATCACCGCGTGCCGCAGCGCCATCACGAAGTGCATGCGCACGTCGGGCACCGCGTCGTCGGCGAACATGCGCAGCGCCAGCTCGGCGCGCGGATTGTAGAAGCCGGTGCCGATGAACTCGCCGTCGCGGTCCTTCACCAGCGCCGCCGTGCCCGCGGGCAGCGGCTCGTCCGGCTTCTGGATCATCTTGCGGTAGAACCACGGATGGCGGCCGTGCACGCGCACCTTGAGGCGCAGCACGGGCAGCGGGGCGGGCGAGTCCTTGGAACGTTTCATCGGCCGGTCTTCACGGGGGCAGGTGGGGCGACCGGCAGCGGCCGAGGTTCGGCCTTGCACTTCGCCAGGAGGAGTTCGATCGCCTTGTCCAGTTGCGGATCGCGGCCGGCGAGCAGGGCCTGCACGTCGTTCTCGACGACGATGTCCGGGTCGACGCCGTGGCCTTCGATGGTCCATGCCGGACCCGGCTCGGTGTTGCCGAACTCGGGCACGTTCACCGTGCCGCCGTCCAGCAGCATGCCGCGGTTGGTGATGCCGATGATGCCGCCCCACGAGCGTTTGCCGACCAGTGGGCCGAGCTGCAGCCGCTTCCACATCGCCGGGAAGATGTCGCCGTCGCTGGCCGACGATTCGTTGAGCAGGCAGACGAGGTGGCCGTGGAACAGCGCCTGCGGGTACGGCCGATAGCCGGTCGTGCGGCCGAAGGTGCACATGAGCAGTTCGCGCGACAGGCGGTTCAGCACCATCTGCGACACGTTGCCGCCGCCGTTGTAGCGGTCGTCGACGACGAGTCCCGCGAAGTGCCGTTGCGGGTAGTACTGCTTCACGAACTCGCGGATGCCGTTCTCGCCCATGTCGGGCAGGTGCACGTAGCCGAGCGTGCCGCCGCTGGCGGCGGCCGTGCGTTCGCGGTTGGCCCGCAGCCACTCGAGGTAGAACAGCTTCTCCTCGCTGGCGATCGGTTCCAGCTGCACCGTGCGCGCACCGTCGCGTTGCGGCTTGTCGTTCACCAGCAGCGTGACGGTGCGTCCCGTCTTGCCGCGCAGCAGCCGGTAGGGGCTGGTGTCCGACTGCAGATCCTCGCCGTCGATCGCCAGCACGTAGTCGCCGTTCGCGAGGGTCGTCCCGACCGCGGTCGCCGGCGAACGGTACACGGCGTCGTCGTTCTCGCCGGTGAGCACGCGCTCGATCTTGTAGTGGCCGCCGACCACGTCGAACGCCAGCACGACGCCGAGCAACGCCGTGTTCGGGCGCGGCGGGGCGCCGAAGTCGCCGCCGGCGATGTAGGCGTGGCCGACGTTCAGCTCGGCGATCATCTCGGCGACCACGTAGTTGAGGTCGCTGCGGTGGCGCACGTGCGCCACCAGCGGCTCGTACTTGCGGCGCAGGGCCTCCCAGTCGTGGCCGTGCATGTTGGCGACGTAGAAGAAGTCGCGGTAGCGGCGCCACACTTCCTGGAAGATCTGCCAGTACTCGTCGCCGGGCACCTTCGGCACCGGCAGGCCGCGCAGGTCGAGCTTCTTCTGCCCGTCCTTGCCCTTGGTCGACGCCTCGGCGACCGACCAGCCGGCTTCGGTCTGCACCAGCACGTGGCTGCGGTCCGGGGCCAGCGCCAGGTCGCGCACACCACTCGCCAGCTGTTCGAGCTTCTGGTCCTTGCGATCGAACGCGTGCAGCGTGGTCGGCTGGTCGCTGTCGCGCCCGTAGAACGACCCGCCGCGCTTCACCAGCAGGAGGCCGTGGTCGGTCGCCGCCAGCGAACTCCAGTTGTCGAGCGCCAGCGGCAGCGCTTCGACCCGTTCGGCGAGTCCGTCGAGATCGATCGCGATCGGCTTGTCGAACTTCGGCGGCGATTCGTCGTTCGCCGTGGACCCGACCGCTTCGTCGCTGCGCCGCGGCAGCCACGGGCCGAGGTCACGCCGCAACGCCAGCGCGAACACGCCTTGGGCCCGGTCGACCTGGAAGTCCCATTCGTACTCCTCGGCGAGCCGCGGCTGGAAACCGCGCAGTCCGAGGAAGAACAGCCGTTCGCCGCGCGGGTCGAACGCCGGGGCCTTGTCGTTGGCCAGCGGGCGCGACACGACGTGCAGCTTCTGGTCGGCCCGCGACCACAGGTGCAGCTGGCGGCATTCGGTGGTGGTGGTGCACGAGAATGCGAGCCAGCCCGAACACGGCGACCACACCGCGTCGCGCAGTTGGCCACGCGGTTCGTCCGCGACCACCACCAGTTCGCCGCTGGCGACGTCGCACACGCGCAGCACGCCGTCCTTGTCGGCGACCGCGATCGCGCTGCCGTCGGGCGACCAGATCGGCTCGTACAGCATCGCCGTGAGGCCGCGCGTCAGTTGCCGCGGGGCAGTGGCCCCGAGGTGGTCGACGAGCCACAGTTGTTCTTCGCCGCCCTGGTCGCTGACGAAGCAGACCTGGCTGCCGTCGGGCGAGAACGCCGGCTGCTTGTCGTGCGCGCCCGGGCTGTGCGTCAGGTTGCGCACGTCGCCGTGTTCGCGCGGCACGGTCAGCACGTCGCCGCGCGCCGCGAACACCGCCCGCCGGCCGCCCGGCGACAATGCCGCATCCTCGACCAGGCCCGTGGCGTCGACCGTGCTCGCGCGCGTCAGCAGGCCCTCGTCCGGTACGCGGATCGGGATCGCGTGTTCGGTGCGCGCCTTGGTGTCGAACCAGAACAGCTCGCCGCCCTTTTCGTAGACGATGCGGTCGTCACCCGGTCCGCCGGCACTCGGCCAGCGCAGGTCCCAGGTCGTGCTGGTGGTCTCCTGCGAACTCGCCTTCGTCTTCGGGTCGCACGACCACAGGTTCAGCGTCCCGGTGCGGTCGCTGGCGAACCAGATGCGATCGCCGATCCACATCGGATCGCGGTCGGTGCGGGCGTGGTCGGTGACGTTCTCGGCCTTGCCGGTCGCCGGGTCGAACACGAACTGGTCGGTGGCCCAGCCGCCCTCGTAGCGTTTCCACGAGCGGAAGTCGCGGAACTGCGGCGCGTAGACGAGCCGCAGGCCGTCGGGCGAGAACTCGCCGGCCCCTGCCTGGGGCATCGGCAGCGGCACCGGCAGTGCGCCGCGCTGGCGCGCGGTCGCCGGCAACGCCACCGTGTAGAGCCGGCCCGCTGCGGGCGTCCACGCGCGCTGCAGGCTGCGGAACAACACGGCTGTGCCGTCCGGGGTCCAGCCGTAGACCTGGTTGTCGTAGCCCCAGCGGTCGGGCAGCGGGCCCTTGCTCGGATACCAGGTCAGTTGCCGGATCTCGCCGCCGTCGCTCGGCACCACGTAGACCTGCTCGTCGCCGTCGATCTGGCCGGTGAACGCGAGCCAGCGCCCGTCCGGCGAGAACTTCGCGAACAGTTCGACGCCCCGGGCCGACGTGATGCGGGTGGCGACACCGCCCCCGAGCTTGCTCCGCCACAGGTCGCCGCCGTGGGTGAACACGACCGAGTCGCCGTGCACGTCCGGGAAGCGCAACAGCTTGCTCTGCGCCGCGGCCTCGGCGGCGAACGGGAACGCAGCGATGGTGACGGCGACGAAACAGCGGCGCATTCGGACCCACGTTGGCGGAACGGCGCGGCCGGCGCAAGCGCGCGTCGTCCAGGCACGCGGGGGTGGGCGCGGTGCGTGGTGGCCGCTACCGTTCCGCCATGCTGTGCCGGCTCGTGTCGTGTGTGGTGCCGTGGCTCGTCCTGGCGGATCTCGCGGCGCAGGCCAATGCGGTGCCGGGGCTCGACGGCCGGTTGCAGTCGCTGGCGGGGCTCGAGGCACTCGGCCGCCGCGGGGCCGCCCATCCCAACGGCGAACTCGGCCTGTCCCTGGCGCACTCGGTGTGCAACGTCGGCAGCGTGCCCTTGCCGTGGCAGACGGCCATGACCCCGAACCACCCGAAGGTCGCGTTCCTGCTGGTGCGGGTCGCCAACGGCCGCATCGAGCAGATCAGCGACGCCAGCCACGTGCGGCACCTCGCCACGACCTACGGTGGCAGTGGCGGCTGCGGCACCTGTGTCGACCCGCTGACGACGGCCTTGCTCGGCGTGCACTGCAGCGATGCCCAGGCGGCATGGCAGAACGGCGACCGGTCCTGGCTCGCACCATCGAGCGAGGTCAATCCCTGGCTCGGCTCGTGGAACGGCGTCGGCGGCTATTTCGACCGCGGCGACCCCAGTGTCGGCGGCACCGGCGCCGCCGACGGCCTGCGCAGCCTGACCAGTTCGATGGCCGCCGTGTTCGACGACGTGAAGAACCGGGTCGTGGTCAAGGAACCGGACCTGCTGACGGCCGGCGCCACCTGGTTCTACGCGGCCCACCTGGTGCACCAGGGCGAAGCACTCGCGGCGCGCGGCGACAACCTGCTGTCGCGGCGCACCACGCCGGCGTGGAACGGCAGCGCGTGGACGTTCACCGACGAGGTCGCGGCGCCGATCCACGGTTCGATCCTGCAGCGCTGGCCCGGCGCCGAACTCAACGAAGGCCGCAACGGCGACGACGACGGACGCTTCGTCGTCGGCTGCGTGGTGACGCCGCTCGGCAATGGCCAGTGGCACTACGAGTACGCGCTGCACAACGTCGATTCCGACCGCGGGGCGTCGACGCTGCGCATCCCGATCGACGCGGCGGCGACCGCGAGCAACTTCACGTTCCGCGACCTCGACACGCTGTCGTTCAACAACTGGCCGGCCGCGCGCGTCGGCAACGAACTGGTCTGGTCGCCGGGCATCCTCGCCAATCCACTCAACTGGAACACGATCTACAACTTCGGCTTCGACGCGAACGTTCCTCCGGGGTCGAGCGGCGTCACCCTGACGGCGGCCCGGGTCGGGCCCGGCGCCAACACCGTCGAGGTCGCCAGCAAGGCACCCGTGGGCACGGTGTGGGGTTCCTGGCGCAAGGTCGGCATCGGCTGCGGCGGCAGCGCTTGCCGGACCTCGGTCTACGAGTCGTTCGCCAACGCGGGTGCGTTCGACCTGGCCAACACGTCGTGGACCCTCAGCTACCAGAACGGCGCCTACACGCTCGGGCCGGGCACCGGCACCTGGGTGCCGCCGACGGGAGTCGCACTCGCCAGTGGGGACGACACGGAGACCGCGACGGCCGTGCTGCCGTTCACGCTGCCGTTCCCGGGCGGTTCGACCAACCGCCTGTGGGTCGGCAGCAATGGCTACGTGTCGGCCGCGAGCAACGGCGTCGAGTGGATCCCGAACCTGCCTAGCCTGTTCGGCGGCGCGCCGCGCTGGGCCGCGCTGTGGCACGACCTGGCGCCCGCCGCGGGCCAGATCCTGGTCGACGCGCAGATCGGCAGCGTGCGCATCAGCTTCGTCAACGTCGCCAACTATGGTGGCAGTGGCACCGCGACGTTCCAGTACCAGTTCCTGTCGAACGGCACCGTGCACGTGCTCTACCAGAGCGTCGCCGCGAGCGGGAACGGCTACCTGGTCGGCTACTCGCCAGGCAACGCCGCGGTGGATCCGGGGGCCAGCGACCTGTCCGCGACCCTGCCGACCACCTTCACCCTGTGTGCCGCCGCGGTGCCGCCGCTGTCGTTGCGGGCCATGGTGCGACCCGTGCTCGGCAACACGCTGCAACTGAGGACCGAGGCGATCCCGACCAGTGCGCTCGCCGGTGTGTGGATCCTGTCCTCGACGCAGTTCGTGCCTGGGCTCGACCTCGGTGGCATCGGCATGCCGGGGTGCACGCTGCACGG
>JAEUHV010000552.1 GCA_016794485.1 Planctomycetota bacterium
AGGCTCGCCAACTTGCGCTCGCTGTATCTCGGCGGCCAGTACTGCGGATTCACCGAGGTCGACCTGCGGCCGTTCGCGAACGCGACCCGGTTGCTGGTCTTCGCCTGTGACCAAAGCGACCTGAAGGGCGCCGAGGTCGTCGAGAACTTCCGCG
Organism: Planctomycetota bacterium; assembly: GCA_016794485.1. Lineage (GTDB taxonomy): Bacteria > Planctomycetota > UBA1135 > UBA1135 > UBA2386 > UBA2386. Next base: position 155 of record JAEUHV010000552.1, read on the forward strand.
AGCTGCGTTCGTTCGCCGGGTTCGACTTCCCCATGACGTCGTTCGCGTCGCTGCAGCGCGCGACCGAGTTGCGCAGTCTCTACGCGTGGGGACCGGGTAGCGACGAGTCTGGGCCGAGGTCGCTCGTACCGCTGGCCGGCCTACCGCGCCTCGAGCGTCTCACGCTGCTGTTCACCCCGATCGGCGAACTGCCGGCGAACGGCTTCCCGAGCTTGCGCGTCCTGTACCTGCAGGGCTGTGGCCTGCCCGCCGCGCAGCAGCGCGCGTTCCGCAAGGCGCATCCCGAGTGCAAGGTCGACGGCGCGGTCGACGGCGAGCAATTGCAGGCGACGCTCGCGATTGCCGATCGTGTCGTGCTCCGCACCGGGGGAACCTGCCACCGCGTCGTTGCGAGAGAGCGTGTGCTGTTCGAGACCGGCGATGCGGCGGAGATCGCGCGCCTGTTGCCGCTGCTGCAGGTCGTCGAAGACGGTGAGGGATTCCATTGCGGGTGCTGCGGCGGGCCGACGCTGGTGTTCTCGGCCGCTGGGCGCGAAGTCGCGTCGCTCGGCGTGCACCATGGCGTCGCGCTGCGCTGGGCCGAGGGGCCGTGGAACAGCGACGCGGCCCTCACCCGGGAAGCCGCTGCCGGGCTCGAGCAGTGGCTCGTGGACCACGGCGACGTGGCCACCCGGCGGGAACGCGACGCCGCCCGCGCCCGCGCCGAAGCGGAGGAACGCCGCGCGAGCCTGCGCGCGGCGGTCTTCGGCGAGGCGGTCGCACCAAGAGCCGATCGCGAGGAACTCGCCGCGGACTGGCTCCGGCGTGCGGCCGCATGCAAGGACGATGGGCTGACGCAGCTGCGCCTGCTCGGTTGCCACGAGGGTGCGTGGGACCAGCAGGACGAGTTCGACCAGGCCTTGGTCACCGCGGCGACCGAAACACTGATGGCGACGGGCGACTGGAGTGCCGTGCTCGCGGGCGGCAAGGCGGACGCGCGCTGTGCGCTCGGACTCGCCGCCGTCTTGGTCGAGCAGCCCGTGGATCCGGCGGCTGCCGAACGCATGGCCGCCGCGTTCGTCGTCGCCGTGCCGGCGGCGTTGCGCAGTCCGCAACCGTGGAACCGGGCGCGCATGCTGCAGTGGTTGCGCGACGACCCGAGCCCTGCGTCGCTCGAGTGGTTGCTCGCCGCACTCGACGGGCAGTTCGAGCCGCGCCAGGTGCAGCCGGTCGAACTGGTCGCCCCCGGGGGGATGGTGCGGATCCACCCGAGCGACCCCGTGCTCGACGCTGCGGGATCATCGACGCCGGTGCTGGCGGCGATGTGCCTGGCGGTGCGCAGGCACGTCGCGGCATTGCCACGCCTCCGCGCGCTGCTGCTTGCGGCATCGCCGAGGGACGCCAAGCGGCTGCAGGCCGCGATCGCGCAACTCGAGGCGGTGAAGTAGAGGGCGTCGGCGCGCGCGAACAACCGACCGGCGCGGCCGACCGCTCCTCAACTCCAGGTGAACATCGCCGTCGCCCGGGTGTCGGTGTCGCTCACGAGGCGCAACCACGCGGCGCCGAATGCGGCCGGAAACGTGAACTTCGTCGCTTCGCCGGCCTTGGTCACCAGCGTCGTGAACGGCAGCCAGCGCCCGTCGCCGAGCATGTCGACTTCGACCCGCACTCGGGCGCCGACCGTCGTCGTCAACTCGAGCTCCTTGCGGTCGAAGCCGTTGCCGAGGTAGGGATCGCTCGGCACGTTCGCGCGCACGGTCGTGTCGTGCCACGGGCCTCCGTGCCCGCGCGGCTTGCCGAACTGCCACAGGTCGTCGATCGAACCGAGCCACAGGCCGAGTGCCGCGTCGTCGCTGCGCACGACGTGTGCACTGTCCGCCGGGACGGCGACACCGGCCAACACCAGGAGGCCGCGGTAGCTGGCGAAGTCGAACACCGCGGTGCCGTGGCTGCAGACCGGCCGCAGTCGAGCGAAGCCGCCGGCGTTGTCCGCGGGCATCTCGTAGAAGGTGCCGAACGCCTGCAGCAGGTTGCGTTCGGTGACCACTTCGCGGCAGACGCGGTGCGGCCGGTCGCATTCGGCGGCGACCGGCAAACGCCAGCGGGTGCCCTTCGGGTCGAGCCAGAACCCCGATGCCGCGTCGCGGCCGAGTCCCGACGACGGCAAGGCCACGCGTTTCGCCGTCGCGGTGGCC
>JAEUHV010000564.1 GCA_016794485.1 Planctomycetota bacterium
GCAGCAGCGGCTGCACCGCGTGCCACGTGATCTACGCCAACGACCGCGACGCCGTGCACTCCGGGCCGTTCGCGCAGTACGGCAACACCGGCAAGGGCAACGTCGGCGAGAAGGCGGCCTGGCTGCAGCACCCCGACCACAAGCGGGCCGAGCCGGCCGACAAGACGATCCCGCAGGATCGTTCGGGCCACCCGGTCGCGCACCGCTTCACCCGCGCGATCCCGTCGAGCACGTGCATGGTCTGCCACATGCACCAGCCGAACAGCTTCCTGAACACCTACTACGGCTACCAGATGTGGTCGTACGAGACCGACGGCCAGCACATGTGGCCCGAGTCGCAGACGCCGAAGACCGCGGCCGAGGAACGCGCGATCAACGACCGCAACCCGGAAGGCGCCGCGGTGCGCGGCAAGTGGGGCGACAAGTCGTTCCTCGAACGCATCGCCGAGGACGTCAACCCGAAGGCCGAGCACACGCAGTTCGCGGACTACCACGGCCACGGCTGGGTGTTCCGCGGCGTGTTCAAGATGGACAAGAAGGGCAACTTGCTCGACACCAACGGCGACGTCATCCCGTACGACAAGCCGAACAAGTTCGCCGGCGTGATCTCGCCGCTGGGCCAGGTGCCGACCGGGGCCGACCTGATGGCGCGCAAGTGCTTCACGCCGCAGCCGGGCCAGCCGGTGCACCTGAAGGACATCCACGCCGAACGCGGCATGCACTGCGTCGACTGCCACTTCGAGCAGGACGTGCACGGCGACACCCACCTCTATTCCGAGTACCAGGCGGCGATCCAGATCCAGTGCCAGGACTGCCACGGCACCGCCGACGGGTTGGCCGACCTGCGCTTCTCGGGCCCGGCGGCGAAGGGTGACCCCGCCACCGGCGGCAAGAAGAAGGAGCGCGCCGGCGGCAAGACGCCGTGGGGCAAGGACCGCTTCGACGTCGATCCCGAGACCGAGACCTACGTGCAGCGCTCGATGCTCTACCCGGACGTCGAGTGGAAGATCCCGCAGGTCGCGCACAGCGTCGACCCCAAGCACCCGAAGTACAACAAGCAGGCGGCCTACGCCAAGCTGCAGCAGAAGCAGGACGGCAGCTGTGCGCACGACCCGAAGAAGATGGACTGCGCGTCGTGCCACACCTCGTGGATGACGTCGTGCTTCGGCTGCCACCTGCCGCAGGAGGCGAACTGGAAGACGCCGATGCACCACTTCGAGAAGAAGGACCTGCGCAACTGGGCGTCGTACAACCCGCAGGTCGCGCGCGACGACGTGTTCATGCTCGGCATCTCGCCGGACGTGAAGGACAACAAGGTCGCCGTGGTGCGTTCGTCGTCGGCGGTGATGGTGTCGTCGACCGACAGCCAGCGCGCGATCGCCTACAAACAGCAGCTCACCGTCGCCGCCAACGGCATGAACGGCCAGTGCTTCAACACGCACTTCGCCCACACGGTGCGCACCAAGGAAACGCGAGCGTGCAGCGATTGCCACGTCGGCGAGAAGAACGACAACAACGCGTGGCTCGCGCAGACCTACCTGCAGGGCACGAACTACGTCAACTTCTTCGGGATGTACGGCTACGTCGGCCTCGGCGACGGCGGTCTCGAAGCGGTGAAGGTCACCGAGTGGCCGGAACCGCAGGCGATGATCGGCAGCAACCTGCACCGCATGGCGTTCCCGGCCGAGTGGAAGGCGCACGAGAAGAACGGGCGCAAGCTCACCGAGGCGCACCACCACTCGGGCAGCGTGCGCGCGCTCGAGCAGCGCGGCGAGTACCTCTACACCGCTTCGGGCAAGGACGGCTTCCGCGTCTACGACATCGCCAACGTCGCCAACAAGAACTTCAGCGAGCGCATCGTGACCGCGCCGGTCTCGCCGCTCGGCCAGGACACGCACGTCAAGACGAAGTTCGCGACCGGCCTCGCGCTGCCGACCAACATGTCGATCAGCATGGGGCGGCCGTTCCTCCCCGAGAACCGCGAGCAGAACTACCCGTACAAGGGCAAGGACCAGAACCTGCACGAGTCGTATCGCTACGCCTACGTCAGCGATCGCTTCGAAGGCCTGATCCTGGTCGACATCGACTGCCTGACCGACGGCAACCCGGACAACAACTTCACCAAGCGTGCGGTGACCTTCAATCCGGACGGCGCGCTCGACGGCGCCGAGAACCTCGCCATCGCCGGCACCACGGTCTACGTGTGCTGCACGAAGGGCCTGGTCGCGGTGTCGGTCGAGGACCCGCTCGAGCCGAAGATCCTGGCCACCGTGCCGCTGCAGATGCCGACCTCGGTCGCGGTGCAGTTCCGCTACGCGTTCGTCACCACGAAGCTCGGCCTCGAGGTCGTCGACGTGACCCTGCCAGCACGGATGAGCCTCGTCGCCGGAGCCAACGTGCCGCTCGCCGACGCGCGCAACGTCTACGTCGCTCGCACCTCCGCCTACGTCGCCGCCGGCAGTGAAGGTGTCGCGATCGTCGACGTGACGACGCCGACCGCGCCGGTGCTGCAGGAGAAGTGGACCGCCGACGGGCGCCTGACCAACACCAACATGCTGCGCGTCGGCATGGTGAACGACAGCTCGTACGGGCTCGTCGCCGACGCCGACACCGGCTTGCACGTGGTGTCGCTGGTGACGCCCGAGGACGGCGGCCGCAGCGCCTACGGTTTTGCGCCGGCGCCGAAGCCGAAGTGGCTCGCCAACCACGCCGGCAAGGGTGCGCTCGCCGTCGCCAAGGGTCTCGAGCGCGACCGCGCCGCCGACGAGTCGGGCCACCAGGTCTCGGTGTTCGGCCGCATCGGCGGTCGTCCGTTCAACCTCGCCGAGATGCAGAAGTTGTTCCTGCGCGACGGCAAGGTCTGGACGGTCGCCGACAAGGTGCCGGCCGACTGGTCGCCGCCCGCGAAGAAGAAGTGATCCGCACCCGCTGCCCCGTTCCCACCGCCTGCAACCCCTCGCTCCGCTCCGCCCGTGACCACGACCAAAGGTGACAGTCCCCAGAACCCGCTCGATCTGCTCGTCGTCGGCGGCGGCCCATGCGGCACCGCCGCGGCGTGGCGCGCGCACGAGCTCGGCCTGTCGGTGCTGGTGATCGATCGCGACTGCGTGCTCAGCATCGTGAAGGAATGGGGCGAGCACCAACCCAAGCCCAAGGACGTCGACGCCGACTACGGCGACCGCACCGACCTGGTGTTCCCCAAGGGCGGGGCACTGATCGGCCAGCTGCCGTACGACGACCAGACGCCGGCCAACCAGCTCTACGAGAAGTGGCTGAAGGTCTACGACGACAACAAGGTGCCGTACAAGAACGGCGTCGAACTCGGCGGTTGCGAGCGGCTGAAGGACGGCACGATCGCCGCCGAGGTGATGGAGCTGCAGACGCAGGGCAAGAGCAAGCTCTACTGCAGGAACCTCGTGCTCGCGTTGGGCAGCGGTTCGCCGGCCAAGGTCCGGCTGATGGGTGACGGCCTCGGCATCCGCTACAAGCTCGGCAACGCCGCCGATTTCGTCGGCGGTCCCGCGTGCGTCGTCGGCGGCGGCATGTCGGCGGCCGAAGCGGTGGTGTCGATCGCGCTCGCCAAGGCGACCGCCAAGGACAACAGCGACATCTTCTGGTGCTACCGCGGCCGCGGCATGCCGAAGGTCGCGCAGGGCAAGGCGCTCGCGGCCAAGTTCTACGAAGCGTGGACGCAGGGCAACATCCGCTACCTGCCGATGTCCGAGCCGCTCGCGGTGTTCAAGGACGACAAGGGCAAGGAGTTCGTCGCGGTCAAGACCAAGCGCGTCGAGCAGTCGAACCAGCCGCCCGAGCTCGTCTGCTACGAGTTCGAGAAGAAGCAGGTGCTCGCGTTCATCGGCAGCGAACGGCCGTCCGACCTGCTGTCGGGCATCGGCATCAAGGAGTTCGAACTGGCCGACGCGCCGGCGAAGAAGCGCCTGGCCGTCACGGCGCTGCGCGAGTCGCAGGTGCCGAACGTGTTCATGGCCGGCGGCCTGCTGCATCCCGCCTACATCGAGACGGGCGACTTCCGGCCCGAGGCGCTGCAGTCGACGGTCAAGGAGAGCGAGACCAGCTTCAAGCGGGCGATGGGCGAGGGCGTCTCGATCGCCGAGACGGTCTTCCAGCGCATGAAGAAGGGCGCCTCCGACGACGCCATCCGCGACCAGCTGGCCAAGGCCGAGCAGGCGGCCGCGAAGCAGGCGGCGAGCAAGCCGAACATCACGCTGCCACCGCCGCCGGTCGTCGCCCCGCCCGTGGCGGAGCCGCAGGTCGGCGCGGTGTTCACGCAGGTCGGGCCCGGCGAGAACGCGGCGAAGACGGAGCACTTCTTCCTGGTCGGCGACAGCATCGTCGGGCGCACCGCGGGCCGCCTCGTCGTCGGCGGCGATTCGCTGCTGCTCGACCAGCACGCCGCGTTCCGCGTCGACGTCGACGAGTGCTACGTCACCAACACGCCGTGGGGTGGCGAGTGCTATGTGCGCATCAACAGCGAACGCACGGTGCAGCCCGGCACGGTGATCGTCGCCGGCCGCCAACGGCTGCGCGTCGACGTCGCCGACGGGCGCGTCTGCCTCGCCAAGCTCGATGCGAAGGGCGAGGTCGGCAAGCTGCTGCCGCTGTCGCGCGAGGAGAAGACGTTCGGTCGCGACGACCTCGATGCGCGCGACTTCGCGCTGTCGCGGTCGCACCTGCTGGCGACCGACGCGGGCGGCGTGGCGCGCGTGCGCGACGCGAGCCGCAACGGCACGTTCGTCGAATTGCGCGGCGTCCTGCGCCTGAACGAAGAAGACGAAGTGTGGATGGGCGAGCAGCGCTTCCGCTTCGTCGAGTTGAAGAGCCAGCTCGCCGGCACTGCACCGGCCGGCAACAAGGTCGCGGCGATGCCCGCGGGCACGGTGATCGTCGCCAAGGGGGCGGTGCCGCCGCCGGCGGCCCCCGCAGCCGGGCCCGCCAAGCCGGCCGCTGCCGCGCCGGCGCCTGCCGCTGCCGCCGCTGCGCCCGCTCCTGCCGCCAAGCCTGCTGCCGCACCCTCGGGCGCGCCCGAGGTCGTGTTCGCCGACGGCAGCAAGGTCGCCGCGAATCCCGAGCTGCCGATGGCGAGTGCGTTGGCCGAAAACGGTCGCGCCACCAGCGACGCCGACAGCATCGACGGTGTCTGCCAGACGCAGTGGGAGTGCTGGAGCGACACCGAGCCGAACGAATCGGGCGGCACGTGCGGCAAGTGCTGCGTCGTGGTCCTCGACGGCATGGCGGCGCTCAGCGACGTCACGACCAAGGAGAAGAACACGATGGCGAAGAAGTCGAAGAAGTACTTCGGCACCCGCTTCGACGAGGGCAAGTGCCGGCTCGCCTGCCAGGCCAAGGTGAAGGGGGCGGTGAAGATCCAGCCGCTCGGCAAGGCGGAGTGATGCGCCGCCGGCTGCTCGCAGTGGCGGCGGTGTGGTTCGCCTGCGCCGCGTTCGTCACGGTCGCCGTTCCCGACGCACAGGATCGCACGCCGGTGCCGTTCTCGCACAAGCAGCACGTCGACGAGGTCTGGTTCGCGCTCGACACCGCCGAAGTCTGGCGCGACTGCCGCGGCTGCCACGTCTTCGACGAGAAGCGGCCGACGTCCGCACCGCAAGAACACTGCGACGCCTGCCACGGGGCCGGCAACCTGGCGAAGGACTACCTGCCCGGGTGGGACAAGGACCTCGGCAAGAACACGACGCGCACGCGCGACGCGTTCCGGCACCACACGCACGGCATGCTCGAGTGCCGCGAGTGCCACCTGCCGAACAACGTCACGTTCCTGAAGGACTTCGACGTCGTCACCGGCCCGGGCCAGTGCGCCCGCTGCCACGACCCTGCCCTCGGCGGCGCGGCGGCCGGCATGGTCGCCAGCCTGCGCTGGTTCCGCGGCGCGCAGGACGAAACCACTGCGAAGGCGCTCGGCGTGCCGTTCCGCGCGCCGGTGGCACCCGCGGACCACGCCGCCTACGCGCAGAAACTCGTCGAGGTGTTCGCCGGCCCGACCGGCGGCATCAACACGACGAAGCTTCCGGTCGGTGGCGACTTCGACCACTACGACCACGGCGCGATCGCGTGCGACCGCTGCCACACCAACATCCGCACCGCGACCGCGACCGAAGTCGGCACCGGCACGATCCCGGCCGACGGCTGTGCGACCTGCCACGTCGCCGACGTGCAGAAGACCGGCGCACGCGCCGCGACCGCCGCCAGGAAGGAGGTGCGGCCGCTGTGGTCGCTGGGAGCCTTCGCGCACGGCGACCACTACGCGTTCCTGCAGCCGGGGGCGCAAAGGAAGCCCGGCGTCGCCAACGCCGCTGCGTACGACGCGATCGCCAACAGCAAGACCAACGGCTGCGAGGTCTGCCACACGCAGGACCTCTCCGGAGTGGGGCTGCCGCAACGCGACTTCCCGTTCGGCCGCGGCAAGAGCAAGAACCTCTACCTGGACTGCACGTCGTGCCACGACGGCGCCACCTTCGCGACCGGCGAGACGCCGCAGAAGGCGCTGCACGACTCGACCGACGGTGCCGAAGACGGCAAGAACGGCTGGACCGGGTGTGCCTCGTGCCACGTGTTCGGGCAGAAGGACTTCGCCGCGCAGCGACCCACCGCCGAGGCGACACGACTGCAGGGTCGCACGTTCTCGTTCCCGGCCAATACGCACCCGGACATCACGCGGCTCGGCATCGACCGCAGCGGGCGACAGGCCCTCGCCGACTGTGCCTCGTGCCATCGCGCCAAGGTCCAGGCGTTGCCGACGCGCCTCGAGCAGAAGGCGTTCCGGCACGCGACGCACCTGCCCAAGAACGCCACCGAGAACGACTGCAAGGGCTGTCATCCATCCGCGGTGACTGCGGCGACCGCCGGCGAACTCGCCAGCGCCGACTTCCGCACCTACACGCTCGACGGTTGCACGACGTGCCACACCGGTGGCGCCGTCACCGAGGTCGCTGGTCCTGCTCCGCAGAAGCGGAGCGTGGTCGCGTTCCCGCACGGTCCGCACGCGAAGGCCGGGGCCAAGTGCACCGACTGCCACGAACTCGCTGCCGACGGCGGCGATGCGGTGACGAAGCCGAAGGCGCTCGACTGCAGCCAATGCCACGACCACGTGGCGGGTGGGTGCACGACCGAGCAGATCTTCGGCGACCAGGTGCGCAGCTGCCGGCAGTGCCACCACGATCCGGGCACGGCGGCGCCGCCCGCACTCGCGATCCCATCGCGCCGCGGCACGCCCGCGGCCGCGCTGGATGCCCGCTACACGGCGACGCAGAACTCGTTCGCCGGCTTCGTCGACAGCCAGTTCCATCCGGTCGCGAACTGCAAGGATTGCCATCGCGCCGACCTGGCACCCGACCCGAAGTGGCCCGGTGTGCGCGTGCCGCGCGCCGACCACATCAAGGCGGCCAGCACGAGCCCGCACCGCGGCAGCACGCGCAAGGAGCCCGCGGAGTGCCTGCGCTGCCACTGGAAGCCGATGAACGGGCTGTCCGACGGCGTCGACGCCGGCACGCCCGAGGAGCGCGAATGGCGGCGGCAGCCGACTTCGCCGGCGACGCGCGCGAAGTTCGGCAACGAACGCGACGGCTATCCGGGCACGCCGCGCGCGAAGGGCTGAGCCGTTGCGGCTGCCTGCGGTCGTTCGTCGCCTCTGCCTGACGCGTCCCGGGTTGTCGTTTCGCCGAGATCCACCGGACGCTGCGGCCCGGTGGCGCGCAGGTGTTCACGGTGCCGCACCACCAGGACCCGATCGCCGCGCGCGGGATGTCGCAGGACGATGCAGCAGTGCTTCGAGCTCGCCGAGCCACGTGGCCCCTGCGGGTCGTTGCACGCGGCGCCGAACCGCCCGACGGCCTCGACACGACACGCGAGCAACGCATCGAGATGATGTGGGAGCTGACGGTGCAGGCTTGGCGACTCGCCGGCATGCCGATTCCCGACTACGACCGCGCCAACACCCCGGTCCGGCTCGTGCGGCGCAACCTGCGTCCACTCGGTTGACCCTTTTCGTTCCGTGCCGCTACCGTTCCTCCGACAAGGAGACACCGTGGCCGAACTGACCGTGCGTTGCGTCTTGCGGATCATCAGCGTGGTCACCGTGCTGATCGGCGTGACCTGGTCCATTGCCACCGTGATCCTGCTGGCGAACGCCAACCGGCTGGCGAACGGCATCTTCGACTCCAACGCGCTCGTCATGGCGTTGATCGTGCCGCTCGTCGTGCTCGTCGAAGGCGTGATGTTGTGGCTGGTCAGTTCGGCCCTGGCCCGTGCGATCGTGAGGTAGCGATGCACACCCGGCCTCTCGGTGTGGGCCTCGTCGGCTGCTTGCTGCTGGCGCCGTGCCCCGCGCAGGACGCGGCGAAGTTGGCGCGCGACTACGAGAAGGCGATCGTCGCCGTCAACGAGGCGCATGCCGACAAGCCGGTCGCCAGGGACGAGCGCGAATTGCACAAGCGGCTGCCAGCGGCGGCGACGAAGCTACCGAAGGTGTTGGCCGAGCTCGCCGACGCGCCGGACGTTCGCGACGCTCTCGCCGTGGCCGCTGCCGCGGCGCTCGACCTCGACCGGATCGACGACTTCGAACTGCTGCAGAAGCGGCTCGCCGCGCTCGACCCGCCGCGGGCGCAGCAAGTCGGCATCGCCGTGTCGCGGCCACGCTTTGTCGCGATCGGTACCCAGGGCATGCAGACCGAAGGTCTCACCGCGGTCGCCGACGTGTTCGATCTCGTGCTCGACGCCTACCGCGACGTGTTCGGGCTCGAAGCGTTCAGCAAGGTGCCCGGCAAGAAGCTGCGGCTGCGCGTGCATCTCGAGCCCAAGATCGAACGGCCGCCGCACTTCGCGCCGCAGTTCCCGTTCCACTCCGAGATCGACTTCCCGGTGGTCGATGCGGCGAAGTTCGCGTCGCCGACCAAGGAGGGGCAGTTCCTGTTCTACGGGCTGTGCCACGAGCTCGGCCACGTCGTCGCGATGTGGGGCGATCGCAAGAACGAGGAAGATCGGCACGCGTGGGCGCACTACACGGGGGTCGCGATCGTCGAGCACCTCGCGGCGAAGAAGCTGCCGGCGCTGCAGGACCTGCGCGACGTTCGCTGGCGTTCGCTGGAGTTCGAGCGCAAGCGGCTCGCGGCGAAGAAGGTCGTGCCGGGGCCGGTCGATGCCGACACGGTGTTGGCGCGCTTCCTGGCGCTGCACGACGCAGTGGGGGCGAAGACGATCGGCGAGGCGCTCGCGGGGCTGGATGCGCGCGGCAAGCACGAACGGATCAACCGGGTGCGCTACTACGCGATGCAGGACCTGCACGCGGCGATCGTGGCGACGAAGGCCGGCAAGGCGGCGAAGAAGGCGGTCGACGCGGCGTTCGCAGGTTCGTGACGTCGGCTGGGCGGCTACTTGCTACGGCACACACTTCCGCGGCGTACCCGGTATTGTCCGCGTCGCCATGCTGCGTCGCCTCGCTCCAATGCTGATCACCAGCCTCATCGGATCCCTTGCGCACGCCCAGGGAGCCTTCTCATTGCACCGGGTCTTGCCGGGTACTTTGGGGGACAATCTCCAATTCACGTACGACGGCGTAACCCAGCCGTTCCTAGTGCTCGGGCTGAGTTTTGCACCTGGCACGATCCCATTGCCGCCAGAAATCGGCAATCGACCGCTCGAACTCGGTCCCGACCCGATCCTGCTTGTCGAGTGGCTTGCGTCGGCGCAGGGGACAACGGCTCCGATAGCGGTACCGAACGCTTCGAACCTCGCCGGTGCTGTGCTGCAGTGGCAGGCGGTCACCTTGCCTGGGGCTTCGCAGTTCCTCGACTCGATCAGCAACAGGGTTGTGACGCAGCTCGCGACCGCCAGAGTACCTACGGTCTTGCCGACGACAGGCCACGGCTTCGCTTGGGCGGCGACGGTGCGCTGGCCGGTGGCGAACCGTCCCGACAGGTGGATATTCGCAGGTGGCGGAGATCGCACGTCGATCTCGACGGTGCCGCAGGCGAGTTCCGAAGTGCTCGATCCCGACACGCTCGCTGTCGCTCCTGGACCGATTCTCCCGGTTGCCGTGTATTCGATGACGGCGACAGAGCTTGCCGACGGGAGTACGATCCTGACGGGAGGTGTTGTGCAGCAGGTCAATCCCGTGGTCGACATGCCGACCAATGCCGTCACGCGGTTCGATCCAGTGATTGGTCAGTTCACCGCCCTGCCGCCGATGGCGACGCCCCGTGTTCTACATTCGGCGGCACTACTGCCCGATGGGCGCCTCGTGGTCGCGGGTGGGATGGCCAATCTAGATTTCCTGGCACCAGCAGCACTGGCTTCGGTCGAGGTGTTCGATCCCGTTACGCAGGTGTGGTCGCCCGGGCCGGCGTTGCCACAGGCTCGCGTGTGGGGGGCATTGACGGCATTGTCGACCGGCGACCTGCTGCTGCACGGGGGGCTGCAGTGGAATGGTGTCTCGTCAATGGCGAACCAGTGCCTGCGCCTGATCGCCGGGATTGGCGGGGTGCTCAGCTGGGTTCCAGCGGCGCCGATGCAGAACACGCGTGTAGCACACGACGACACGACCATGTTGCTGGCCGACGGCAGGGTTCTCGTCGCCGGAGGCGCGTCGGGGATCGTTCTGCTGGGTATCCCGCTGCTGCAGGCGACGAACCACGCGGAAGTCTACGATCCCATGGCAAACACCTGGACCAACGTTGGGGTCGTGCCGCACGCGTCGTTCGGCGGATCGGTGCACCAGTTGCCCGATGGCACCGTAGTGCTGGCCGGTGGATTGGCCGGCATGCTGGCGCCGACGCCGGTGTCGGGGAATCCGTCGCCATACGTGTCCTACTGGGATCCGTTGTCGAACGTCTGGGGGTCGGGACCGGTGATGCAGCAGGCTAGGTTCCTGCATTGCGGAGCCGTGACCGAGGACGGAATCCTGGTCCTTTGGGGTGGGCACGTGGTTGCCGGCAGCGGCGCCGGCAACCTCCTGGTCGAGACGGTGCGCTGAAGACGCGCGGATCCTGGCGGCGGAAATCGGTCCGGCCCGTGTCAGCGGCGGGCTGGCTCCTGCAAGCACAGGAGCCACCATGCTGCACCCGCTTCGTCACGGTCTCGTTCTGTTCCTGTCCGTCGGGGCGATGGCCCAGTCGATCGTGGCCGAAGGCGCGGAGCCCAACGGCTACCCGAACTACACGACGATCCAATGCGGTCAGCAGGGCGATGGGGTCATCGCCAGTGTGGCGGACACAGACTATTGGCGCATCCAGTGCTCTGGGGCGATGACCTTGCGTGCGTTCGTGGGGCCTGGCTTCGCCCAACCCCGCATCCAGGACACCGTGCTGGAACTTCGCGACGCGGGCAACACGCTCCTCGCAAGCAACGACGACGGGTCGGGGATCGGGCTCTACTCGGAGGTTCGCGACTTTCGTGTGCCAGGACCGGGTGCTTACTTCCTCGTGGTCCGCGGCTACGCGGCGTACACGGGCAGTTACTCGCTGGATGTGCAATGTGGACCGTCCGGCCCCGCATGGGCGCCAGGCGGCGAGTGTGGCGAGCCGAACATCACGAATGGAACGGCGTGTCCAGCGACGTGTTGGAACCGCCTGGCGGGAGCGATTGCCAGCGCCGGCGACAAGGACCGCTTCGTGTTCACCGCGACGTCCGGACAGCGAATCACATTCTCGACCGGACCCGGGGTCACGGGAGTGGCGATCAGCGACACCACGCTGACTTTGCGAAGCGACACGGGGACTGTGATCGCGGACAACGACGACGCCTTGGGGCTCTACTCCCGCATCTCGTACTCGTTCACGAGTAGCGGAACCTACTACATCGATGTGGCCGGGTATCTCGACCAGGTGGTTGGGACCTACCAACTGGAGTTGGATTGTTCGGGGGTCGTCCCGTCGCCAGGCTCGATGACGACGTTCGGTGCTGGCTGCATAGGGTCACTGGGACACATTCCGAGGATCCAGCGGCGCACCAGCTCGAGTGGCCTCACCTATGTGGAGCGGCCGATCATCGGGACAGTCATGGTGGGCGACATGACGCAATGTCCTCCGGGTGGACTCCTGGTGATCGGTGGGGCGTTCCAGGAGCTCAATCCGTCGATCAACCTCGGCATCCTTGGTGCGCCAGGGTGCATGGCGCAGATCATCGCGGTCTCGCTCGAGGCCCAGGTCGTGGGCGGCTCGGGAACGGCGCAGTGGACGCTCAACGTTCCGTACGACCAGAACCTCGTGGGCGCCGCCATCGAGTACCAGGGCATCGTCCTGGACCAGTTCGCCAACTCGCTCGGCCTCATCGTCTCGAATCGTTTGCGCGCGATCGTCGGTAACAGCTTCTGATCGTCGCCGAAGCACATTCCCCCTTCCCGCCTCGTCTCTCAAGAGATCATCCATGGACACACGGCTTCATTTCCCGATGCGCCTGGTTCTCGCATTGGCAGTCGCGTTCTTCTCGATCCTCGGCGCGTGCCACGACAGTCGTTCGAGTGTCGCCGACGTGCAGGAGCCGACATCCGGTAGTGGTGGAGGGACGGCTCCGAATGGGTCGGATCCGAAGCAGCCGGCTTTGCGTGGATCGCCTACGGCAACGATTCCGGCTACTCCGTCGGGTGGAGTGCCGACCCTCGGGAGTGGCGTCGGCGGGCCCAACAACGCGAATCCGATGCAGGCGATGTCTGCCTCGGTGTTCGCTCCTGTATTCAGGTTTTCCGAGTACCAGAATTCCTACGAAAGGCTGTCGACCGACACGACGGGAACGCGAGTGCACAGTGCAGCCAACTCATTTAGCGTTGGTGCCGAGGTCGGGAGTCCATGGTTCAAAGCCGGTGTCAGGAGGAGGCAATCAACTGAGACAAATTTTACTGAATCGACCCGCGAGTTTGAAGGTTTCGTTCGATTGCTGACGCAGCGAGACTACATATCGCTGGCGGCTGGGCATGTGTCACTCAGCCAAGATGTCATGAACCGGATTGCCTCGGCGGAGGCTGCGCGACAAGCCCAAAACTGGGTGTTGCTAGCCGCAGAAAGGGCTTCGTTCGAATCTGTGTATGGAATGGGTTTTGTGTCGGAAGTCGTCCTTGGTCACTCCATGCATATTCGGTGCTACGCCGGTGAGACAAGTAGCAACAGCGTGAATGTGAATACATTTCAGACGTACTTCGACACAGCCTTCGTAACTGGAGACTTTTCCAACGCTTCTGTCATTGCGGCGGCGGCAGTAGGCGCAGGAATGCAAGTGGAGGCTCAAGGGCTTGGGTTGGTTGTCAATCCATCTGATATTGTGTCATTCGGTAACAATGTGCAATCCTTCAACTCGAATCTGAGCTTTCCGGTTGGGCTCTGGGCTGGATGCATAGCGTATGCCGATGTTCCCGCCTTCTCCGCGATTTATGCACCGATCAATAATGCGACTATCAACGCGGAGAGCCAGGTTGTTGTTGTCCAGACATTGCAGCTTCCGGTCTTGGGAGCCGTCGGGGAGTTGGTTTCCCGAGAGTCGTTCGCTCCTTCGG
>JAEUHV010000010.1 GCA_016794485.1 Planctomycetota bacterium
GCGCATCAGCCCGCGCAGCACCCGTTCGGCCCCGTTCTGGATGCGGTTCTGCCCGACTTCGATCGCGGTCAGGGCCTGGGCCACGTCGCCACCCGGGGCCTTGCCGGTCGTGGTCAGGTCTTCGAGCCGGCCGCGGCGGTCGACTTGCAGGTCGTGCGCCTGCGCCACTTCCTCGCGCAGCCCGCGGAACAACCGGGCGATGTGGGCCGTGAGCTGGGCTTCGTCGACGATCTGCACGATGCGGGCCGGCAGCTCGGCCACGCCGGCTTCCGGGGCCTTGTTGTCCAGCAGCTTCATCGTCAGCACGATGCCGTCGTTGCCGGTCGGCTTGTCGCCGAGCAGGTCCTTGACCTCGAGCAGTTCGCTGAGCACCACGTTCCGTTCCGGCGCGCCGGTGGACGGCGGCAGCAGTTGGCGCCGCATCGGCTCGCCACCGCCGCGCTGCACCGCGAGTTCGGCGTTCCGCAGGCCGAAGTCGTCGCGGGCCTCGACCCGCAGGCACAGCAGTGCGTTGGGCAGGAGCAGGGCCCCTTCGTCTTCGGGCAGGAGCCAGCGCCCGATCGGCGCGTAGTCCTGCAGGCCCAGCAGCGGCCACGTGCCGGGATTGGGATTGCGCAGCCCGTTGTCCGCGAGCAGCTCGATCTGGTAGCGGTCGGTCGCCTGCAACTGGAACCTGCCGCGCCAAGCGGTCGAGACGACGCTGTCGTCCTGCGGTGCGACGGCCTGCAGTTCGAGCCGGCGCCCGCTCTCCAGGAACACCATCGTCGCAGTGCGCACGGGCATGGTGGTGGTGACGTCGAGGGCGACGTCGCTGCCGAGCAGCGCTTCGATCGCGCCGCCGCGTTGTTCGCCGGGGGCCTGTCCCGTGTACGCGGGCGGGGTCACCATGGCGACCAGGGCGCTCACCTGCGGCGGGTGAACGGTGCGCACCGTGACGAGGCGGTCGCCGCGTTCGTCGTCACCGCCGCGGGCGTGGAACTCGAAGCTGCCGGTCAAGCGGCGGAACACGTGGCGGAACCGTTCGCCGGGCCGCGGCGTCATCGGCACGGCGCGGGCTTCGCCATCGCCACCGAGCGGCCGCACCACGAGCTGGACGTCCGGCGGCACGGTGCCTTCGACGAACACCGACACGTGCAGGTCGGCGCCGGCCGGCAGCACGAGTTCGGTCTGTTCGCCGCGGTCGGTGCGCTGCAGGTCGGGCCCGGCAGCGGGCAGTTCGACGTGCAGCGTGGTGGCCCGCGGGTAGCGCGCCGCGAAGCCGAGGTGGCGCAACAGGAACGCCTGCATGGTCGCGGGGGCCAGGACGACGCCGCCGGCCGCGGTGGCGAGGAACAGTGCGGCGATGCCGCCGACCCGGCGCGTGGGCCGTGGGTCGAACAGTTGGCGCAACGGCAACGTCCGCACCGTCGCCGCGGTCTCCGCGAGCAACTGGTCGATCATCGGCCGCGACTGGTTGCGCAGGGCGTCGTCGGGCAGGGCCTGCAGCTGTACCGCGCTCACCAGGCGCTGGTGCAACGCCGGAAACGTGCGCTCGAACCAGATCGCGAGGTCGACTTCGGCGAAGCGGCGCGTCAACGGATAGCGCAGGAAGCGCACGGCGCCGAACGCCAGCAGGCCGACCACCAGCAGGGTGTGGAACAGCCGGATCGGCAGGGGCAGGTCGAGCCAACGATCGAGCCCGAAGGCGACCGCGATGGCGGCGCCGACCATGGCGACGACGGTGGCGGCGCCGTGCAGTGCGTAGCGCCCGCGCAGGGCGGCGAGCTGGCCGGTGAGGACCGGGCGCAAGGTCGCCAGCACGTCCGGGGAAGGGCTCGGGGTCGGATCGGTCACGTGGACTCGGTGCGGCTCAACGCTGGAAGATCGGGAGGTACTGGAGCGGGATCTGCAGGATCAGGGTCGCCACTGCAGTGCCGAAGGCATCGCCCGGTCCGGTGTGGCAGATCCAGCGGCCGTCGGCCTGTTGCTGCTCGAGCAACATGCCCTTCACGGTCTGGAAGTACTTGGTCCACTTCGGGTCGCCGGTGATGTAGTAGGCCTGCACCGCATAGTAGTGGCCGTAGAAGAAGAAGTAGTGGCCTTGCCACTCCGTGCTGAAAGGCACGCAGGAGCGATCGAGATAGTCCAACGCGTCGCGGATGATCGGGCTGTCGTACTCGCCGGCGGCGTAGAGCGTGGTGATGCCCGCCGCGGTCAGCGGGAAGGTGGCGCGCGTGTGTTCGCGGTTCTGGTAGCGGAAGCTGCCGCCCTCGTCGCCGTAGCTGCCGTGCCAACTGCGTCGGAACGAGCGGTCGTTGCTGCGCACGGCGCTGTTGTAGACGTAGTTCTGCGCGTTCTTGATGGTGGTGATCGGCACGTGGATGCCGACGTTGCGGGCCGAGCGCAGGGCCAGCACCTGGCACACCGTGATCGACATGTCCGACTCGCGCGCGAACGGCCGGTAGCGCCAGCCGCCCTCGGCGTTCTGCGAGCTGACGATCAGGTCGACCGAGCGCTGCAGCACCTGCTTCACGTCGGCGCGCTCGACCATGCCGTAGACTTCGGCCAGGAACAGCGTCGCGAACGCGTGGCTGTACATGCGCGTGCCGTTGGCGACGATGAGCCCGTCGTCCTGCGCACACGACAGCACGAAGTCGAGGCCGCGGTGCAGCGCGTCGCCGTACTTGCCGCGATCGGGCAGGTGGCCGCCGGCGAGGAAGCTCATCAACGCCAGCGAGGTGACGCCGACGTGCGGCAGCGGCCGGCTGTCGAGCGTCTCGTAGTTGGTGTTGAGCTTGTAGCCGACCAGTTCGGCCCAGTAACCGTCCTTGTGCTGGTGCGCGGCGAGCCAGTCGAGGCCACGCGCGACCGAGGTCCGCAGCCGTTCGTCGATCAGCAATTCGTTGCTGGCGCCGCGCCGGATCTCCTGGGCGGTGGCAATGGCCGCGAGCGGCAGCAGGACGAGGGAACGCAGGATCGTGGCCATCATCTTCCTCCGGCTGCACCACGCAGGTGCAAGCCTCGCGCGCTGATCAGGACTTCGGAGCCGAACCGCACCATGCCGTCGGCGATGCTGCCGAGCGGCAGCGATTGCACCTTGAGCCCGCCGGGCATGCGGCCGGCGCGGTCGCGCAGGCCGACGGCCCACAGGCGCAGCCCGTTGCGGCCCTTCGCCGGTCGCGTGCCGAACGTCACGAAGTCGGCGCCGAACTGGGGTTCGTGCAGGATCTCGCCGTCCTCGGGGCCGAGCGGCAACGCGAACGTCGGTTCGTCGGCGGCGAGGGCGATGCACACGAACTGGCGCGCCGTGCGTTCACCGTCGGTGAACGAATCGAGCGCCAGACGGTCCGGCACCGGATTGGCGAGCCAGGTCTCGTGCCAGTTCAGCATCGTGGCGTCGCGGCCGACGTCGAGTTCGCGCAGCCGCGCGCCGTCCGCAGCCTGCAGCACGACCACGCGCGCGACCGTGCGTTCGCCGCCTTCGGCCACGACGAACTGGTCGCCGTGGCGTCCGGCCAGCAGCAGGTTGCTGCCCTGGGTGCCGCGCCAATGCCAGACGACCTTGCCGGTGCGGTCGAGGGCGCACAGCCGCGGGGCTTCGCCCGACAGCTGGCCGTCGACCGGCAAGAAGATGCGTTCGTCGTCGGCGGCGAGCCATTGCGGGAACAGGCGCGCGGCGAGGCTGTCGGGGGCGAGGCCGATGTGCTGGCGCAGGATCGTGGCGTCGATCGGCACGATGCGTTCGGTGCGACCGCTGGTCGCTTCGAGCAGGCGCACCACGGCGCTGCCGTCGGTCGTGAACGTCAGGTGCAGCAGGCCGCCGTCGATCGCCTTCGGCTTCAGCGCCGCCCCCGGGAAGGTCTGGCGCCACAGCATCGTGCCGGTCAGCGGCTCGACGCCGAGCAGCTCGGCGAGGCCGTCCTGCGACGGCGGTTGCCGCCACACGAGCAGCACGCCCGCCTGCACGCCCAGGCTCTCGACCTGCCGGTTGCGTTCGTTCGGCAGTTCCCAGCGCACGGCGCCGGTGCGGCAGTCGAGGGCGAACACCCGCACCATGTCGGGTACCACGACGAGGTCGCCGCACAACAGCACGTGGTCGAGCCATTCGATCGGGGCCGCGAACCGGACCTGCTGGTCGGCCGAGGCCGCACGCGGGTCGATCGCCAACAGTTGCGGGCCGGCGCGCACGAAGGCGGGCGCGGCGGTCACGGCGGGGAAGCCGTCCGGCTGGACGGTGGCCAGCAGCGTCTCGGCGGCATCACGGGCCTTGGCTTGCGCGACGGTGGCCGCCGGCACGGCCAGCGCGGGTGGGTTCGGCCGTTCGCCGGGTTCGCGCTGCAGCACTTCGCCGAACGTGGCGCCGCCGTCGGCCGGCCAGTCGCTGCGCGTGTCGCGGTGTTCGCGCAGCGCTCGTCCCATCGCCGCCGCCAGGGCGTGGTTGCCGGCGCGCGCGGCGGCGACCATCACGCGGCGCACGATGCCCGGCGGCAGCACGCCCGAGGACTGGCTCGCTGCGAGCATCGCGCACACCACGCCGAGATCGCCGTTCTGCACGGCCAGGTCGAGCAGCTGCAGCCGCGCCTTGCCGGCCACGTCGCTGTTGGGGAACGCGCGCACGACCGCTTCGAGAGCGCCCCGATCGCTGCCCGCGGCCGCGAACGCCTGCTCGGCCCGCGACTGCACCGCGGCGTAGACCGCAGGCCCGTGTTTGGCGACGAGTTCGGCGATCGCGGCGGTGGCCAGCGCGTGGGCGTTGCCGTCGCCGAGCGGCACGTCGGCGTGGCCTTCGAGCAGTTGCTGCCAGGACGCCACCGCAGCCACGGGGTCGGCCGTGGTCAGCGCCCGTTGCCAGGTGACGAACGTGCGCACCGGCACGCCGTCGCCGAGCGGCCAGGTGCCGTCGCCGGCCTGCGCCAGGATGCGGTCGAGCTCCTGGTGGAAGCGCGCGCGATCACCCTGCACGCGCGCCAGCACGACGGCTTGCACCGCGAGCCAGTGGGCCTGGTCCGGGGCCACTTCGCGGGCGGCCTCGAGTCGGGCCAGCGCGTCGCCGGCCGAACGTTGCATCGCGAGCTCGGCCTGGGCCATCGCCTGCTCGTACAGTTCGCGTTGCAGCGCCTGCCGCACCGGATGGGTCTTCGGCATGCCGCGCCGCACTGCGGCGTCGAGGCCTCGCCGGTAGAGCGCGGCCACCTTGGCGCTGGCACCGTCGTCGGCGTCGGCGGGCAGCAGCGCGCGGTGCAGGCTCGCCAGTCGCAGCAGCGCGGCGGGGTCGTCGGGGCTGGCCTGCGCGCGGCCCTCGACGTGCGCCAGCAGTGCCTTGGCGTCGAAAGCGAATTCCAGGCTGCCCTGCCGGGCCGAGATGGCGATGCCGCCGAGCAGGAGCAGGTTGCCGGGCAGCAGGCGGTTCAGCGTGATCTCGCCGCGCGGGGCCACGGCGTCGCCAGACCTGGTGAAGCCGAGCAGGGCATCGTTGCGCACGAACCACACCGCATCGGCGGTCACGGCCGGTCGACCGGTGAGCAGCGGGCCACGCCGGTCGCCGAGCGCGTCCGGCCGGACCAGCTGGCGCACCTTCGGCCGGCCGGTTCCCGGGCCCGGGCGCGCCTGCACGGTGATCGCGCCGGCGCCGGCGAGCACGAACTCGTCGGCGAACGCGCCGCACAACCACGTGATGCGGTTGTCGATGCCGGCGATGGTCGCTTCTGCCGGCAGCCGCCACAGCTGGCGACCGGTCTCGGTGTCGAATGCGAGCACGAACTGCGAGTCGAGCGGCGTCATGCACACCGCACCGCCGGCCACCACGGGGGCGTTGTTGGCGAAATAGACGTGCCGTTCCTGGTGCTGGTGCAGGGTCGCGCGCGGCACGTAGACGATGTCGTAGGCGGCGATCCAGCGGATGCGTCCCGTGCGGGCCTCGACCGCGTAGGTGACGCCGAGGTTGGAACTGCCATAGACCACGCCGTCGTGCAGTGCGATCGGCGACGCCGCGAACTCGGTGCGCGCGTTGCCGAACATGTTCACGTCCTGC
>JAEUHV010000051.1 GCA_016794485.1 Planctomycetota bacterium
GCCGCTGGTGTTCGTCAACGGTCCAGGAGCCGCGGCGCGCAACAGCATCGGCATCGTGCTCGTCGCCGGCAGCGAGAACTCGAGGTACGGGAACAGCAGGGCTCCGGTGATCGCCAGCGGCACCGACCCGAGCAGCACCACGAGCGGGTCGCGGAAGCTGCGGAACTGCGCCGCGAGCACCAGGTAGACCAGCGCGATCGCGAAACCGAGCGTCAGCACCAGCGTCGAGCCCTCGTGGCGGATCTGCCGCGATTCGCCGGCGTAGTCGATGGTGATGTCGCCGGTCGCGACCTGCCGGGCCGCGGCCTCGAGCACGTCGAGGCCCTCGGCCTTGGTCACGCCCGGCTTCATCACGCCGAACACGCGCACCGAGTTGCGCTGCTGGAAGCGGTTGAGTTGGCGTGGTGCCGCTTCGACTTCGATCGTCACGAACGACGACACGGGCACCAGTTCGCCCTTGGGGGTCTTGATCTTCAGGTCCAGCAGCGGGCCCAGGGTCGCACGATCGGCCTGGCCGATCTGCGGGATCACCTTGTAGCTGCGGTCGAAGTGGTTGAAGTGGTTGACGTAGCCGCCGCCGAGCAGCGCGCCGAGTTCGCGGCCGACGGTGGCCAGGTCCATGCCCAGGTCGGCGACGCGTTCGCGGTCGACGCGCACCCGCGCCTCGGGGCGGTCGATCTTGAGGTCGCTGTCGACGAACAGGAACTTGCCGCTGCCCCAGCCGGCGCCGACCACCGCCATCGCGGTGCCGAGCAGCGACTCCACCGAGTCACCGCTCTGCAACACCAGTTCCACGTCGAACTGGCCCGAAGTCGGCAACGGCGGATCGAGGCGCGGGTAGGCGGTGAGGCCGGGCACGGTCGAGACCCGCCCGTAGAGCTCGTCACGGACCTGCAGGGTCGAGCGCATGCCGGCGTCGCGCCGCTCCTTCCACGGCTTCGCGACCATGCCGCCGTAGCCGCCCCAGTTGGCGACCAGCGACCACATGAACTTCGTCTCCGGGATGCCCTGCACCTGCTGCACGATCTGGCGCGACGCGGCGTCGACCGACTCGAGCGTCGCGTCGGGTGCGGCGTCGAGGAACATGAAGATGTGGCTCTGGTCCTCGATCGGCGCCAGTTCGGACTGCGAGCCGCGGTAGAGCGGGTAGGCCGCCACCGCGATCGCGGTCGCCGCCGCGACGATCGCCCAGCGGATCGACAGGGCGATGTCGAGCGAACGTTCGTACGCCGCGCGCACCTTCTCGAAGCCGGCGTTGACGATGCGCGTCAGCAGGCCTTCCTTGCCGTGCGCGTGCACGAAGAACCGGCTCATCATCGGCGACAGCGTCACCGCGACGATGCCGGACACCAGCACTGCGGCCGCGAGCGTGATCGTGAACTCGAGGAACAGCGCGCCGGTCATGCCGCCCTGGAAGCCGATCGGCGCGTAGACCGCGGCGAGCGTGATCGTCATCGCGACGATCGGCCCGAGCAGTTCGCGGGCGGCGTCGAGTGCGGCCTGCAGCTTCGACTTGCCTTCGCGCACGTGCCGTTCGACGTTTTCGACCACGACGATCGCGTCGTCGACGACGAGTCCGACCGACAGCACGATGGCGAGGATCGTCAGCAGGTTCATCGAGAACCCGCACGCCGCCATCACCGCGACGGCGCCGATCAACGACACCGGCATCGCGACCAGCGGCACGAGTGCGGTGCGGATCGAACCGAGGAACAGGAAGACGATCCCCGCGACGATGCCGATCGTTTCGAGCAGGGTCCACCCGATCTCGGTCAGTGCGTCGCTCATGAACATCGTGCCGTCGTAGGCGAGGTTCATGTCCACGTCCGCCGGGAGCTTGGGCCGCATGCGCTCCATCTCGGCCTTGAGCCGCGCCGACACGTCGATCTCGTTGGCGCCGACCAGCGGCCAGACGCCGAGGTAGACGCTGGGCTCGGTGTTGTACTTCGCCAGCAGTTCGGCTTCCTCGGCGCCGAGCTCGACCTTGGCCACGTCGCCGAGGCGAACGACTGCACCGCCGCGGTCGGCGACGATCAGCCGTTCGAACTCGTCGACGGTGCGCAGGTCGGTGTCGGCGAGCAGGTTGATCTGCACCAGGTTGCCCTTGGTCTGGCCGACCGCGGCCAGGTAGTTGTTGCGCTGGATCGAGGCGTAGACGTCGCCCGGTGCCAGACCGACCGCCGCGAGCTTGTCGGGATCGATCCAGATGCGCATCGCGTAGGGGCGCCCGCCTTCCTGGTTGGTGACGCGCTGCACGCCCTGGATCGTCGCGAGTTGCGGTTGCACCTCGCGCGTCAACCAGTCGGTGAGGTCGGCGGTGCTCCGCTGCTTCGAGGTGAAGCTCAGGTAGAAGGTCGCGTACGGCCGGTCGGCGCGCCGGATGTCGACCACCGGTGGTTCGGCTTCGCTCGGCAGTTCGCTGCGCACCTGCTGCAGGCGCGCGGTCACCTCGGCCAGCGCCTGGGTCGTGTCGTGGCCGAGTTCCAGGAAGATCGTGATCGTGCTGACGCCGGCGCGGCTGATCGACTCGACGTGGTCGATGCCGCCGACCGCCGACACCGCCCGTTCGATCGGTGTGGTGAGGAAGCCGCGCACGGTCTCGCCGGAGGCACCGGTGTAGACCGTGGTGATGATGATCTGGGCGCTGTCGAGACTCGGGAACTGCTGCACCGGCAGGCTGAAGTACGCCCGCGCGCCGACCAGGATCAGCACCAGGTTGACGACCAGGGCGAGCACCGGGTGCCGCACGAAGACATCGGTGAAGGCGCGCATGTTCACTTCTCCTTGCCGGCCGCAGCCTGGCTGGGCATGGCGGCCGCATCCGCGACCAGGGCGCCGTCGCGCAGCATCTGCTTGAACGAACCGGCGGCGATCACGCGTTCGCCGGCGCGCAGGCCGTCGCGCACCACGATCTCGTCGCCGAGCATCGATCCGGCCTTGACCGCGCGCAGGTGGGCCCGCAGCGTGCCGTCGGCAGCCTGCTCGACGACGAACACGTGTTCGCCGCCGGCGCTGCGCCGCACCGCACTGACCGGCACCACCAGCACCTCGTGCGAGCCCTCGAGCGGCGTGCGCACGCGCACCGAACTGCCGGGGGCGGGCAGCGGCGTGCCGGTGAGTTCGGCCCGGATCCAGGTGTTGCGCGTCGCCGCGTCGACCTGGGCGTCGAGGGCCACGACCTTGGCCTTGGTGTCGCGGCCGGTGAACGACACTTCGACCTCGGTGCCGATGCCGATGCGCGACGCCGCCTCCTGGGTCACCGCGAAGTCGACGTGCATCGCTTCGGCGGTGCCCTGCAACGTGGTGATCTGCGAACCGGGCTCGAGGTACTGGCCGATGTGCAGGTCGACCATGCCGACGGTGGCGCGGAACGGTGCCCGCACCCGCTTGCGTTCGATCACCGCCTGGAGCCGGGCGACGTTGGCGATCGCCTTGTCGGCCTCGGCCCGGGCCCGGTCCACGTCGGCTGCCGACGCGCCCTGTTCGGCGAGCGCCTTCTCCATGCGCACGAGCATCGAGGCGGCGACGCGGGCCTCGGCGTCGATCGCCTTCAGCTCGGCTTCCTCGACGGTGATGTCGAGTTCGACCAGCACGACGCCGGCTTCGACCACCTGGCCGGGTTGCAGCGCGACCTTGCGCACCGTTCCGGCGAGTTCGTTGCGCAGCGAGATCGACTGCAGGGCGCGGGCGGTGCCGATCGACGTGGTCGTGCGCGCATAGCTGCGGGGGTGGGCCGCGGCCATCTCGACGAAGGTCGGGTACTCGACCTGGGCGGCCTTGGCCTTGGCGCCGGCATCGTCGACCTTGTGCAGCTTCCAGAGGTAGACGCCGTACCCGGCGCCACCGAGGAGGACGAACAACAGCGCGACCGCGGCAAGGCGAACGGGCAGGGAGGGGGAGGCGGTGGTCATGGAAGTTTTGCGTAGACCGGTCGACTAGCGATTTGCGCAGGTCACGGCCGGGGGTGGGTGGTGGGGTTGGGTCAGCGGGTCGGGCTGGGGGCGCCCAGCAGGGTGTCGAAGACGAAGGCCAGGAAGTCGTTCAACGGCGCGGTGTCCCGGTCGATCTGCATCCGCATGTTGGCACCTTCCCAGAGCATCACGAGCACGTTGCCCAGGCGGTCCGCGTCGTGTTTGCGGTCGATCTCCGCGACGGCCTGGCCTTCGCGGATCACCTGCGCCAGCAGCGAGCTCCACTGCTGGTAGCAGCACTTCACCGCGGCGTGCACCGGGGCGCTCAGATTGGCCGTTTCCATGGCCATCTTGCAGATCAGGCACTCGACCGCGGGGCCGTTCTGCGAGCAGTCCTCGAGGGCGGTTTCGAAGATGCGGCGCAGGCGGGTCAGCGGGGTCAGCTTGCGGTCCGCCAGGATCGGCTTGAGGTCGGCGAGGTAGCCGTCGCGGGTTCGCTCGATGAGGGCGACCCCGAACTCCTCCTTGGAGCTGAACCAATGGTAGAACGAGCCCTTGGGCACCCCGGCAAGCTGCAGCACCTCGCTGAGACCGGTGCCGTTGAAGCCTTGTTTGAGGATCAGCTGGGCACCGGCCGCCAGCAGGCGTTCGCGGGTGTCCGGGTGCAGGGGGCTATCAGGGGTCATGGTTCGCTGGTTTGAGTCGACCGGTCGGTCTAGTAGCGGCCAGGCACTCTCGTGGCAACCCCAGGCCCGAAGAAAATTCGTGGGTGCGGGCCGGGGCTTGCATGATCGCGCCCATGGCAGCGCTCCTCGTTCTCGCTGGTTCCACACGCCAAGGCGCCTTCTCCAAGCAGTTTGCGCGCGCCGTGTGCCGTCTGGCCGAAGGCCTGGGCCACCGGGTGGTCGCGGTCGACCTGCGGGACTTCGCCATGCCGCTCTACGACGGTGACCTGGAGGCGGCGCAGGGGTTGCCCGAGGGTGCACTGCGACTGCGGTCGCTGGTGCTCGCCGCCGACGGCATCGTGGTGGTGACGCCCGAATACAACGCTTCGCTGCCCGCCGTGCTGAAGAACGCGTTGGACTGGACGTCGCGGCCGTACGCCGCCGAACCGGGCGTGTCCGCATGGAAGGGCAAGGTGGCGGCGCTGCTCGCCAGTTCGCCGGGGGCGCTCGGCGGCCTGCGCGCCCTCGTCCACCTGCGCCAGGTGCTGATGAACCTCGGGGCGCTGGTGTTGACCGAGCAGTTCGCGCTCGGGCATGCCGACCGGGCGTTCGCGCCGGACGGTGGGTTCACCGAGCCAAAGCAGGCCGCCGCCGTGCAGGCGATCGTCGAGCGGCTCGCCCTCGTCGCCGCGCGGCTGCGGTGACCCACCGTTGGCTGGGCACGGCCGGGACGGCGCGGCCGATTCGTCCCACGTTGCGACGGGTACCGGCTGCGCCCGGATCGGCAGAGCGGTCGGCCGCCTGCTGGCGTCCGCTGCGGCGCGGGTGGCGGCGAGTCGCCGCTGCCAAGGCCGGAACCGGTCCCGAACCTGCCGGCGACCCTGGCCGCGCGCCTCGACGCGGCCTGGCGGCGTGCGGCCGAGGCGTGGACCTCGCCTCGGGTGGGCGGCTTGACTTTCCCGAAGATTAGACGTAGTCTAACTTCGCGTGGCTTCCCTTCCACACCAAGAACTGATCGACCGGCTCGAGCGCGCCGGTGTCCGCCCCTCGGCGCAGCGCGTGGCGATCGCCGCCTACGTGCTCACCACCGAGGACCACCCGACCGCCGACCAGGTCTGGAACGCGGTGAAGGCCGAGTTCCCGATGGTCTCGCGCGCGACCGTCTACAACACCCTGCAGACGTTCCGCGAACACGGCCTCGTACAGCAGCTGGTGCTCGCCGAAGGCAGCGTGGTGTTCGATCCGAAGGTCGAGCCGCACCACCACTTCGTCGACGACGAGACCGGGGCGATCCTCGACATCCCGTGGAACCAGCTGCGCGTCGGCAAGGTCGACGAACTCGAGGGCGTCGAAGTGCGCGACTACATGGTGGTCGTGCGCGGCCGGCGCAAGGCGGCGAAGCGTCGCTGAACCCAGCATCCGCCCGGGGGTGTTCGCGCCCTTGGGTTAGACAGAGTCCAAAGTCAGACACGTAAACAACCGACAAGACGAGAGAACGACCGATGCTCACCGTTGGCCAGAAGTTCCCCTCCTTCCGACTCCCCGCCGCCGTCTCGCTCGAACCCGGCAAGCACTTCCAGGAGGTCGCGCACGACTCCTACGCCGGCAAGTGGCTGGTGGTGTTCGCGTGGCCGCTCGACTTCACGTTCGTGTGCCCGACCGAGATCGCCGAGTTCGGCCGCCGCAACGCCGACTTCGCCGACCGCGATGCGCAGGTGCTCGGCTTGTCGTGCGACAGCGAGTTCGTGCACCTCGCCTGGCGGCAGAACCACAAGGACCTGAAGGACCTGCCGTTCCCGATGCTCGCCGACAGGAAGCGCGAGTTGTGCCAGGCGCTCGGCATCCTGCACCCGCAGGAGGGCATCCCGCTGCGCGCGACCTACGTGGTCGACCCGACGGGCGTGATCCGCTTCGCGTCGGTGCACGACCTCGACGTCGGCCGCAACGTCGACGAAGTGCTGCGCACGCTCGACGCGCTGCAGACCGGCGAACTGTGCCCGTGCAACTGGAAGAAGGGCGAGAAGACCCTGGAGGTGAAGTGATGGAGGCGCTGCAACGACTGGCCGCCGCGTTCCCGGACGCGGCGAAGGACATCCGCCTGAACCTGACCGCGGTGCTGCAGCAGGGAGCCTTGACGCCCGCGCAGCGGTTCGGGGTGGCGCTCGCGGTGGCGCACGCGGCGCGTTCGCCGGAACTCGCCAAGGCGATCGTCGCGGCGGCGGGCGACGAACTGCCGGCGCCGGTCGCTGCCGACGCCCAGGCCGCCGCGGCGCTGATGGCGATGAACAACGTCTACTACCGCTTCCGGCACATGGTCGGGAAGTCGGAGTACGAACAGTTGCCGCCGCGGCTGCGCATGCAGCGGCTCGCGGCACCGGCCGGCGCGAAGGTCGATTTCGAACTGTTCGCCCTCGCGGTCAGCGCAGTGAACGGTTGCGGTACCTGCGTGCAGGCGCACGAGAAGGTCGTGGTCGAGGGAGGCTTGACCACCGCCCACGTCAACGACGCCGTGCGCATCGCTGCGACGGTGAATGCAGCCGCCACGGTGCTGGCCATGACCAGCGCCGTGTCGGCATGATTCCTACCCAACTCCGAGGTGAAACCATGAAGAACTCCCCGAGCCAGCTCCCCGCCGCCGTCCGCGGCACCCTGTGTGATGCGCTGCGCGGCGTGCTCACCGACGGCCTCGACCTGCATTCGCAGATCAAGGTCGCCCACTGGAACATCAAGGGCCCGCAGTTCGCCGCCCTGCACCCGTTGTTCGACCAGTTCGCCACCGACCTCGCGACCCAAAACGACACGGTCGCCGAACGCATCCTCACGCTCGGCGGGATGGCGGTCGGGACTGCGCGTCACATCGCCAAGAACTCCCGCCTGAGCGACTACCCGCAGGACGTCACCCGCGACCTGGAGCACGTCAAGTTGCTCGCCGACCGCATCGGTGGCTACCTCGTCGGCGTTCGTTCGACGCGCGACCTGGCGATCGAGCACAAGGACGACGACACCAACAGCGTGCTGACCGACATCGTCACGATGTTCGAGAAGCACGCCTGG
The DNA here is from genome assembly GCA_016794485.1 of Planctomycetota bacterium. Lineage (GTDB taxonomy): Bacteria > Planctomycetota > UBA1135 > UBA1135 > UBA2386 > UBA2386. Next base: position 7,631 of record JAEUHV010000051.1, read on the forward strand.
TTCCTGCACGCGACACTCGGCGGCTGACCCTGTTGCGACCGGGTCGGTCGCGTGGGTGGGCCCGTCGGCAACGCCGTCTGCCTCAGCGCTGCTGCAGCTGCACTTCCTGCGTGATCACCGCCGGCCCCTGCTGCTGCCGCTGCGCGAACGCGACCAACGTGCCGCTCTGCAGGTCGTAGGTGTAGTTCTGCTGGTCGAGCGGACCTTGCTCGGCGATGGTCGCGGTGCGGCCATCGCTCCCGACGAACGACAGCTGCCGTCCCGTCACCGGGTCGCGGTCGAACACCTGGCCGGGCCGCAGCTTCTGCAGCGCGCGCGGATCGATCGCCAGGGGCGCGAAGGAGCCCGGCCCGTAGACGAGGTTGCCGGAGCCCTCCTGCGGCTGCATGCCGTAGCCGTACTCGAGTCGCGTCGTCAGGCGCGCGAACACGCAGTCGCCGGTGCGCTTCTCGATCGCCACCGCGACGCCGTAGCGCCAGGGCGCGGTGACCCCTTCCGCGAGGCTGTTCTTGGACACGCCGGAGTATTCCAGCGTGCGCCCTGGCTGCAGAACGGGCGCCGCGGCCTGGCCGGTCCAGGGCAACGCGATCTGCCGCACCGAGCGCAGCACCACCGAAGTGATCGTCGTGCCGCCGGCGCCTTGCCGCAGGGTCGAGCCGTCGCGGGTCAGCACCGCGCCGCCGGTCGAGCTCGCCGAGTAGACCAGCAGCAGCCCGGTCGCGGCGTCGTAGGTGTAGCGCGTCCAGCCGCTGTCGCCCTTCACCTGCTGCACGACGGCGTCGTAGGTGCGCCCCTCGAGGGCGTACTTCAGCCGGCGCACGCGCAGCCCGCCCTGGTCCTGCTCCGCGAGCGTGCGCAGCCTGGCCGGCGGCACCCACAGGTCGGTGAGTCCGTTCTGGTCGCCGACCACTGCCTGCGCGCTGGCCAGGGTCGTGGTCTGCAGGTTGGCGTCGGCGAACACGTGCGTCGACTGCATCGCTGCGATGCAGTCGGGCGCCACCTGCACGAAGTCGTACTGCGTGTAGCCGCCGCCGCCGCTGCCTTGCACCTGCTCCTCGCGGTAGGTGCGGCCGTTCTGGTCCTTCCAGCCATAGCCGCTGTCGTCTGGGATCAGCTGCGTCGAGACGCCGGGCAGAGTCGCCTGGCCGGAGTAGTACGTGACGCGGGCCCCGGACCGCAGCCAATCCGGGCAGCCGGCGAACGCGCCCGGACCGCCGCCGTTGCCCGCAGGTGCTTCACCACCGCCACCGCCATCGCGGTTGTTCGGCGCGGCGTTGTTGGCCTGGAGCGGCCGCCGCTCGAGCACGACATCGAGCACTTCACGGTCCGTCTCGAGCGTCAGCGTCACCAGGGAGCCGACCTTGCCGATGCACAGGGCGCGCACCTGCTCCATGGACATGCCGGCGACCTTGCGCCCATCGACGGCCCGCAGCACCGAACCCACGGGCACCCGGGCGCGATCGGCTGCACCACCCGGCGCCAGCTGCGCGACCACCAGGTTGCCGCCGGTGTCGGACTGGAACGCGATGCCGACGCCACCTTCGGCGGTCGCCGCGGCGGGGGCAGGGTAGGGCGTCGGGCCGGGGCCCGGTTGTGGCTCGGTGGTCGGCGCCTTCCCGAGCGGGATCTTCGGCAAGGGCGGCACGATCTGCGCAGACAGCAGGCCGCCAAGCCCGGCCAGGGCCACGAGGAACGGAGATGCGGAAGCGGTCATGCCGTGTCGTTGCCAGGGCGCGGTGCTTCGTGACCGCGGCCGGGCCTGATTTCCCGCGGCGATTCCGGTCACGGGGCGAGCCGCGCGGGCAATGGGCCTCCGGGCCGACTTCGCGCCCGTGCCGCCATGACCAAAGCCAGCTTCGTTCTCCGCATCACCCGTGCCAAGGCCGCTCCCGACGAGACCGAGCACGACCAGGAACGCCTGACCATCGGCCGCGAAGCCGGTGACCTCGTGCTGCGTGATCCGGGGGCGTCGTCACGCCACGCGGAGATCCTGTTCGCCGACGGCATCGTCAAGTTGCGCGACCTCGGCAGCACCAACGGCACGTGGGTCGGCCGGCGACGGGTCACCGACGAAGCCATGCAGCCCGGCGTCGCCTACGCGATGGGCGAAACCACGCTCGAACTGGTGCGGGTGAACGGCGCCACCACGCCCGCTGGCACGCTGCTGATGCCGCGGCCGGCGGCCGGCGGCACGCAACCGCAGCCCGGCACCGCGGTGCAGGTGCGGACCGGCGGTGCGCTCGCCAACTTGTCGCCGACGCAGAAGCGCAACCTCGCGATCGGGGCGGGCGCGTTCGTCCTGCTCGGCGCACTGGCCGTGGTGTTCGGCGGTGGGCCGAACGCGAACGGCGGCGGCGGCACCGGTGCCGGTGGAGGCAATGCTCCCACGAGCCTGCGGCCCGGCCGCCTGCAGGCACCGCGCGAGGCGAACGTGAAGGCGGTGTGGTTCCGCGGTCCGGCCGGACCGCAGGCGAGTGGCGGCACTTCGCCGGCGAACGTGCGCATCTCGCCGAACGACAAGGGGCGCGCGTCCGTCGGCACCGCCGAGCAGTTCGCCGGCGGTGCCGGCAACCAGTGGAAGACCGCGGCGTGGCTGGCTGCGTTCAGTGCCAGCAAGCTGACCGGGCAGAGCCTCACCGACCACGAGTTCCTGGTCGGCACCGGCGGCCACATCGACGGCCCGTCGGCCGGCATGTTGATGACCGCGACGATGATCGCGTTGCTGAACGGCAAGACGCCGCGGGCCGACACGACGATGACCGGCACGATCAACCCGGACGGTTCGGCCGGGCCGGTCGGCGGCATCGTGCAGAAGATGGAGGGCGCGGCGAAAGACGGCATCAAGCGGTTCGGCTTCCCGATGGGATTGCGCAACTGCCAGGACCTGCGCACCGGCCGCACCGTCGACCTGTTCGACGCGGGCAAGGAGTTCGGGCTCGAGGTGCGCGAGATCTCGGACGTGTTCCAGGCCTACGAGTTCTTGACCGACGATCGCCTCGAGCGCACGGCGCCGATCGCCGAGAACCAGCTCGAACTCGACGGCGAGACCGCGGCGCGTTTGCGCAGCAAGAGCGAGAAGTGGCGCGCACGGCTGGCGTCGCAGATCGCCGACCTCGGCTCCTATGCACGCAACCTCGGGGAACTCGGCAAGAACATCCAGCCGATCGCGCAGCGCGCCGACGCGGCGTTCCAGGAGGCGCAGCAGTTCGAGCGCAGCGACTTCCTCGTCGCCGCCCTCGAGGGCTACGTGCAGGCGGCGGTGCTCGCCGGCATCACCAAGGACGCGGCGCGGTTCCTGCAGTCGGCCCAGAAGCAGGATTTCGACGACATGGTGGCCCAGGTGCGCGCCGCCGCCAGCGTGCGCGGCCAGTTGCGGGCGATGCTGTCGGAGGCCGACCTGCTCGCCAAGCGCAAGACCGGTGGCGGCCAGGTGAACACCTTGCGTGCCTACCAGGCGGCGGTGCTCGCCGACGCGTTCCAGTCGATGGCGGACGGCAAGGTGCAACTCGTCGACGCGATGCTCGAGCAGAAGAAGCAGGGCAAGCTGGAGCAGAAGGACCAGGACAAGCTGCCGGACCTGATGTTCGAGTCGATCACCTACTACAGCATCGCCAAGACCATGCTCGACGTGGCCGAGGACCAGAAGGACTTCGGCAACGAGGAGGGACAGTCGTCGCCGATCGCCGCCGAGACGATCGGCAACTTCGCCGCCGCGTATGGTTCGGCCGCCGGTGCGGTGCTGCAGTACCTCGAGTCGCTGACGGTCGAAGAGGCGGCCCGCGATGCCGGCGTCGACAAGGCGACCCAGCAGAACCGTTTCGCCGCGAACGACGAGAACTACCTGATCGCCTACCGTGCGGTGCGGCTCGCCGAAGGGCTGGCCGAACAGAAGAGCGATGCCAACCTGCTGCGGCTGGCGGCCGGCTCGATGGCGTTCCTGAAAGGCGCGTCGCTGGTCAACAAGTACTACTCGCTCGGCGGGACGAAGGCGGCCGACGGCTCGCTCGTGCTCGGCAACCGCAAGGCACTGTCGACGCAACTCGACCTTGCGCGGCAGCTGGCGCGCGAGGCGGCCGGCAAGGCGAAGGCCGCGGTGGGCTACGTCCCGGTCGCGGCGCGGCTCGCCTGGCAGCTCGGGCTCGCGCGGCGCGAGGGAGACGACGAGGACAAGCTGGCGGCGCTCGAGGCCTTCTGGGAAAGCGCCTTCTGGTGTGAGTTGGCGGCGAACCAGCCTGCCGCCCGGCGATAGTCGTCGGCAGCGGCCGAAGTCGGGTGGTGAACGACGCGGCGCGACCGCTACCTTGTCCGGGTGCCCAGGAATGCCGTAGCCGCCGTCGATCGCGGTGCTTCGTCGTACGCGGATCGACCGACTGGCGTCGCGACTCAGCCGCGGGTCGTCGCGTTCGCCGCGCTGTTCGTGGCGCAGTGGGTCGCGGCGATCGTCGGCAGCGTCGAAGGTGGCGTGCACGCGGTCGACCAGTCGATCGCATGGTTCGCCTCGGGAG
>JAEUHV010000061.1 GCA_016794485.1 Planctomycetota bacterium
TCCATGCCGCCGAACGGGAAGCTCGGCGGCAGCACCAGCAGGTCGTAGCGGCCCCAACGGTAGGCGCCGAACAGCTGCTCGCACGCGACCACCATCGCCTCGGTGTCGGCGAGTTCGCGCGCCGCGAAGTCGAGCAGCGACGGCTCGGCCCAGACCGCGCAGCGCGGCCCGACCTCTTTCGACTGCAGGTCGCCGCAGGCGAGCGCGATCAGGTAGCTCGGCACCGGCTTGTCCATGGCGAAGTGGGTGACGCCTCCGTCGACGCGGCGCTGGGCCGCGCTCATCACGGTGACGAGGCCGTCCGGAGCCTGGATGCGCGCGTTCCACGTCGCGCGCACTGCCGGCGTGTCCTGCAGCGGGATCCAGGTGCGGGTCAGGATCGCCTGGCCCTGCGTGAACAGGAACGGGTGCTTCTTGCCGTCGGTCTGTTCGGGCGCGAGCCACTGCATCGCTTCGGCGGCCGTGTCGGTGCCGTAGCGGATCGTCACCCGTTCCGTCCTCGGCAGCAGTTGGATCGTCAGCGCCTTGCCGAGGTGCTCGTCGGCGGTCGCGGCGAGCGCCCAGGCCAGGGGTTCGCCGTCCTGGTCCTGGACCGCGTGTACGGTGAGCCCATTCGTGTCGACCACGAACGGTGCTTGCGGGTCCGTGCGCAGCAGGGTGTGGGTCACGGCACCCTTGGCCCGCTTCTGTTCGAAGTCGAGGTTCAGGGCGAGGTCGAGGTGCGTGCTGCGCACCCGCTCGGGTTCGGCGAAGCTGTGCGGATCGGAGCGCATCGGGGACTTCGAGTCGGGCGTTGCGGCGCAGGCCGCGAGGGCGAGGACGGAGCCGAGCGCGAACGGACGCATCGTGGCTTTGTAGCGGTGCGGGCCGGCATCGACCACCCGGTGCCGTCGTTCTATGCTCGCGGTCGGCATGTGCAACGACACGGGTCTCGCGTTCGGCGAACGTTGGCTCTCCGCCGCGCGGATCCAGGGCAAGCGCGTGCTCGAAGTCGGCTCCCGGCAGGTGCAGCAGCCATCGATCTCGCTGCGCGGGCCGGTGACGGCGCTGCAGCCGCGCGAATACGTCGGAGTCGACCTGCTGCCGGGGCCCGGGGTGGACGTCGTGTGTCCCGCGGAGCGACTGGTCGAGCAGTTCGGTCCCGCGGCGTTCGACGTCGTGCTGTCGACCGAGATGCTCGAGCACGTCGCCGACTGGCGCGCGGTGGTCTCGGCGATGAAGCGGGTGTGCAAGCCCGGCGGATTCCTGCTGCTCACGACGCGGTCGCCCGGGTTCCCGTACCACGCATGGCCGCACGACCATTGGCGTTTCGAACGGGACGACCTGCGCGCGGTGTTCGCCGATTGCGTCGAGCTGGCGATCGAGTCGGATCCCAAGGAACCCGGCGTCTTCGTCTGGGTGCAGAAGCCCGAGGGCTTCGTCGAGCGCACTCCGGAGCTTCCGGTCTACTCGATGGTGACGCGGCGGCGGCGCCGTTCGGTGCCACGTGTGCGGACGTTCGTGTTCACCACGCTGTTCGGGCTTCGCCGCCGCTACGTGCAGGGCGTGCCCCGCCCCTTGCGCAATCTGGTCAATCGGTTGCTCGGCCGACGCCCGGCTTGAGTCGGCTAGCGTTGCAACGGAAACGGCAACGGGTCCAGCAGCCCGGTCGCGGGTACGTCGAACTCGGCCTCGGCCTTGGCGTTCCACAGGGCGCGCGCGACGACGCGATATCGCCCCGCCGGCAGGCCCAGTGGCCATTCGAACATGCCGCGCGCCGCCACCGCGCCGATGTTCTCCTCGGTCACGAACGTGCCATCGGCGCGCTCCAGGCGCGCGTGCAGCGGGCCGTTCACGACGAAGGGATTGTCGGCGGTGGCGAAGGTGAACTGCAGCACGGCCGTCACCGCATCGGTCACGGTGGCGTCGATCAGCTGCACGCCCGGCTGTAGATCGCACTCGACCAGGGTCGGCGCCACGCCGGGCCCCTGCACGAACAACCGTGCAGGACCGGGCGGCAAGGCCGGCAGCGGCGCGCGGCCGTCGTCCCCCGTGGTCGCGGTCACCGACTTGTCGCCCAGCGTGGACGCGGCGATCACGCGCACGCCGCTGCGCACCCGGCCGCGCTGGTCCGCGACCTGGACGACGGCCCGCGCCGCCGGCTGCAAGGTCAGCGTGCCGAGATCCTGGTCGACCTGGTCGTCGACGATGGTGACGGGCAACGTGCGACTGCCTAGTCCTTGGGCGACCACGACCAGCCAGTAGTCACCGGCCGCGAGCGGTGCGAACCGTGCAGTGCCGTCGGCTCCGACCGGCCGGGTGCTCGGGGACTGCAGTCGCAAGGCCCGCAGTTCGAGCGAAGCGTGGACACAGGGGCGTCCATCCGGTCCCAGCACGCGTACGAGCAAGGCCGCGCGCGGTGTCAGCGCGGGCAGGCGCAGGACGACGGGGTCTGCTCCCGGAGTCCCCCGGCCGACGGCGAACGGAAAGTTCGCGTCGTGGCGGCGTGGGCCGCCGGGCGGGAACACCCCGAGGTCGACGGTCTCGTCGGCGGCCAGGCCCAAGATCGCGAACGAACCGTCCAGATCGGTGGTCGCACCGCGGGTGCGGAACGTGCGGTGCAGCGCGGTGCCGACAATCGGTACGGCGAGCACGTTGTGGTTCGCGACCGGGCGGCCGTCGTGGTCGAGCACCTGGCCGCGCAAGGCGGGGCCACGGCTCGCGACCAGTACGAGCGGCGCCGGTTCGACGGTGTCCACTTCGACGTCCTCGCTGGCGAGCAACCAGGGGAACGGCAGCAGGCCTTTGGTCTGCGGCACGTCGCCGTAGACCTGTACCTGCACGAGTCCACGCGGCACGTGCGCGAACACGAAACTGCCGTCGGCGGCCGTTCGGCCGGCTCGCGCGAGCAACGGGGACACCGGCTCGTTGCTGCGCTGGTCGGCGATCGCGATGCGCACCGGGTGGTCGGCCAGCGCCACGCCCGACGGATCGACGAGGCGACCGCGCAGGGTGGTGCCGCCCGCGGCCGTGAGCCGCAACGTGGTCGCCGTCGGCGGCAGGTCGGCACTGGTGGGCGCCATGCCGTCGACGCACGCGAGCACGCTGGCTTCGCCCGGGCCGGGATCGCGGAAGTGGCACCGGCCGTCGCTGTCGGTGCGGCCGTGTTGCGGCGGCAGCAGCGACAAGGCACTGCTGCGCGGCACG
>JAEUHV010000075.1 GCA_016794485.1 Planctomycetota bacterium
ACCTGATCGTCGCCGACGGCACCGACCCGTTGCTGCGCCGGATCAGCCTGCGCGCCCTCGGCCGCGTCGGCGGCGACATGGCGTTCCCCGTGCTGCAGCGTGCGTTGCTGAGCAAGTCGGCCGACGACAAGGACGCGGCGATGCGTGGTCTCGGCGAGCTGCGCGATCCGCGCGCGGCGCACGTGCTGGCGGACCTCGCCGTGCTCGGCCACGGCAAGGACCTGGGGGCCCTGGCGCGCCTGCACCTGCAGCGGCAGCCCGGCATGCTGGCCATTCCCGCCGTGCGGGCGCAGATGCAGATCGTGCAGGACAAGGCGATCCGCGCCGACCTCGTGCTGCTGGTCGGCGGCTGGCACGACGCCGCGGGGGTGCCGGACCTGATGGACCTGCTGCGCGAACCCAAGCACGCGCCGATCGCCAGCGTGCTGCTCGAAGGTGCCACCGGCCTGTCGTTCGCCGCGGCCCAGGACCGCATCGACATGGCCGAGCAGTGGTATCGCGCCAACAAGCAGAAGCCGCAGTGGCAGTGGCTGCTCGATGCGCTGCGCGCCGACAAGGTGCCGACTTCGCTGCTGCCCGAGCAGTTCGCGGCGGAGGCTGGCCTCGTCGCGGTGCCCGAACTCGCGCGCCTCCTGGTCGAAGCGCCGGAAGGCCGGTTCTGGGCTCTCAGTGCCGCGGTCCTGCGCAGCGTCACCGGCGAGGACTTCGGCGCCATCAACGCGCAGTCGCCGACCGAGGCGCGCGAAGCCGTCGCGGCGCGCTACCGGATCGCCTTCGAGACCGGCACCGTGTCGGGCCGCTGAGATGCGCGGTTCCTGGCCGACGCTGGTCCTGGTCGGGGTCGCGTTCCTGCTCGCGTTCGCAGCGATGGCGGGCTGGTCCGGCCTGCTCGCGCTCGAGCGGGACCGTGCGGCCACTGCGGCGCTCGCGAAGCGACACGGGCTCGGCGTCGCCGACGTGGAGGCGGTGCGCTGGGCGCTCGGTCCCGATGGCCAGGAACGGACCGCGGCAGCCCTGGCGGCTTTCGCCGCGGCCAAGGCCGAACTCGGGGCGCCGCTGGCTGCGGTCGCGGTGTTCGGGGATCCGGCGGTGGCGCGTGCGGCCAGGGCCCGGGCGGCCGATGCCGAGCTCGCCTGGGCGGCGTTCCAGACCGAGCCGGCGGCCTTGCCGGGCCACCTGTTCCTGCAGGTTCGCGAGCGCTTCGCAGTCCGCGCCGCGGCCCGCGACTGAATCGCGCCGACGGGGGGCGTCGTCTTGAGGAGTCTTTCGCCGCCGGTATCGTCGTCGGCCGCTTTCTCGTCCACCCAGCATGACCGACGTCGCCGCCATCTCCCAACGCCTCCAGTCCGAGAGCAAGACCCTGCAGGCCGTCCGGCAGGCGTTGCAGACGGTGATCGTCGGGCAGGACGCGTTGCTCGACGGCCTCCTGATCGCGCTGCTCGCCGACGGCCACGTGCTGCTCGAAGGCCTGCCCGGCCTCGCCAAGTCGCTGGCGGTGAATTCGCTCGCGCGGGCGATCGGCGGCCAGTTCCGCCGCATCCAGTTCACGCCCGACCTGCTGCCGGCCGACCTCGTCGGCACGCACGTCTACAACCCGAAGACCGGCGAGTGGCAGGTCAAGGAAGGGCCGGTGTTCGCCAACTTCGTGCTCGCCGACGAGATCAACCGCGCACCCGCGAAGGTGCAGTCGGCGCTGCTCGAGGCGATGCAGGAACGGCAGGTCACGTTGGCCGGCGACACGCGGCGGTTGCCCGACCCGTTCCTGGTGCTGGCGACGCAGAACCCGGTCGAACAGGAAGGCACCTATGCGTTGCCCGAGGCGCAGGTCGACCGCTTCATGGTCAAGCTGGTGGTCGGCTACCCGACCAAGCAGGAGGAACTGCGCATCATCGACCGCATGGCGTCGATCGCGCAGCACACCGAGGTCAAGCAGGCGACGACACCGCAGGACCTGCTGCGCATGCGGGCGCTGCTCGACACGATCTACCTGGACGACAAGGTGAAGGGCTACATCGTCGACCTCGTGTTCGCGACGCGTGAGCCCGACCAGGTCGGCCTGCAGAAGCTCAAGCCGCTGATCCTCTACGGCGCGTCGCCGCGCGCGTCGTTGGCGCTGGCAAGGGCGTCGCGTGCGCGCGCGTTCCTCGAAGGCCGCGGCTTCGTGACGCCGCAGGACGTCAAGGCGGTCGGCACCATGGTGCTGCGTCATCGCGTGTTGACGACCTACGAGGCCGAGGCCGAAGGCATCTCCAGCGAGCAGGTGCTCAAGACCGTGTTCGACACCGTGAAGGTGCCGTAGTCGCGCGACTGCCATGCCGCGGGCCCTCGACCCCGAACTGCTGGCGGAGGCGCGGCGCATCCAGGTGCGCGCCGACCGCATGGTCACCGACGTGATGGCCGGCGGCTACAGCTCCGTGTTTCGCGGGTCGGGCATCGAGTTCGACGAAGTGCGCGAGTTCGCCGAAGGCGACGACCTGCGCTCGGTCGACTGGAACGTGACCGCGCGCCAGGGACGGCCGTTCGTCAAGAAGTTCGTCGAGGAGCGCGAGCTCACCGTGCTCTTCCTGCTCGACGTGTCGGCGTCGATGGGCTTCGGCAGTTCGCCGCCGGGCCGACCGCGGCGCACGGCCGCGACCACCGCCGCGCTGTTCGTCGGCTGCGTCGCGTTCGCCGCGGCGCGCAACAACGACAAGGCCGGCCTGATCGTCTTCGGCGATCGGGTCGAACGGTACGTGCCGGCCAAGAAGGGGCGCAACCACGTGCTGCGGCTGATCCGCGAGGCGCTCGTGCCGCCGCTGCTGCGCACGCGCACGGGGCTCGAACAGGCGCTCGACTACGCCGGGCGCGTGCAGCGGCGGCGGGCGATCGTGTTCGTCGTCAGCGACTTCCTCGGCGAGGACATCGCCAGGAAGTTGCGGTTGCTGGGCCAGCGGCACGACGTGATCGCGGTGCGCATCCGCGATCCGTTCGCCGCGGGGCTCGACCGGGTCGCCGGCGACGTCGGGGCGTTGCCGAACGTCGGCCTCGTCCGTCTGGCCGATCCGGAGACCGGGCAGACGTTCGAAGTCGACCTCGCGTCGCGAGCCGTGCGCGAACGGGTGCGCGCCAGCTGGCTGGCGGAGCGGCAGCGCCTGCTCGAATCGTGCCGGCGGGCCGGCGTCGACCTGCTCGACGTGCCGACCGAAGGCTCGGTGGCCGATCCGCTGGTCCGGTTCTTCCGCATGCGCGAACGGCGCGGAGCCCGACGATGAGCCGGTGGATCCTGGCCCTGTGCGTGCTGTTCGCGGCGTGCGGTGGTCCCACCGTGCCGTGGTCGGATGCGCCGTCGGCGCCGCTCGACCTCAGGGTCGCCGTGGCGCCGGGCTCGGTTCAGTTGCTGCAGCCCGTGGCCGTGACGTTGGACCTGTGGGCCGGCCCCGGCGTCGAGCCCGAGTTCGCGCCGACCTTCGACCCGAAGGACTTCGCCGGCACGACGCGGGTCGTGCCCGCCGTGCCGTTGTTCGGCGGTACCTGGCACCGGACCGTGCTCGAGCTGAAGCCGGTGCGTGGGCCGGGGGAGCTGGTGTTGCCGCCGTTCACGGCCAGACAGAAGGGCGGCGACGCGACGGCGGCGACGCCCGAGACCAAGGTCGTGGTGGCGACGGCGCTGGTCGGCCAGGCGGCCGCGATCGAGGCGCCGGGCCAGCCGTTCCCGACGCCGTTCCAGGGCGCCTACTGGATCGCGGGCGGGGCCGGCGCGGGTGCCCTCGCGGCGGCCGTCTGGTGGTGGTGGCGGAGCCGCCCCGCGCGCGTCGGCGCGCATCCCGACGCGGTGGCCCTGCCGCCGCACGTGACCGCGCTGCGCGCGTTGCAGCGTCTGCGCGGCGACGCGCGCACGACGCCGGCCGAAGTGGAACGCTTCTACGTGGCGGTCAGCGACGTGCTGCGCAGCTACCTCGAGGCAAGGTTCGGCCTGCACGCGCCCGAACGCACCACCGAGGAGTTCCTGCGCGAACTCGAGGGTGGCGACGGGCTCGCCCGCGCGCACCGGTCGGAGCTGGAACGGTTCCTGTCGCAGTGCGACCTGGTCAAGTTCGCGGCGCACGTGCCGACCGAGCACGATCACCTGGCGGCCTGGGCGCTGGCCGAGCAGTTCGTGCAGGCGACGCGCGCCGACCGCGCGGTGGAGGCGGTCGCATGAGTGCCGACCTCGGCTGGCTCGGGTTGTCCGGCGTCATGCTGCTCGACCCGTGGTTCCTGCTGACGATCCCGTGTGCGCTGCTGGCGCTGCTGTGGCGCTCCACCCGCCCGCGGGCGTCGCTGCCGACGGCGGCTGCGGTCCTGTTCGCGGCGGCGGGGCGGACGCTTCGGCAACGTCTCGCGTGGTTGCCCCAGGCCGGCAAGGTCGCCGCGGCGGTCTGTCTCGGCGTGGCGTTGGCGCGGCCGGTGCAACGCGACGTGTTGCCGTTGCGCGAGCAGGGCATCGACATCGTGCTCGTGGTCGACACCAGTTCGTCGATGCTCGCCACCGACATGGAACGAACGCAGACCGTGCGGCGGATGGACGCAGCCCGGCAGCGGGCCGAAGAGTTCGCCGCCGCGCGCACGCACGACCGGGTCGGCCTGGTCGCGTTCGCCCGCTACGCGGAACTGCGTTGCCCCCTCACCCTCGACGAACGGGCGCTCGGGTCGTTCCTGGCGGCGCTCGACACCGTTCCGCAGGGCAGCGAGATCGACCTCACGGCGATCGGCACCGCGGTCGCCAAGGGAGTGCAGGTGCTCGGCAAGGGCGCCGCGAAGTCCAAGGTGGTGGTCTTGCTGACCGACGGCGAGGAAACGGTGTGGACGCGCGATCCGGAGGCCGCGATCGCGCCGATGGACGCCGCCAAGCTGGCCAAGGACGCCGGCGTGCGCGTGCACACGATCGGCCTCGGCAACGGCGTGCCGGACGCGTACGGCTACCGGCCGCCGAGCTTCCGCGACCTGCGCGCCATCGCCCAGGAGACGGGCGGCCAGTTCTTCCAGCCCAGGAGCGATGCCGACCTCGCCGAGGTCTACGCCCGCATCGACGAACTCGAGAAGGTCGAACTCGAGGACCCGCGCTACCGCACCGTCGATCGCTTCGAGTGGCCGCTCGGCTGCGGGCTCGCGCTCCTGCTGCTGGCCCTGCTGGCCGAAGTGCTGGTGTTCCGGAGGACGCCGTGAACGACCTCGTCTGGGGCCGAGCCTGGCTGTGGCCGGGCCTGTTGGCGTTGCCGGTGTTGTGCGCGCTGGCATGGCTGGTGTTCGACCGGTCGCGGGCGGCCGTGGCCCGTTGGGGCGCTCGCGGCACCGACCGGTTCCCGGCGCCGTTGGGCCGCTCCCTCCGCCTGACCCTGTTGGCGACGTTCGGGCTCCTGGCGTGGATGGACCCGCGCCTCGGCGACGAGCCGGTGCAGGTCGAACGGCGCGGCCTCGACGTGCTGCTGTGTCTCGACACGTCGCGGTCGATGCTGGCCGGCGACCTCGAACCCAACCGGCTGCAGCGGGCCCTGCAGGACATCCGCGCACTGCTGCCCGCGCTGCAAGGAGGCGACCGCGTCGGTCTCGTCGTGTTCGCCGGCGAGGCGCGCGCGTGGATCCCGCTGACGCACGATCTCGATTCGTTCCGCGTGTTGCTCGACGAGGTCGACACCGACGTGGTGAAGAAGGGCGGCACCGACCTCGCGGCGGCGCTGCGCAAGGCGCTCGAACTGGCGAACGTCGACGACGCTGCGACCACCGCCGCGGTGTTGATGACCGACGGCGAGGATCTCGCCGGATCCGGGCGCGATGCCGCCCGCGAGTTGGCGGAGAAGGGCGTCACCGTGCACACGATCGGCTACGGCAGCGTGCGCGGCAGCAAGATCACCGTGCGCGACGGCCAGAAGGAGGGCTTCCTGCGCGACCAGAAGGGCCAGGAAGTCGTGACCCGGCTCGACACCGAGAGTTTGCGCGCGGTGGCGACCACGACCGGCGGCACCTACCTCGCTGCCGAGAGCATGGCGCTGCCGCTGAACGAACTGCACGACAAGCGCCTGCGGCCGCAGCAGAAACGCGCCTACGATGCCGGCGAGGAACGCGGCAAGCAGGCCCGCTACCAGTGGGTGCTGTTGCCGTTGCTGGTGCTGCTGCTGTGGGAGATCGCCTTGGCTGGAGGTCGACACCGATGAAGACGTTGTGGCTCGCCGTGGTGCTCGCGTGGTGGCCCGGAGGCGACCGCGAACGGGGTCTGCAGCTCTACCGCGACGGCAAGTTCGTCGAGGCCGCCGCGGCATTCCGGGCCGCGATCGAGCAGGACGGCGAATCCGCCGAGCTGCAGTGGAACCTGGCGCTGGCGGCGTGGCGTTCCGGCGACCTGCCGGCCGCGGAGACCGCGGCCGAGAAGTACGCGGCGATGGCGAAGGACGCGCGCCCCGACCTGCACGCTGGCCTGCTCGGCGCGGTGCGGCACGACGAGGCCCTGGCGCTGTCGGGCAAGGGGGACGAGCTGCTGCAGTCGGCGGCCTCTGGGCAACCGCCCGCCGCCGGAGCGAAGCAAGACGACCCACTGCCGGTGTTCGAGCAGGCGTTGGCGAAGGCGACGGCTGCGCGCGACCACTTCGTGCGCGGCGCGCAAGCGGCGGCCACACCCGAACTCGTGCGCAACACCGAGCGCGCGCTGCGCACGATCGACGAACTGCAGAAGAAGATCGACGAGCTGAAGAAGCAGCGCGAGCAGCAGAAGAAGCAGGACGAACAGAAGCCCGATCCCGAGCAGAAGAAGCCCGAGGACCGGAAGGACGACCCGAAGTCGAAGCAGGACAAGGACGACAAGTCGGGCGAGCCGAAGGACGAGCCGCCGGACCAGAAGCCGCCGGAAGGCGACCAGAAGCAGAACGAACCCAAGCCGGACAAGCCGGAGCCCGAGGGGCAGCCGAAGGGCGAGGGCGAACCGAAACCCGAACCCAAGACCGAGGGCCAGCCGAAGCCCGAACCCAAGGGTGCTGGGGAGAAGCAAGAGCAGCCGCCGACCGAGGGTCGGGACCAGAAGCCGCAGCAGGGCGAAGGTGACGAGTCCGGCAAGGACGGCGAACGCCAGAAGTCGAGCGATCCGGCCTCCGGCAAGCCGCGCCAGGACGCCCCCGGCGAGGCGGGTGACGCAACGGAGCTGACGCCCGAACAGGCGCAGCGCGTGCTCGACAAGCTGAAGCAGACCGACCAGAAGCAGAAGGAGTTCCGCGCGCGGGCGCGCCTGGGTCGGCCGACCGTGGAGCGCGATTGGTGAACGGCATGCGCGGAATCCTGTCGATCCTGGTGCTCGTCGCCGGAGCCGCCTTGCGCGCGCAGGAACGGGTCGAACTCGTCGGCCCGGAGCCTGGCACGATCGCGCTCGGCGAGTCGGCGCGCGCCGAACTCCGCATCGTCGATCCGGGCGGCACCCCACGACGCCCGCGACTGCCCGACGTGCCGGGGCTGGCGCTGCAGTTGTCGAACCCGACGCAGGCGACCGAGATCGTCAACGGCCACATGACGCAGTCGTTGGTGTTCTCGCTCGACCTCGTGCCGCAGCAGGCGGGGTCGTTCGTGGTGCCGTCGTTTCCCGGGTGGACGGGCACCCAGGAGCAGTAGACGCGCGAACTGAAGCGCGAAGTGCGCCAGGACCCAGCGGG
>JAEUHV010000112.1 GCA_016794485.1 Planctomycetota bacterium
TCATGGAGCTGACCGAATCGCGCGTCTGCCAGATCCACAGCAACGTGATGACTCGCCTGAAGGCCCAGCTGGACCGGACCCAGGGCACGCCGGCCTGACGCACTGCGGCTGCGCGACCCTTTCTGCCGATGAACGGCACGGAGAGGTCCGTGCCGAAGCCCCGTGACATCACGCACGCCGTGAAGGCGGTGCGCCCGCTGCCCGAAGTCGCCCATCGCGTCCTGCGCATGGTGCAGGAGCCGGACTGGGACATCGCCCGGCTCGTCGAGATCGTGCGCACCGAACCGACCCTGGTCGCACGCATCCTGCGCTTGTGCAACTCGGCCGGCATCGGCCTCGAACGGGAGATCGCGTCGATCGGCGATGCGATCAGCTACGTCGGCTCCCGGACACTCGTCCAGCTGGTCCTGGTGACGTGTTCGGCCGGCATGTTCCGCGGCATCCGCGGTTCGTGCTACGCCGACCCGACCACGACCTGGCACCACGCGGTGGCCTGCGCCCTCGCCAGCCAGGCGGTTGCCACGCGAACCGGTGCGGTGCCACCGGCGAATGCCTTCACTGCCGGCATCCTGCACGACGTCGGCAAGATCGTGATCGCCGACAGCCTCAGCGAAGCCGACGTCGTCGCCGCACTCGACTGCGCCGACAGCACGCACCCCGCCGACCACGCCGCCCTGGAGCGGATGGTGTTCGGCATCGACCACGCCGAAGCCGCGAGCGTGGTCGCCGCCGCATGGAAGCTGCCGGAGTGGCTGACCCACGCCCTGCGTGCACACCACGACCGGACCCTGCTCGGCGGCGACGCAGCCATGCCAGCGGTGCTGCACGTCGCCGACCAGTTGGCGCTGCAGGCCGGCATCGGCAATCCGTTCCCGCGCGTGCCCGCCGATGTCGACGAGGCCGCGATGGAGCGACTCGAACTCGGACCCGACGACCTGGAAGACCTGTCGCAGAGGCTGCACGCGGACGTCTCGGCGGCGGCGGATCTCCTGAACCTGGAACCCGCGCCCGGCCGATAGCCGGCGCAACCTCACGCGAGCAACAACATGGCCAAGAACGTACTGATCGTCGACGACTCCGCCACGATGCGGAAGATCATCATGCGGGGCATCCGCCAGGCAGGCATCGAGAACGCCGACTTCAAGGAAGCCGGCGACGGCGTCGAAGGCATGAAGGCGGTCGAAGGTGCGAAGTTCGACCTCATCCTGAGCGACGTGAACATGCCGAACATGAACGGCCTCGACTTCGTCAAGGCCGTCAAGGAGAAGCTCGGGACGCCGCCGCCGATCGTGATGATCACGACCGAGGGCAGCGAAGAAGTCGTCAAGGAAGCGATGAACCGCGGCGCGAAGGGCTACCTGAAGAAGCCGTTCACGCCCGAGAAGATCCAGGAGATCATCGGTCCGTTCCTGAAGTGACCGTGCCAAGTCCGTCGTCCGATCGACCCTAAAACGCCGAGGGAGCATGGCCACGCAGACGCTCGAACCACACCTGATCGACAGCCTGCAGCAGTCCGCGCGCGAGATCCTGGAGACCATGGTCGCCATGATTCCGCAGACGATCTCTGCGGAACCCGAGGACCACTCGCGCTTCAGCGACCCGGTGATCGGCCTGCTGGGCTTCACGGGCACCCGCTCGGGCACGTTCGTGGTGCGCACGCACGAGCAGCTGGCGCGAACCATCGCCGCCAAGATGCTGATGATGGAACCGAGCGAACTGGGTTCGTTCGGCGAAGCGGTCGACGCATTCGGCGAAGTCGTGAACATGCTCGCCGGGAACTTCAAGAACGCCTGGGTCGCGGAGGGCAACCAGATGGACCTGTCGGTTCCGAACGTGATCCACAACGGGGAAGTGTCGGTGCAGTCCGCGGGCGACGGCTGCCTGCGGTCGCGCGTCCGGGTGCAACTCGACGGCGGCGCACTCGACATCGGCGTGCACTTCGAAGCCAAGGACTGAGTCGGCGACGGCGGGACGCAGCGTCCGATCATGACCAACACCACCCTGAAGCCAGGCAGCGGCAAGGAGCTCAAGCGGCTCTTCGCGTTGCTGACCAGCTCGATCGGCGAGACCCTCGGGTCGTTGGTCTCGCGCGAGATCGTGGTGCGTCCGCTCGAACCCGAACAGCGCGAGGTCGAGGCCTTCCTGGGCAGCCTGCAGAAGGGCTGCGCGGTCGCGCGCGGCGCCCTGGACAAGGGCTTCGCCGGCAAGTCGTTCCTGGCGATGATCGAGGTCGCCGACGCGATCGCGATGGCCGGCCTGTTGATGATGACGCCCGACGACATCATCGCGCAGCGGCGCAACAAGGGCGCGCTCGAAGGCGAGGACGCCGACGCGTTCGGCGAACTCGGCAACGTGCTCTACAGCGGCATCGGCAACGTGCTGCGCGAGCAGGTCGGCAACGTCGACGTGCGGTTCCAGGACCACGGCGTGGTGAAGCCCGGCGTCGACAAGGACGGCGTGCTCGGCACGACGGCGTTGATGGTGTTCGGCTTCCGGATGAAGGTGGGTGACTACCCCGAATCGATCGGCGCCCTGGCCGTCGATCTCGCCACGGCCGAGGCCTGGAACAAGGCGCCGCTCGAGTTCGGCACCGCCGATGGTGCCGCGGCCGCAGCCGGCACCACGCCCGCCGCTTCCACCGGCCCGTCGACCAAGGTCGACGACGACGGGCTCGACAGCATCCCGGCCGCACCGGTGCGCGGCACGCTCGCCGCGTTCGTGCTGCAACCCGAAGTGTTCAAGACGCTGCGGCGCAGCTGCCGGCGCGTCGGACTGGAGATCCGCCGGCACGGCCGCGGCGAGATCCCGAATCCGGCCGCCCACAAGAACGAGGTCGTGTTGCTCGACGTTCCTCCTGGCGAGGACCGGCGGTTCGACTGGTGCCGCCGCATCAAGGAACTGTCCGACAGCACGAAGGTGGTGCTGTTGATCCACCACCCTTCGCGGCAGCGGGTGACGCAGGCGTTCCTGAGTCGTGCCGACGCGATCCTGGGCTTCCCCTGCGACGAACTGCAGCTGTCGCAGAAGCTGGGTTCGCTGATCCCCGCCGAAGGCTCCGCGCCGACGCCGACACCCGCGAACGGCCCGGCGACGCCGGGCTCGTGACGGGCCGGACTGCCTCAGCGGTCCGGACGAGCGACGGCCTTCTGCAGGCGCTTCACTTCGTCGCGGGTGCGCATCGCCGACTCCTCGATCAGGGCCAGGGCCTGCGCATGGGCCGGCAGCGAACCGTCGCCGCGCGCCACTTCGACCTGGATCGCGATGGTGCCGAGCAGGTTGTTCACGCGATGCACGAGTTCGTCGAACGGCGTCGGGGACATCGGGGCACCAGGGTAGCAGACCGCCACCACGCGACGTCGAGCCGGCGTACGGTTGCTGCACGCAGCGTCGTACGAGTGAACGGCACCGTCGGCTGCTGACCCGCGCCGACCACCACATCTTGTGGTTCGGGACTTGGCACGCCCCGTGCTTCAGAGGGGCGTGAGGATCCCGATGAAGTCGATGCCGAAGTGGTTCCTGATTCCGCCCGCCGTCGCCGCGCTGCTCGTGATGGGCAGCCTGTCCATGCAGGGTGGCTCGACCGCCACCGTGTCCAAGCCGCCGAAGGTGGCCGCCGCCGACAACCCCGCGTCGACCGAGGTGGCTGAACCGGCCACGGCGAAGCCCACGGCGAAGCGCGACGTCACGCCACTGCCGCGCACCCCGGACCTGTGGGAGATGGCCAGCGCACTGATCGGCGTGCTGCTGCTCGGCGTCGGCGGCGTGCTGCTGCTGCGCCGTCTGCGGCAAGGCGCGCGCTCGCCGCACGGCGCGGCCCTCATCGGCCTGCGCCAGACCTTGCGGCTGTCGGCGAAGCAGGCCATCCACGCGATCGAGTTCGACGAACGCATCCTGCTGGTCGGCGAAGGCGACAAGGGCCTCACGCTGCTCGAGACCGGCCGACTGCCGGAACGGACCGCCGACGAGGCCGAAATCGCCAGCCGCACGGCCCTCGCGACCGCGGCCGCTGCCGCCACCGACGAGGCCGACGACGACGGCGCCGTGCCGAAGAACCTGGTGATCCCGCGGCCGAGCCAGGCCCTGCCGCGGCGCCTGCCCACCCCGCCTGCGAACACGGCGGCGAAGCACCGGACCGAGAACCCCGCCCTCGCCGAGTTCCGCAACCTGCTGCAGAAGGCCGGTCGCTCATGATCCGCCTCGGTCGACTGCTGCTGGCCCTGCTGACCGCGTTCGCGCTGGCGACGTCGGTGCAGGCGCAGTCCGTCGACGATCCGGCCACGGCTCCGGTGCCGATCGGCGGCCCGCAGGGACCGAGCCGCATCGCGACCCAGGACCCCGCGGCCGCGGGCAGCCCCGGCATCACCCTCGACATCCGCGGCGGCGACGGCAAGAAGTCGCTCGGCTCGGCCCTCGAGATCGCGCTGCTGATGACGCTGCTGGCGATGGCGCCGGCCCTGATCATGACGATGACGTGCTTCACGCGCATCGTCGTCGTGCTGTCGTTCCTCAAGCGGGCGATGTCGATGCAGGACCTTCCGCCGGCGATGATCACCACCGGCTTCGCGATGTTCATGACGATCTTCGTCATGCGCCCGGTGATCTCCGACGTCTACGAGCAGGCCTACCTGCCGTACACGGAGAACAAGATGGACTGGCGCGAAGCGGCCGGGATCGCCCAGACGCGCATGAACCAGTTCATGCTGGCGCAGACCCGCGAAGCGGACGTGGCACTGATCCTCGAACTGTCGCGCACGCCGCGGCCCGCGACCGCACTCGAAACGCCGTTCCACGTCACCGTGCCGGCGTTCGTGCTGTCCGAGATCAAGACGGCCTTCCAGATGGGCTTCGTGTTGTTCCTGCCCTTCGTCGTGATCGACCTGGTGATCAGCTCGATCCTGGTCTCGATGGGCATGTTCAGCCTGCCGCCGGTCGTCGTGTCGACGCCGCTCAAGCTGTTGCTGTTCATCCTCGTCGGCGGCTGGGACCTGGTCGTCACCTCGCTGGCGCAGAGCTTCGCCACCACCTGATCGGAGAACACCCATGGGTCACGAGACACTGCTGGACCTCTGCAAATCCACGCTGCTGACGGCGCTGGTCATCTGCGCGCCGGCGTTGCTGGTCGGCATGCTGGTCGGCCTCACCGTCAGCTTCTTCCAGACGGTGACGTCGCTGCAGGAACAGACGCTCACCATCGTCCCCAAGATGCTCGCGGTGCTGGCGACCATCGTGCTGCTGATGCCTTGGATCCTCGGCACGCTGCGCGAGTACACCGCGGCGCTGTTCGAGAACCTCTCGGCCTACGGACTCGGGTGACCGGAGCCGTCGCGCGATGAACGTCGAACTGGTCCAGGGCTACGCGGTGGCGCTCCTCCTGCACGTCATGCGGGCCGGGGCGTTCGTCGCCGTGGTGCCCCTGTTCGGCCGGCAGACGGACTCGTTCGTGTTGCGGCTCGTGCTCGCGATCGCCCTCGGCGGCATGTTCTGGTGGGTCGGCGACCAACGCATCGATCCGCCGTCGCACCTGCTCGGCCTCGGCGTGCTCGCGCTGCGCGAGTCGATCGTCGGCCTGGCCCTCGGCTTCGCGCTGTCGACCATGACGTCGCTGCTGACCAGCGCCGGTGAACTGATCAGTTCGGAGATGGGCTTCTCGATGGCGCGCACGATGAACCCGGAGAGCGGGATCGACGCCGCCGTGGTGTCACAGCTGCTGCAGGTGGTCGGCTTCCTGCTGATCCTGCAGTTCGATCTGCACCACGACGCCCTGCGGGTGCTCGAGAACACCTACCGCGCCTGCCCCATCGGCCAGACGTTCGCGATCGAGCCGATCTGGGAAGGCCTGCAGGCGCTCGTCGCCGGCAGCGTCGAGCTCGCGGTCCAGTACGCGTTCCCGATCCTCGGCATCATGCTGCTGCTGTCGGTCGGCATGGTGCTGCTCGGTCGCGCGGTGCCCGCGATCAACCTGATGGAGTTCGGTTTCGCACTGCGCGTGCTCGTCGCACTGCTGCTGCTGGCCTTCTTCCTGGTCGAAGGCGCCCCGTTCCTCGTCCACTGCTTCCGCGCGATCCTCGACCGATCCGACGCGATGTTCGCGAGCTGAGCCATGGCCCTGTTCGGCGACAACGACGGCAAGACCGAGAAGCCGACTCCGTCGCGCCTGACCGAGGTGCGCGAACGTGGCGACACGCCGCTCTCCCGCGAACTGGTGCAGGGCGGCGTGATGCTGGTGGCCGCGATCATGATGATGTGGTTCGGCGGCTGGTTGGTCGACGCATTCGCGCAGGTGCTGCGCACCGGCTTGACCGTGGGCCTCGACGACCGGCAACTGACGGAAGTGCCCGGCATCTGCCGCGAACTGCTGCACGCACTCGCGACCGTCGGGCCACCGTTCGCGTTGTTCGTCGGCACCCTGGTGGCGGCGACCGCCCTGATCGGCTACGGCCAGATCGGCCTGCGCTGGTCCAACCAGGTGCTCGGCTTCAAGCTCGAACGCCTCAACCCGCTCACCAACTGGAAGCGGGTGTTCAACGTCCAGGCGGTGGTCCGCACCGCGTTCGCCGTGCTCAAGCTGGGCGTGCTGGTGGCCGTGCTGTGGCTCACCATCGGCCACCGCTTGCCGGCACTGCTGCACCTGCACGAGCAACCGTTCGACGTCGCCGCCGGCGAAGTCGCCGATCTCGCGATCACGGTGCTGCTGTGGGTCGCCGCGGTGGTGACGGCGCTGGCCGCCGCCGACTTCTTCTGGCAGCGGTTCTCGTTCGAGAAGCGCAACATGATGTCGCGCCAGGAAGTCGAGGACGAACGCAAGCGCAGCGAAGGCGATCCGGCCATCAAGATGCGCCAGCGCCGGGCCCGCAACGAGCTGCTGCGCAGCCGGATGATGGCCGACGTGCCCAAGGCCGATGTCGTGGTGACGAACCCGACCCACTTCTCGGTGGCGCTGCGCTACGACCGCAAGCGCGACGCGGCCCCGGTCGTCGTCGCCAAGGGCATGGACGAGATCGCGCTGCAGATCCGCGAACTGGCGCGGGCCAACGGCGTGCCGCTGATGGAGGACCCGCCGCTCGCCCGCGCGCTGTTCCGCGCCGTCAAGGTCGGCCAGACCGTTCCTGAACGCTTCTACCAGGCCGTCGCCACCGTGCTCGGCCACGTCTACCGCCTCAAGCACCGCACCGCCTGACCGCTCACCCCGACTGAACCATGGACGAAGGCCCCAAGAACTCGCAGAAGAACACGCTCATCGCGCTGTTCTTCGTCGGCATCCTCGCCGTGATGCTGGTGCCGCTGCCGCCGGTGCTGATCGACGCACTGTTGTGCGTCAACATCACCACCAGCCTGCTGATCCTGATGGCGGTGCTGGGCGCCGGACGACCGGTCGAGTTCAGCACGTTCCCAAGCGTGCTGCTGTTCACCGCCCTGTTCCGCCTGTCGCTGAACGTGTCGTCGTCGCGTCTGATCCTGCTCGAAGGCCACGCCGGCGACGTGATCCGTTCGTTCGGCAGCTTCGTCGTCGGCGGCCAGCCGCTGGTCGGCATCGTCGTGTTCCTGGTCCTGGTGGTGATCCAGTTCATCGTGATCACCAAGGGCCAGAACCGCATCAGCGAGGTCGCGGCGCGGTTCGCGTTGGACGCGATGCCCGGCAAGCAGATGTCGATCGACGCCGACGTCAGCGCCGGCCTGATCACCGCCGAGGAAGCCAAGAAGCGGCGCGCGGCGCTGACCGCGGAGATGGAGTTCTACGGCGCGATGGACGGCGCCGGCAAGTTCGTGCGCGGCGACGCGGTCGCCGGCCTGATCATCACCGGCATCAACATCGTCGGCGGCCTGCTGATGGGCATGCTGTACCGCAACCAGACGCTCGGCCAGGCCTTCTCGCACTACACGATCCTGACCATCGGCGACGGCCTCGTGGCGCAGATCCCGGCGCTGCTGGTCTCGACGGCGGCCGGCATCCTGGTCACCAAGGGTGCCAGCGAGGAGTCGCTCGGCCAGGAGATGGGCGACCAGCTGATGGCGAGCGGTCGCGCGATGCGGCTCGTCGCGATCGTGCTGGTGCTGGTCTCGCTGCTGCCGGGCATGCCGACGGTGCTGTTCACGTCCATCGCCGCGGTGCTGTTCACGTTCTCCGGCTCGGTCGAGGGCGCCAAGGCGCGCGCGATCGCCCAGAAGCAGCAGGCCGCCGAACAGGCCGAGAAGAAGCCCGAGGGCGAACAGGCACCGGTCGAGGAACTGCTCGCCGTCGACCGCCTCGGCGTCGAGATCGGCTACCGCCTGATCGGCCTCGTCGAACCGGGCCGCCACGGCGGGCTGCTCGACCACATCCGTTCGCTGCGCCGCCAGTTCGCCCAGGCGCTCGGCCTCGTCGTGCCGCCGATCCGCGTGCGCGACAACGTGCAGCTCGACCCGAACACCTACCGCATCCTGCTCGGCGGCCAGGAGATCGCCCGCGGCACGCTGCGCGCCGGCCAGTTCCTGGCGATGGACCCGAGCGGCACCGCGGCCCCGATCGCCGGCGTCGAGACGGTCGAACCCGCGTTCGGGCTGCCGGCGCGCTGGATCGCCGAGAGCGACAAGGACCGCGCCGAACTGCTCGGCTACACGGTGATCGACGCCGCCTCGGTGCTGATCACGCACCTGACCGAGGTGCTGAAGAAGGTCTCCGGCGAGTTGCTGTCGCGCGACGACGTGAAGGCGCTGGTCGACAACCTGAAGAAGGTCACGCCGGCGGTCGTCGAGGAGCTGATCCCGGGCCAGCTGACGCTCGGCCAGGTGCAGCGCATCCTCGCCGGCCTGCTGAAGGAAGGCGTGCCGATCCGCAACCTGCAGACGATCCTCGAAGCGCTCGCCGACGCGTGCCTCGAG
>JAEUHV010000087.1 GCA_016794485.1 Planctomycetota bacterium
GGCCACCAGGAACCGGTTGGTCGAGTTGATGTTGGCGACGACCGGCTCCGCGGCCTCGTGGCCGTCGGTCGCAAGCAGCAACTGGCCGCCTTGCAGACCGCCGCCGGCCGCGACGAACTGGCCGCGGATTTCGGTGTGGGCCGGCGTCGCGAACGCGACCGGAATGACCACCGCCCACACGACGAGGTAGCGCGAACTCGTCGTGTCGAAGGCGATCGCCGGATGAACGTCGTCGTGGGCCGGATCGTTGCCGATCGCGAACGCGGTGGCGATGAGCGGGTCGAGCACCAACGGGTAGGCCGCCGAATCGACGAAGGAAGCCGGCAGGGACAGCTCCAATTCATCGCCGCAGAGCCGCAGTCCGCCGCGCATGGTTGCACCGCTCGCGTCGACGCCGGTCACTGCGCCGAACGCCACGCCACCCAGATCCGGCAGTTCGAAGCGCACGGCCTCGGCCGATGCCGACGCCAGGGGCAATGCCGTCGTGACGCGGCCGCGAACGATCAGGTCGCCGTCGCCCTTGGGCCGCTGCGCGAACACGAAGCTCTGCTCGACGCCGTCGACGCGCGCTTCGTACTGTTCGACCACGGCTCCGCGGGCGTAGCGCACGACTTGCCCTTCGACACTCGGCACCACCGGCCCACCCTCCGCCAACGCTTGCTCGCCGCGCCGGCAACCGAGAAACGTGAAGTGCAGGCGCGGATCGCTGCCGACCTTCGGGCCGAGCAGCGGGGTGAACGACGCCCCCGCGTCATCGAAGCGGGCGCTGTAGCCGGGCCCACCCGCGCAAGCGCCATCGGCACCGGCGGTCACACCGAAGGAACCGCGGACCGCTTCGGCCGCCTGTGCGACGAGGCCGCTGGCCGCAAGGAATGCCATCACAACAGAACGCAATGCAATCATGGATGCTCTGGAAGGTGCGGAATGGCGGCGCTCGATGCGGCCACTCCTTGGACAGCGATGGCGCATGGAAACCTGTTCGGGACCGACGCTGGAATCAGCACTGCGGCCATTCCCTGCGGGCCCGTCGCTGCGGGCCCCGGACAGTCGTCGCCGCATCATTGTGCTGGCGACGCTATCCTGCGCCGATGCTCGTCTCGTGCGTTCTCGCGGTGTTGTCGCCGCAAGGCGACGTCGCCGCCGCGCGCCCGCCGCATTGGGCCTACGTGACGCCCATGCGACCGGAGATTCCGCGCAGCGACGTGCACGCGATCGACGCGTTCCTCGAACCGCGCCTCCTCGCAGCCGGCCTGGTGCCCGCGCCCGAAGCGGACCGCGCGACCCTGCTGCGCCGCCTGTCGTTCGACCTGATCGGCCTGCCGCCCTCGCCCGCCGAACTCGACGCGTTCCTCGCCGACACGGCGCCCGGCGCCTACGAACACCAGGTCGACCGCCTGCTGGCGTCGCCGCACTTCGGCGAGCACCAGGCCGTGGCGTGGCTCGACCTCGCCCGCTACGCCGACACCGGCGGCTTCAACTTCGACCAGACGCGCGCGATGTGGAAGTGGCGCGACTGGGTGGTCGACGCATTCGACAGCGACCTGCCGTTCGACCGCTTCACGCTGCTGCAGCTCGCCGGCGACCTGCTGCCCGACGCCGGCGAAGACGGGCGCATCGCCGTCGGTTTCCATCGCAACACGATGCTGAACGACGAGGGCGGCGTCGACCCGGCGGAAGCCCGCTGGGAACGGCTCGTCGACCGCACCACCACCACCGCGACGGTGTGGCTCGGCGCGTCGCTGCAGTGTGCGCAATGCCACGACCACAAGTTCGACCCGATCGCGCAGCGCGACTTCTACGGCCTGCTCGCGTTCTTCGAACCCGCCGAGGAAGTGCAGCTCGACCTCGCGACGCCGGACCAGGCGCGCCGTCGGGACGAACTGCGCGCGCGCGTCGCGGCATTGCAGGCGGCGAAGGCTCCAGCCGCGGAAATCGCCAAGGCCGAGAAGGCGGCCAAGGCGTTCGCCGGCGACAGCACGTTGTCCTTCGTCGAACGGCGCGACGTCGCGGCCGCGACCGAGATCCGGTTGCGCGGCAGCTACGACGCGCGCGGTGAACGCGTGACGGCCGCGGTACCACCGGCGCTGGGGCCGCGGTTTCCCGCCGGCGCCGCGCAGGACCGCCTGGGTCTCGCGCGCTGGCTCGTCGATCCGACGCACCCGCTGGTCGCGCGCGTGCACGTCAACCGCGTCTGGGCCGCACTGTTCGGCCGCCCGCTCGTCGGCACGCCCGAGGACTTCGGCACGCAGAGTCCGCCGCGCGACCACCCGGAACTGCACGATTGGCTGGCGACCGAGTTCGTTCGGCTGGGCTTCTCGCACAAGGCGCTGCTGCGCACGCTGGTGACGTCGCAGGCCTATCGCCGCTCGGCCGTGGCCACTGCCGAGGACCGCGCGCTCGATCCCGACAACCGCTGGTACGCGCGCGGCCCGCGCTTCCGCCTGACCGCCGAACAGATCCGCGACCAATGGCTCGCGGTGGGCGGCCTGCTGTCGCCGCATCGCGGCGGCCCGCCGGTGTTCCCCCTGCAGGCGGACACCCAAGGCGTCGTGCCGACCAACAAGGCCGACGTGCGCTGGCAGCCGAGCGACGGCGAAGCGCGGCATCGCCGCGCGCTCTACACGTTCTGGCGCCGCACGCAGACGTTCGTGCAGTTCGCGGCGTTCGACGCGCCCTCGCGCGAGCAGTGCACCGTGCGGCGGCAACGCACCAACTCGCCGTTGCAGGCCCTGGCCGGCCTCAACGATCCGGCGGCGTGGGAAGCGGCCCAGGCGCTCGGCGAACGCATGCGCACGCACGCTGGTGACGATCGCGCGCGGCTCGCCTTCGGCTTCCGGCTGTGCACGTCGCGGCCGCCGACCGAGCGCGAACTCGATCGGCTCGCCGCCGCACTCGCCGCCGAGACCGGCCCACTGCGCTGGACGCTGCTCGCCAACGCGATGACCAACCTCGACGAGGCGCTCGTGCGATGAACGGCACGCCACACGAATCCACCTGCACGCGCCGCGCGTTCCTCGGCGGCCTCGGGCTCGGCCCGCTCGCCCTGGCGCACCTGCTGCACGGCGAACGGCGGCCGGCGCCGCACTTCGCCCCGCGCGCGAAGAACGTCGTCTGGCTGTTCATGGCCGGCGCCCCGTCGCAACTCGACCTGTTCGAGCCCAAGCCCGCGCTGCAGAAGCACGACGGCCAGCCGGTGCCGCAGGAACTGATCGCCGGCCAGCGTTTCGCGTTCCTGAAGGGCACGCCGCGGCTGCTCGGCACGCGCTACCGTTTCGCCCAACGCGGCCAGTGTGGCGCTCCGGTCTCCGAGCTGCTGCCGCACCTCGCGTCGATCGTCGACAAGGTCGCCTTCGTGAAATCGCTGCACACCGAGCAGTTCAACCACGGACCGGCGCAGATCTTCATGAACACCGGCCACCAGATCGCGGGGCGGCCGAGCTGCGGGTCGTGGGTGCAGTACGGGCTCGGCAGCGAAGCCACGGACCTGCCGGGCTTCGTCGTGCTGGTGTCGGG
The DNA here is from genome assembly GCA_016794485.1 of Planctomycetota bacterium. Taxonomy (GTDB): domain Bacteria; phylum Planctomycetota; class UBA1135; order UBA1135; family UBA2386; genus UBA2386. The sequence goes on from JAEUHV010000087.1 coordinate 3,514, forward strand.
CAAGATCGACCCGGGTGCCGGCGCGGCGGCGTGGTCCAGCGGCTTCCTGCCGACCCCGCTGCAAGGCGTCGAACTGCGCGCGCGCGGCGAACCGGTGCCCTGCGTCGCCGATCCGCAGGGCGTCGACCGGGCGATGCGACGACGCACGCTCGACCTGCTCGGCGACCTGAACCGCGAACGGCTCGCGACGCTCGGCGACCCCGAAATCGCCGCGCGCATCGACGCGTACGAACTGGCGTTCCGGATGCAGGCGAGTGTGCCCGAACTGGTCGACCTGCGGCGCGAGCCCGACGAAGTACACCGGCTCTACGGCAGTGAACCGGGCAAGCCGTCGTTCGCCAACAACTGCCTCCTGGCGCGGCGCATGGTCGAACGTGGCGTTCGCTTCGTGCAATTGTTCCACCGCGGCTGGGACCATCACGGCACCGATGCGAGCGACGACCTCGAACACGGGCTGCCGAAGATGTGCGAACAGACCGACCGCGCCGCGACCGCGCTGGTGCTCGACCTCGAACGGCGCGGGCTGCTCGACGAGACCTTGGTGGTGTGGGGTGGCGAGTTCGGGCGCACGCCGATGCAGGAAGTGCGCGACGCGAAGTTCCTCGGACGCGACCACCACGGCAAGGCGTTCACGTTCTGGCTCGCGGGCGGCGGGGTGCGCGGTGGGGTGACGCACGGCGCCACCGACGAACTCGGCTACCACGTGGCGCAGGATCCGGTGCACGTGAACGACCTGCACGCGACGATGCTGCACCTGCTCGGGCTCGACCACGAACGGCTGACGTGGCGTTTCCAGGGCCGCGACTACCGGCTCACCGACGTCGGCGGCAAGGTCGTTCGGCCGCTGCTGGCGTGACCGGCGGGGCGCCGGTCGGTCAATCACCCGCTGCAGCCCAGGGATCGACGACCTCAGTGGTTGGCC
>JAEUHV010000094.1 GCA_016794485.1 Planctomycetota bacterium
CGCGGCCAAGTACGGCAACCTGTTCCACATGTACGCGAAGATCACGGCCGAGGACCCGTACTCGCAGCCGATGCGCATCTTCCCGGCGGTGCACTACACGATGGGCGGGCTGTGGGTCGACTACGACCTGCAGTCGACGATTCCCGGCCTGTTCGTGCTCGGCGAGGCGAACTTCAGCGACCACGGCGCCAACCGCCTCGGCGCCTCGGCCCTGATGCAGGGGCTGGCCGATGGATACTTCGTGCTCCCGTACACGATCGGCGGCTACCTCGCCGGCCAGAAGCCCGGTGCGGTGGCGAGCAGCCACGCCGAGTTCCAGAAGGCCACAGCCGGCATCCAGGACCTCACCAAGCGGCTGCTGTCGATCCAGGGCAAGCGCACGGTCGACGACTTCCACAAGTCGCTCGGCAAGATCATGTGGAGCAAGTGCGGCATGGCCCGCAACGAGACGGGCCTGAAGGAGGCGATCGCCGCGATCCAGGCGCTGCGCGCCGAGTTCTGGCGCGACGTGCGCGTGCTCGGCAGCGCCGCGAGCGTCAACCAGTCGCTGGAGAAGGCCGGCCGCGTCGCCGACTTCCTCGAGTTCGGCGAACTGCTGTGCCGCGACGCCCTCGAACGCCGCGAATCGTGCGGCGGCCACTTCCGCGAGGAATGGCAGGACGAAGGCGAGGCCAGGCGCGACGACGCCAACTTCTGCCATGCCGCCGTGTGGGAACACAAGGGCGAGCCCGCACAGGCGGTGCGGCACAAGGAGCCGCTGTCGTTCGAGAACGTGCACCTCGCTGTCCGGAGTTACAAGTGATGAAGCTCACCCTGCACATCTGGCGCCAGAGCAAGCGCAGCACCGCGAGCGACTTCAAGCAGGACGGTCGCATGGTCCGCTACGAGCTGGACCACGTGTCGCCCGACATGTCGTTCCTCGAGATGCTCGACGTGCTCAACGAGCAGCTGCAGAAGAAGGGCGAGGAGCCGGTCGTGTTCGACCACGACTGCCGCGAGGGCATCTGCGGCGCGTGCGGCGTGATGATCGACGGCGAGGCGCACGGCCCGCACGGCGGCACGACGACCTGCCAGCTGCACATGCGCAGCTTCCAGGACGGGGCCGAGATCTGGATCGAGCCGTGGCGCGCCGCCGCGTTCCCGGTGATCAAGGACCTGATGGTCGACCGCTCGGCGTTCGACCGCGTGGTGCAGTCCGGCGCGTACATCTCGGTCAACACCGGCGCGCCCCAGGACGCGAACGCGATCCCGGTGCCGAAGGCCGACGCCGACAAGGCGTTCGACGCGGCGACCTGCATCGGTTGCGGCGCCTGCGTCGCGGCGTGCAAGAACGCGTCGGCGATGCTGTTCGTCGGCGCCAAGATCTCGCACTACATCCACCTGCCGCAGGGCCGCGTCGAGCGCGACGCGCGCGCCCGCAACCTGGTCGCGGCGATGGACGCCGAGGGCTTCGGCAACTGCACCAACCAGTACGAGTGCGAAGCGGCGTGCCCGAAGGAGATCCCGGTGCGCGTGATCGCCGACATGAACCGCGAGTTCGTGCGGGCGAAGGCGAAGGAAGAGCCGCCGAGCACCAAGCGCGTCGGCGGCGACGGCTAGGGATGGTCGAGTTCCCGCCGCCTGAGCGTCCCGATTGCGAGCAGTACATGTTCGGTTGGGGCAGTGGCCGCCGCATCGCCACCGGTGCCCTGGCCACGGTCGTCGCTTCGGTATTGACGGTGCAACTCTGGGATCTGGGGCTGCTGTGGAAGTTCCCGATTGCCGTCGGTGTGTTCGGCTTCTGGCTCGTCGTCCACGGGTGCGGCGACCTCCGCCGCAAGCGCCGACTCGAAGCGGAGGTCGATCGCGCCGGGGCCGACTGGGATGAACTGGTCCGGACGGTGGGCGCGGCGCGCGGTCGTGGGGCGCCCGTGGCGCGCCTGTTGCAGGAGCGTGGCTACCGCGAGTTCGACGTGCGGCAGTGGATGCTGCGCGAGATCGACGCCCTGGTGGTTCGCGCCCGCGAGTCGTCGACGGCGACCGTCGCTCGGTGACTCCCGCCGAGTTCGGGCGCAGTCTCGACGGCGCGGCGCCGTCAACCGGCTTGCCCGCGGCGTTGCTCGGCTGCTGGCACGCGCTGCGCGGCGAGTGGGAACGGGCGCACGACGCGGTGCAGCCCGACGACGCCGACTGCGCCTGGGTGCACGCGGCGTTGCATCGCGAGGAGGGGGACCAGGCGAATGCCGCGTACTGGTACCGCGTCGCCGCGCGCACTCCGGGAACGGGCCCGGCGCGCGACGAGTACCTGGCGATCGCTGTGGCCCTGTTGGCACGGGTCTGAGCCGCGCCCTTACAGAGTGCTTGCCGTGGGAGCCGGGCGAGGCGGCTACCGTTCGGGGCATGCGACCCTGGATCTCGTTCGTCCCGTTCCTGTTCGTGCCGCTGGCCTTGGCCCAGGCTCCGGCCACGGTGCCGGCCAACAAGCTGCCGGTGCGCGAGGTGACCGTGTTCAAGGACGGGCATGCCTACCTCGTGCGCGAGGCGCCCCTGCCGGCGACCGCCACCACATTCGTGCTGGACGAGCTGCCGACGCCGGTGCTCGGCACGTTCTGGCCGTACGCGACCGGCGGTGCGTCGCTGCTCGCCGCCAAGGCGGGGCGCGACCTCGTCGCCAGCGATGTCGCGGCGATGGACTTCCGCCAGATCGCGCGCGTGAACGTCGGCAAGGACGTCGTCGTCCTGCTGCACGACAAGGAACGCGTCGAAGGCCGCCTGCTCGGCGTGCCGTCGCGCCAGGACCAGCCGGCCGCGAGCGACGGCGAGCTGCTGCTCGTGCAGACCGCCAGCGGCACGCGGGTCGTCGCGCTGAACCAGGTGCGCGACCTCGAGGTGCGCGGGGAGTTCACCGCGAAGATCCGGATCGAGGAGACCAAGGAACGGCTGACCCTCACCGTCGCCGGGGCGGCGACGGCGCCCGGATCGGCGTGATGTACGTGCAGCAGGGCTTGCGCTGGATCCCGGCCTACCGGCTCGACATCGACGGCGCCGGCAAGGCCAAGGTGCAGTTCGAAGCGACGCTGGTGAACGACCTGATCGACCTCGACCGCACCGCGGTGAACCTCGTCGTCGGCGTGCCGAAGTTCGAGTTCGAGAACCTGCTCGATCCGATCTCGCTGCAGTCCGAGATGGCGCAGGTCGCGGCGAGCAGCCGCGACCGGCTCGAGTTCCGCAACGCGCTGTCCAACTCGCTGCGCACGCAGAGTGCGATGGTGCAGGCGCCGGACGGCGGCGGCCAAGGCGCCATCGAAGTCGGCGACGGCTCTGCGGCGGAGGACCTGTTCGTGTTCCCGTTGCGCGACGTGACGCTGAAGAAGGGCGAGCGGCTGGTGGTGCCGATCGCGACCTTCGAGCTCGCCTACCGCGACGTCTACAAGCTCGACGTGCCGTTCGCGCCGCCGATGGAGGTGCGGCAAGGCCTGCAGACCGAACGCATGGTCGACCTGGCGAAGCAGCTGGCGGCGCCGAAGGCTCGCCACGTGCTGCGGCTGAAGAACGGCCCCGACGCGCCGCTGACGACGGCGCCGGTGCTGGTGTTCGCCGGTGGCCGCGTGCTGGCCCAGTCGCGCATGACCTACACGTCGAAGGGGCGCGAAGTCGACGTCGAGATCAACCCCGCGATCGACCTGCGCGTCGAGACCGAGGACCACGAGACCAGGCGCGACCCCGGCCCGATCCGGCTCGGCGACGACAACTTCGGCCGCGTCGACGTCGCCGGTTCGATCACGGTCTGGAACGGCAAGCCGGTGCCGGTCGTGCTCGAAGTGACGCGCAAGTCGCTCGGCCTCGGCGACGAGGTCGGGCAGGACGGCCAGAAGCGCCAGCTCGACCTGTTGCAGGCGTGGCACGGCGGTTCGCAGCCCGGCTGGTGGCAGTGGTGGAGCTGGCCGCACTGGTGGTTCCAGCACAACGGCTTCGCCGAGTTCCGCTGGACGGTGACGTTGCCGTCCGGTGGCACCACGAAGCTCGACGCGGCCTGGCACTACTTCTGGCGCTGAGCTGCGGCGGGTCGTCGGGTGCTCGGTTCGATCATGGTGTCGGGACCGACGTTCGTGTCGGCGACGAGCTCGACGTGCGCACGGTGCACAAGATCAAGTGACGGCCTGATGGAGGCAGCGCGCGGTTCGCCGCGGGCTGCACGACGCCGTGTCCACCCCGGGGGTGGGCACGGCGTCGTTCGTTTGCGGCCCGTGGGCGCGGTTCAGTCGAGGTCGAAGATGTTGCGAGGCCGCGTGTCCTTGTCTTTCTTCGCCTCGTCCTTGGCGCGGCGCAGTTGCTCCTCGAGCCGGTCCGCCTGCTTGCTGACGTCGCCCTTGGCCGAGTCGAACAAGTCGGCGAGGCGTTGCTTGTCCTTCTGCTGGCTCGCCAGCAGCGTGTCGAGGCTCTGGCCGCCCTTCGCTTCCTCGGGCCGCACGGCGCGGGCCTTGCCCGAGCGCGTATCGACTTCGATCTGCTTGTTGCAGCACGGGCAGGGGAACGTGAACAGCGTGTTGGCCATGGTCGCTCCGCCATTGTCGTCGTGCCGGCTCCCGACCACAACGCGGAGTCTCTGCACCCGAAGGTCGAGGGGCGCCGCCCGAGCCGGCTGCGGGTGCACTCGATGGTCGCGAAACGACGCCGGCAGCCGACGGCTCGACGCGCGGGGAAGGGACCGCTGCCGGTTCACGTCGGAGTTCGGGTTTGCTGCCCGCGTGTTGTGTGCCGTCGCCGTCGAGGTCGTTCCGCGCTATCCTCCCGCATCGGCGCGCACGATGGCATGGCCGCGAGCAAGCCGAGGATCCCGACGACCGTGACCGCCGAGAAAAAGCCGCTCGCCGAAGGAACCCCACGCCCGGTGCAGCGTCTGGTCCTGGGTTCCCAGCCGATCGGGCGCCCTCCGCTCGGCAAGTCGAGCGAAGCCCCCGACGAGGTGGATCTGGCCCGCGAACCCATGCTGCGGGCCCGTCAGGGTGACCCGGACGCGTTCCGGGTTCTGGTCGAGATGTTCCAGGATCGGGTGATGCGAGTGATGACCTCCGTGCTGCACTGCGACCGCGCGCTGGCCGAAGACCTGGCCCAGGAGGTCTTCCTGCGCGTCTACAAGGGGCTGCCGGAGTTCGATGGCGAGGGCCGGTTCGTCGCGTGGCTGCACACGATCGCGATGAACGTCGCGATCAGCGAGTACCGCAAGCGCCGCACCATGAAGCGCGACCGCCGGACCCTGTCGATCGACGCCCCGATCGCCGGCACGGACGACCTCTACGTGACGCCTGCGGGGCGCGAAGTCGATCCCGGCGAGCAGGCCCACCAGCACGAGTTCCTGGCGAAGGTCCGGGCCTGCGTGCAGCAGTTGCCCGACGAGTTCCGCGCCGCGGTCGTGTTGCGCGACATGGAGTCGCTGTCGTACGAGGAGATCGCCGAAGCCCTCGAATTGCCGATCGGAACCGTCCGGTCCCGCATCCACCGCGGCCGCTTGCTGCTGCAAGCGATGTTGCAGGGGTTCTCCGCATGAAGGACCACAAGGACCACGGCGACGGCATCCCGCGTGAGGTCGACGAACGGCTCGCCGACTGGGTCGACGGCCGCATGGGCAGCCGCGAGCGCGAGCGCTTCGAGGCCGAACTGCGCGTCAATCCACAACTGCGGCGCGATCTCGACGACTACGAACGCACGGTCGGGGTGCTGCGCGCCGCTTTGCGGGCGCCGTCACCGGGCTCGCCGCGTGCGCCGATCGCCGATCGGGTGCTGGCCGAGGTCCAAAAGCAGGCGACTTCGCCGGCAGTGCGGGCCGCAACTCCGTTCCGGTTGCAGCGGCTGTGGTGGACCATCGCCAGTGCCGCGGCGCTGCTCGTGGTCGCCGTCTACGTGAACGGGCTCGGCGTTGGGCCGGCCCGCACCGATGTCGCGGTGGTCGAGCCGGCAGCCGTCGAACCGGGGACCGGATTCGATGGCACCTACAAGCCGACTCAGGCGAACGCCGAGATGCCGGAGGAGGAACGGCGCGGAGGCGGGGCGGGGGCTGCGACCCCGGCGGTCGATCCGAAGGCAATCCTCGAAGACCTGGCCAAGAAGTCCGGCGCCGCGGAGGGCGAGGCGAAGAAGCTGCTCGCGGAGGACCTGAAGGCGGACGCCGGGACGGCTCCTGCCCCGGTGCCCGAAGTGGGCGCGCGGCTCGAGGAGTCGAACCCGGATCAGCGCCAGCCGTCGGCGTCCAAGCAGGCGGACGGCAAGGCGCTCGTGCCTGCGCCTGGGGCTGCGGTCGGTGCGGCTGCGGGGCCATCCTCGCCCGGGCCCGGCGGGCCGACCGCCGGTGGTCGGCTGGACGCGACCCGTGGCGAACCCGGCGTCGGGTCGGGCGAAGGCCACGGGTCACCAGGCGACCGGGAGGAAGCGCCCCGCAGTCTGGGGGCGAGGCCGGCGCAAGCGGCGGGAGCGGAACGTGCTCCAGCGACCGAGCAGAGCCCCCCGGTGCCGACGCCGAAGGGCGAGCCGCGCGGGGCCAAACCGTCGGGCGGCCGCGAGGGCCGGCGTGGTCGCGGCGCCGAAAAGACGGCGCCGGTGACCGTGGCGATGGTGCTGGTCGATGGCATCCAGCCGACGGCTCCGACATGGAGTGACAAGGAGCGTTCCCCCCGAGTTGCCGACGGCAGTCCCACCGCCGATCGGGACGCCAAGGCCAAGGCTGCGGCCGACAGGGGCCAGTCGACCGGGGGCCTGCCGACCGGTGTGCCCACGGACAAGGCCGCGCCGAACCTCGCCGAACGCAGCAAGGACACCGCCCAGGCGCATGGGCTGGAACTGCTCGACCAGGACACCCTGCGGACTCGCGCAACGGCGCTGTTCGCCGCGGCCGAGGACGTCGATGCGGGCGCGGGCGCGACGACGTTCGCCACCGCGCGGGGCCGGATCGACCTGCAGCCGGTGCTCGACGTCGCGTTCGAACTCGACGACGTGCCGGCCGAGGCCAAGGCCGCGTCGGCGCCGGCGATCGTCGATCGCACCTGGTTGGTGGCCGGACCGCGCGAGGACGTGCAGACCGTGCTCACTGCCCTCGCCGAGTGGAGTCGCCAGCATCGACTCGTGCTGCGCAGCGGCGAGACCAAGGCCAGCCCGTCGTTGCTGGGCGAGGCGCTCGCGGCGAGCAGGCCGGTCGAGGCCGAGAAGAGCCTACCGGCGGCGTCCGACCGGCCGGTCGTCGAGGCTGCCGCTCGGATGCAGGTCGTCGTGCGCATCCGCCTGCGCGCGCGGCAGTGAGCCGCGACAGTCCTCGCCGGCGTGCATCAGCCGGATCGTCGGCCATGTGGCCCCGCGGACGACGACCAGGCGCGGCTCGGTGCCGGCGTCGGTCCGGGCCAGCTTGAACGCGGTGTGTTGCGGCGTCGCGCGCAGCTGCAGCGTGAATCGCGCGCCGTCGACCAGCACCGGCAGCTGCACCGAACGTTCGCCCGGCGGCAGCCACGGCCGCAGTTCAATCCACGCGTTCGCCGCCGGTCGTGGCCAGACGCTGGCACCCGTCACCGCGTAGACCAGGGCATCGAGCACCAGTCCGGCGGTCGCTGCCGGCACGGCCTCGTTGGACGACATGGGCAGCGCGGCTTGCAGGCGCGAGAACGCGCGCTCGCGCGCTGCGTCGTCGCCGAGGATCACCGCTGTGGCGAGTTGACGCGCTGCGGTGTCGAGTCCTTGGGTGCCTCGCCCACCTGGTTGTGCGAGCGTGCGGGCCAACACCCGTTCCTCGTGCTGACGAAGGCGAGCGTCGTGCGACCAGAACGCCGACAACGCGAACGGCAGCAGCGTCGCCGGGTCGGCTTCGTCGGGCAGCAGCAGCTCGCCGGCGCACCGCCGCGCGCGGTACCAGCCGAGGCCGGGTTGCCACGCCTCGCGCTCGAGTTCCGCGAGGGCGCCGCTGGCGAGAGCACGTTGGTCGTCGGGTGACGGCAGCTGCCCCGGCGGTTCGTGGCCCAGGCGCGCGCTGGCTTCGGCCAGTTCGGCAAGCGAAAGGTGGGCCTGGACGCAGCGGGCCGCGGTCGCGAACGAACGGTCGTCGGGCTCGGGCGATCGTTCGAGTTCGGCCGCGAAGTCCTGCAGGATGGTTGCGGCGAGCGGCGGCCGACCGAGGGTCTGGGCCAATGCGGCAGCTCCGACCACGGCCCAGGGAGCTCGCGTCGGCAGCGAACGTTCGGCCGCCGCCGGGTCCCCGGCGCGCAGGTGCCCGACCAGTCGCCAGAGGGTGGCTTCGCCTTGGTCGGGGGCGTCGTCGGCCGAGCCGGCCAACGCCGTGTGGCAGCTGTGCAGCAGGTCGTGCAGACGTGCGACCGGACCACGGGGCGCGCCGTCGGCCTGGGCCGGCAAGGGGACCAGGAATGTGATGAGCAGGCTGAGAAGGGTACGCATGCAGAGAGGGGACCGGCGGGCCTGCATTCGGGCTGGAAATCCGCGCGATCGTGCGCGGCGGCCGCTAGAACCCGCGGCCTTGGATCCCGGCGTTCGCAACTTCCGCGCGGTGTGGCCGAGCCTGTTCGCCACCTCGATGGGACTGATGGCCTTCCTGCCGGTGCTTGCCCTGTACGTGAAGGAGCGCTTCGGGGTCGACGACCCCGCCGAACTGAGGTTCCTGGCCAGCGTGATCTATGGTGCCGCACCGTTCGCCGCGGCCGTGGCGGGTCCGTTCTGGGGGGCACTCGGCGATCGCACCGGCAAGAAGCCGATGGCGATCCGCGCCAACCTCGCGATCGCGGTGACGACGGCGCTGATGCCGTTGGCGCCAACACCCGGCGTGCTGCTGGCAATGCGTCTCGTGCAGGGGGCGCTGGCCGGCTACGTCGCCCCGGCGATGTCGCTGGTGTCGCAGGGCACGGCGGACGGTCACCAGGGGCGCATGATCGCGAAGCTGCAGGTGGCGATGGCCAGCGGCTCGTTCGTCGGCCCGTTCCTGGGCGCGCAGATCTCCCTGTGGCTCGGCCGCCCGGCCCTGTTCTGGGTGGCGAGTGCATTGTCCCTGTTCGCGGCGTTGCAGCTGCACCTGTTCGCGCACGAGGAACGGCGACCACCGGCGGCGGGTGGGCCGGCGCGGCCGTTCCTGCGCGAGTTCGCCAGCGGAACCTGGGGCCTGTTGCGGCAGCCGGCGATCGGGTGGCTGCTCGTGCTGTTGCTGCTGCTGCGTCTCGGCCAGAACATGCTCGAGCCGCTGCTGTCGCTGTTCGTGCACGAACTCGGTGCTGCACCGTGGATCGCCGCCCTTGCCAGCGATGCGGCCGACGGAGTCGAGCACACGATCGCGTTCACGTTCGCGGTGCTCGCCGTGGCCCAGTGGATCTGCACACCGATCTGGGGCCGGTGCAGCGATCGCTTCGGGCCGCTGCGATGCCTCGGCCTGCTGGCACTCGGCCTCGGCGGGTTGTTCGCGTGGATGGGAACGGTGACGACGATCGGCCAGTTCCTGCTGGTGCGGTGTTGTGTCGCATGCCTGATGGCCGGCTCGATGACCCTGGCGTATTCCGCGGCGCAGAGGCGGGTCACGGACCAGAACCGCACGTTGGCGTTCGCGATGGTGCAGAGCTGCATCCAGTACGGGCTGGCGTTGGGCCCGTTGCTGGCCGCCTTCGTGGCGGGCGACAGCGACGGTGCCGACAGTTTCCGGCGGGCGTTTGCGGTGGCGGCGACGCTGTGTGCGGTCGCCGGCCTCGGCATGCTGGTGTTGCGGGCGAGGACGCAGCGCCCGACGGTGGGCCCGCGCGCGGATGCCGTGGACCCGGGCGCGGAGTAAGCTCTTCCCGGCAAGGGCATGTGCATCCTGATCGTGTTGCGTGGAGGCCACGCCGACCATCCGTTGGTGGTCGCCGGCAATCGCGACGAGCGCACCGACCGCAGGTCGGCGCCGCCCGGGCTCTGGGTCGGCAGCCGACGCCGGGTCCTGTCCCCGCGCGACCGGGCGGCCGGGGGCACCTGGCTCGCGGTCGACGATCGGCTGGCCTTCGCCGGCATCACCAACCTGGCCGGAGTGCCGCCGGTTCCGGGGGCGCCGTCGCGTGGGCACCTCGTGCACGCAGTGCTCGACCACGGCGACCTCGACAGCGGCATCGCCGACGTCCTTGCGCGCGTGCGCGCCGAGTCCTACGCCGGCTTCCAGCTGGTGGTCGGCGATGCGCGCCGGCTCGTGGTGGTCCGCCATGCGCACGGGCATGCGACCGTCACCGAGTGGCTCGAACCGACCCTGGTCGTCACCAACGAACACGAGCCCGGCGGGCTCGTGCCGCGTGGCCTCGCCGCAGCGGCGGCCCCGGGAATCGACCTCGAACGGCGCCTCGGCGCGCTCGCCGCCATCCTGCGCGACCACGGTGGCAATGGCCAACACGCGATCTGCAAGCACGGCGCCGCCTACGCGACCGTGTCGAGTTCGCTGCTGGCGGTGCCGGCCCACGATCCCGCGCAGCTCGTATGGCGCTACGCCCCGGGCCCGCCCGACGTGGCGACCTACCGCAGCTACGGCAACCTGGGCCGGCGGTTGTTGCCGGATGCACGCGACTGATCGAACGCACTGCCGACTGCGTCAGCGGCCGAGTTCCTGCAGGTTCTTCTGCGCGTTCGCCTTCGCTTCCGCGGCGGTCTTGCGGGTGGCTTCGGTCGTGCGCGCGTCGGCGAGCAGCAGGTCGGCGCGTTGGATCGCGCGTTCGTACATCGTGCGCGCCTTCGCCAGGTGCTCCGGCGTCGGCAGGTGGTACTGCAGCACCACGGCGCCGTCGTTGAGCAGTTGCGGCGAGTCGGGTTCCTTCTCGAGCGCATGCAGGTACGACTCCCACGCCGCCTGGAATTGGCCGGTCTCGCGGCACAGGAAGGCGTGGTTGTTCCACGCGTCGGCGCTGTCCTTGAGGCATGCGACCACGTGGTTGAGGTCGCGGCTGCGGTCCAGGCGCTTGGCGGCGAACGCGCGGTTGCCGAGGAACTCGACGATCGCGCCCGTGGCGCCGCGGCGGTCACCGTGCAGGTCGCGGATCACGTCGGCGAACGCGGCGGCACCGGCGGCCGCGTAGGCCGCGGCGTGTTCTTCGGCGATGTCGTGTTCGCCCAGTTCGTACGCAGCGAGGAAGGTGTACCAGTGGGCGTTGGCGGCGGCCGGGTTCAGCTGCACGGCGCGGCGGCAAGCCTCCATGGCTTCGCGCCACGCGGCACCTTCGAACCACGCGCGGCCGGCGTGGAACAGCAAGGTTGCGACCTTGGCCGGCTGCGGGTCCTTGCCGGCTTCGTAACGGCGGCGCACCGCGTCGTAGAAGGCGACGCGGTCCGGGATGGACAGCGCGGCCACGAGTTCGTCGTGGGCGATGCGCACGTCCGGGTCGAGCACCAGCGCGTCGGCGTAGTGGGCCCGTGCCTGGTCGGGTTTCTTGTCGATCCAGCGCAGCTGGCCGAGCATCACGTGGGGGTGGGGGCGCGACGGGTCGAGCTTCGCGGCCGTCGTGTAGCTGCGCAGCGCCAGCTGCCGGAAGGTGTCGATGCGGCCGACGAGGTCGGCTGCGGGTTGCCCTTCCGGGCGGGTGGTCTCGTACTCCGTGAGCAGCGCGCGGAATCGGTCGCCGTGGATGCGTCCCAGCAGCACGTGCGCCCCGGCCCGCGCCGGATGGCGTTGCACGGCCTCCTCGGCCGCGGCGACCGCAGCGGCTTCGTCGCCCTGCAGGTAGCGCACCTGGGCCAGGACCAGGCGGCAGTCTTCGTGGTTCGGATCGGTCGCCAGCACGCTCTCGGCGAGCTCGGCGGCGTCGGCCCACAGCACTTCGGGATGCATCACCGCGCGGTCGGTCTCGGCCTGCAGCAGGAACGTGCGCGCCAACATCGCCGCGATCGACGTTTCGCCCTGGAAACGACTGCGGGCTTCGGCGAGCAGCTTGGTCGCGTCCGCGAACCGGCCCCCGCGGCCGAGGCACCGACCGGCGGCGACGACCCATTCGACCCGCATGGGCTCGGCGGCGCCGAGCTTCAGGAACGTCTCGGCGGCATCGGCGAAGCGCTGCTGGTTTTCCGCGGCGTAGGCGGAGAGGCGCAGGTCGTCGAGTTGCTTGCCGGTCGGAGGCGTTCCGACCTGGGCAACCAGAACGCCCGCCACCAGGAGCCAGGATGCGACGAACCGCGGAAGCAGCATGTCACTTGCCTTGCAACAGGCGTTCCGCCGCCGCGAGGTGCCGGCGCGCGCCGCCCCGGCGTTCGCCCGGGAAGTACTTCTGGCTGGCCTCGGCGGCAGCCTTCGCGGCCTTGCCGTCCTTGCTGTGCTTCAGGTGCCACAGGGCGAGGTTCTCGAAGGCGTCGCCGACCGCTTCGTCGAGCTTCTGCCGCGCGTCGGCATCGGCCGGCGGCTCGTCCTTCAGGGTCTTCTGGCCGTCGGCGATGGCGCTCTCCAGCATCTGCTTGGCGAGGTCCCAGTCGCGCTCGAGATGGTAGA
>JAEUHV010000119.1 GCA_016794485.1 Planctomycetota bacterium
CGGCATCTGGTGCCTCGTGCTGTCGTGGTGGGGCGCCGCGGTGCTCGGCGACCAGCCGAAGCTGGTCGAGGACCCGAACGTGATGGTGGCGGTGATGAAGGACAAGCTGCTGTGGTTCGTCGGCGCGATCGTGCTGCTCGGCGGCCTGTTCTTCGTCGCGACGCGCAAGAAGCGTCCGCCGGCCGAAGCACCGCAGGCCTGATCTACGATCGTTCGGCGAAGAGGTCGTGCACGTCGAGCAGCACCGGCCCGTCTTCGCCGGAACGCGCGATGCGCGGCGAGTGCACCAGGGACCACGGCCCCTTCTTGGCGCGCAGTTCTTCGAAGCGGCCGAGGCCGCGCACGATCCGCGCCGACATGATGCAGCCGTCGACGACGAACCGCATGCGCAGGTCCTGGCCACGTCCGTCGACGAACGGCTGGCCGACCGCCATCGCGCCGCGGGTCAGGAACCGTGGCCGTGGGCTGCCCATGCCGAACGGCCCGAGCAGGTCGAGCTTGCGCACCGTGTGCGGGTCGAGTTCCGCGAACGCCGCCGTGCCGTCGACCCCGTGGTCGTCGTGGTTGCGCGGCAGCGTCGTGCACGCCTCCGCGAAGCGGGCGCGGAACGCTTCGAAGCGGTCGCGGGTGACTTCGAGGCCCGCCGCCGCGGCGTGGCCTCCGTGCGCGACCAGCAGGTCGGCGCAGGCGCCGAGCGCGTGGCGCAGGTGCAGTCCGTTGGTGCAGCGGCCCGAACCGCGGCCGACGTCGCCCGAGAACGCGACCAGCACGCACGGCTTGTGCGTCGTCTCGGCGATGCGCGCGGCGACGATGCCGAGCACACCCGGGTGCCAGTGGTCGGCTCCGAGCACGACGGTCGGCCCGGTCTCGCGGGCTGCGAGCTGCAGCACCTCGTCCTGCAGCAGGCGCTCGACGCGCCGCCGTTCCTCGTTGTGGCCCTCGAGCACCTTGGCCGCGACCTGCGCCTCGTGGTAGCCCTTCGCGCACAGCAGGGCGACCGCGTCGTTGCCGTGTCCGACGCGGCCGGCGGCGTTGATCAATGGCGCCAGCCGGAACGCGATGTCTTCGGTGTCGGCGCCGCGATGCAGCAGCCCGGCGGTGTCCATCAGGGCGCGCACGCCCGGATTGCGGCTCTGGCCGAGCGCCATGAGGCCGTGGTGGACGAGGGTGCGGTTCTCGCCGCGCAAGGGGGCCACGTCGGCGACCGTGCCGAGGGCGATGTAGCCCATCGCGTCGACCAGGAACTCGGCGAACTCGGCGCTCTGCAGCAGGCTGCCCGACAGCGCCGACGCGACGCCGGCCGCCAACCGGAACGCGACGCCGACTCCGGCCAGGTCGCGGTCGGGATAACCGGCGTCCGGCAGGCGTGGATTGAGCAGCGCGAACGGTTGCGCGCGGTTCTCGTTGGTGCCGTGGTGGTCGGTCACGATCACGTCGATGCCGGCGGCCTGCAGTTCGGCGATGCTGGCCACCGCGTTGGTGCCGTTGTCGACCGAGATCACCAGCGAATGGCCGCCGGCCTTGATCGCATCGACCGACGCGCGCGAGATCGAGTAACCGTCGGCGCGGGCCGGGATGAACGGCCGGCTGGTCGCCGACAACAGCCCGAAGAACTTGTGCAGCAGCACCGTGCCGCTGATGCCGTCGACGTCGTAATCGCCGTGGATCAGGATCTTCTCGCCGGACCGCAGCGCCTTGCGGATCCGTTCCACGGCCTTCGGCATGTCGTGGAATGCGAACGGGTCGTGCAGCGAGCCGAGGTCGGGCCGCAGGTGGCGCTTCACCGATTCCGGCGAGTCGTGGCCGCGCGCCAGCAGGACCCGCACCAGGAGGGGCGGCAGGCCGACCGTCCGGGCCAACGCCTGTTCGCGAGGATCCGGCGGTGGCGTCATGGGTGCGGCGCGCTGCATGCGGGACGGTATGGTAGCCAGGACCCGCGCGATGCCTAGAACCGACTCCGACCGTTCCGCCGCGTTGCGGCAACTACCGCCCGTCGACCAGATCCTCCGGCTCGAGGTGCTGGCTGCATTGCCGCGTGCGGTGCTCGCGCGGACCGCGCGTGCATTCGTCGACGAGACGCGCGCCGCGGTGCTGGCGGGCTCGCTGGACGCTGCGGCGGTCGCTGCCCGGTGTGCCCCCGCGGCCCTGGTCGCGACGCTGCAGGCGAGGGTGCGAGCGGCGATGCGCCCGCGGCACGAGCGCGTGTTCAACGCCACCGGCGTCGTGCTGCACACCGGCATCGGCCGCGCGCCGTTGCCCGCGGCCGCGATCGCCGCGCTGCAGGCGGCGGCGGGCTACGCGGTCGTCGAGGTCGATCCGCACAGCGGCCAGCGCGACCAGCGCGAACTCGGCGTGGCGGCCCAGCTGCAGGCGATCACCGGCGTCACCGGGGCCCTGGTCGTCAACAACAACGCCGCGGCGGTGACCTTGATGCTGGCCGCTTTGACGGCCGGGCGCGAAGTCGTGATCTCGCGCGGCGAACTGGTCGAGATCGGCGGCGGTTTCCGCGTGCCCGACGTGATGCGTCGCGCCGGCTGCACGATGGTGGAGGTCGGTGCCACCAACAAGACGCACCTGCGCGACTTCACCGACGCGACCACGCCGGCGACGGTGGCCTGGCTGAAGGTGCACCCGAGCAACGTCCGGATCGAGGGTTTCGCCGGCACGCCGACGGTGGCCGAACGGGTCGCTGCCGCCCGTTCGCGCGGC
>JAEUHV010000177.1 GCA_016794485.1 Planctomycetota bacterium
GAACAGCAGCGCGCCGCTGACGAACAGCACCGACGACGCCAGAAGCGTCGCCAGCAGCGGGCGCCTTCGCGCGGCCTGCAGGGTGCGCAGGATCGGTCCGGGCAACCGCGCCTGGACACGGTCGCCGCGCAGGTGCCGTTCGAGGTCCTCGGCCAGTTCGAGGGCGGAGCCGTAGCGACGAGCCGGGTCCTTGGCCATCGCCTTCTGCAGTATGGCCTCGACCGACACCGGCAAGTCGGCGCGCAGGCTGCGCGGCGAACGTGGCTCGCGTTCGGTCACCGCCTTGAGCACGCTTTGCGCGGTCGGTCCGGTGAAGGGCGGGTGGCCGGTGACCAGCGCATACAGGGTGGCACCGATCGAGTAGACGTCGGCCAGCGTGCTCGCGGCCTGGGTGCCACCGAGCACGACCTCGGGCGCCATGAACATCGGCGTGCCGACGATGGCGCCGCTCTCGGTCATCGATCCGGTCCCGGTCTCGCGTGCGAGGCCGAAATCGGTGATCGCGATGCGCGGCACACCGCTGTCGGCGCCGTCGCGCAGCATCACGTTGCCGGGCTTCACGTCGCGGTGCACCACGCCGTGGTCGTGCGCGAACTGCAGCGCGCGGCCGGCACTGGCGGCGATTGCGCAGGCCTTCTGCACCGGCAGCGGGCCGACCTGCAGGCGCTCTTCGAGGGTCACGCCATCGACGAACTCCATGGCGAACCAGTGCAGCCGCCCTCTGGTCCCCTGCGCCACGAAGCCGACGATGTCGGGGTGGCGGACCCGCTCCATGATGCGACCTTCGCGCAGGAAGCGGGCCAGCGCGCGCTCGGTCAGCGTCAGGCTCGGCGGCAGGATCTTGAGGGCGATGCGCTGGCCGGTGGCGCGCACGCGGGCTTCGTAGACCACGCCCATCGAGCCCTTGCCGACTTCGCGCACGATTTCGAACTCCGGCAGCTCCTGCGCCAGCGATTCCGGCGCGAAGGTGTAGAAGTCGCGGCGCTGCCCGAAATCCGGCGAGTCGGTCACGGCGGGTTCACACGCGGCGCACCGCGTCCTGGATCCGCCGCAGGTCGTCGAGCAGCCCCGGCAGGTCGGCGAGCCGCAGCATGTTGGGGCCGTCGCTCGGCGCCTGGTCGGGATTCTCGTGCACCTCGAGGAACAGCCCGTCGACGCCGCACGCGACCGCGGCGCGGGCCAGGAACGGCACCTTCGTGCGGTCGCCGCCGGTCGACGTGCCCGCACCGCCCGGACGCTGCACCGAGTGGGTGGCGTCGAACACGAGTGGCTGGCCGAACGCACGCATCGTCGGGAAGCCGGCGAAGTCGACGACCAGGGTGCGGTAGCCGAACGAGGTGCCGCGTTCGGTCACCATCACGTTCGGGTTGCCGCTCGCGAGCAGCTTGCCGAGCACGTTGGGGATGTCGTCGGGGGCGAGGAACTGGCCCTTCTTGACGTTCACGGCGCGGCCGGTCGCGGCGGCGGCGAGCAGCAGGTCGGTCTGGCGGCACAGGAACGCCGGGATCTGCAGGCAGTCGACGACTTCGCCGGCGGGGCCGCACTGCTCGCGTTCGTGCACGTCGGTCAACACCGGCACGCCGAGGTCGCGCTTGATCTCGGCCAGGATCGCCAGCCCTTCGTCCATGCCCGGCCCGCGGAAGGCCTTGCCCGAGGTGCGGTTGGCCTTGTCGAAGCTGCACTTGAACACCAACGGCACGCCGGCCTTCCGGCAGGCGTCGCGGATCGTCTCGGCGTGGCGCCGGCAGTGGTCGCGGCTTTCGATGACACACGGGCCGGCGATGAGGGCGAACGGTCGGTCGCCGCCGAAAACGACGTTGCCGACGGAGACAGGGCGCACGGACACCGGGGAACTCATGGGCGGGGATGCTAGCGGGGTCTGGCCGCGAATCCCGTGCGCTGCATCGGATGCGTGCGGATTGCCGCATCGAATTGGGATGCCTCGGGCATCGGCCTCTACGTCGGCTACTCGTCGCCGGTGCGTAGGTGGACGGCGGCTCGATTGATGTCTCGATTGCTCGGGGGCTCCCGATGCGTCGTGGCGAATCCGGGGGGAAGGGCTGCACGAAGAGCCCGTTGTGGGATCGTGGATGTGAGGTATGGTCCTTCGCCACGCTGTCAGGCGTTCGTGCTCTCCACTTGCGGGTGTGCTCGTTTTCGCCAGCGGCAACAACCAACAACCATGATCCGTCAACTCGCCCTCGTTTCGTTCGCTGCAACCATTGCAGCGACGGCTTCCGCCCAGTGCTTCAACGGCACCGGTGGCACTTCCATCGGCGGCACGATCGCCGCCACCGGTTCCGACCCGGCCCACGACGAAGGCCGCTCGCCGCTGACGGCGCTCGGCTTCGCCTTCCCGATGCCAGGTGCGGGCACGTTCACCGACTGCGTCATCGATGCGAACGGCCTGATCTACCTGGCGAACGGCGCCAACCCGCCGTTCCTCGGCACCTACGTCTGGGGTTCGGCCTCCAGCCTGGCCGGCGCCGCTGGCTCGGGCCCGCGCATTGCACCGTTCTGGCGCGACATCTGGGCGATGCCCGCCGGTTGGGACGTCACGACGACCGTGGTGCCCGGCACCTCGTTCAAGGTGACCTGGCTGAACACGACGGACTACTTCTCGACGAGCCCGGCGCGCAGCTTCAGTGCGACGCTGTTCGCGACCGGTGAAGTCGAGTTCTCGTACGACTACTTCACCGTCACGTCGACGTTCGTCGGCATCGGCACCGGCAACGGTGTCGGCACGGGCCAGCCCGTGTCGAACCTGGCCGGCAACCCGAGCGGCGGCACGGTTCCGATGATGTACGAGACCTTCAGCGCGGCGAACTGGGACCTGTCCGGTCGCAGCATCCGCTTCGTCCCGAACGCAGGCGGCGGCTACGACGTCATCACGCCGTGCGCGACCTTGCCCGCCAGCCACACGGCCTACGGCAGCGGCTGCTACACCGCCAGCGACTCGGTCTACCAGGCCTTCGCAACGGCGGCGCCCGCGGCCGCGGCGCTGAGCAACACGGCGATCACGTTCACCCCGACCGGTGGTGGCCAATACGTGGTCACGAACGGCGGTACCTTCCTGCCGGTCGGTTCGGTGCAGGCGGTCCCGACGATCGTCGCCAACGGTGACGACACCGAACAGGTCGTGCCGTTCACGACCGGTTCGTTCCCCGGCTCGACCGGTCTGGCGATCTGCTCGAACGGCTTCGTGTCGCTCGCGGCCGGCAACAGCACGACCTGGAACCAGACGGCGGCGCTGCTGCTGAACGGTTCGCAGACGTCGTTCCGCGCGGCGCACGACATGAACCCGACGCTCGTCGGCTCGGGCCAGATCAAGTACGAGGAATCGGCCTCGGTGACGATGGTCACGTGGGACGGCGTGTGGGACTTCGCCGGCTCGTCGGCGGCGGACGCCAACACGATCCAGATCCAGATGTACCCGTCCGGCCAGGTCGTGATCGCCTGGGGCTCGCTGTCGTCGCTCGGCGCGTCGGGCATCGGCCACTACGTCGGCTACTCGCCGGCTGGCCCGTCCTTCGACGCCGGTTCGATCGACCTGGCGACCCAGCTGCCGTTCGTGACCTCGTCGGCGAACCTCACGCCGATGACGCTGTCGGCCACGCCGGCCCCGGTCTCGACGGGCGTGTCGGGCACGCTGGTGACCTACACCCAGGGCAACATCCCGGAAGCCGCTCCGGCGTCGGGTGTCTACCTCGGCATCACGGCCATCAGCATCGGCCAGGACCTGCCCGGCACGGACCTGTTCTTCATCGGCATGCCTGGCTGCAAGCTGCACATCACGTCGCTGGACGTCACGCTGGCGTTCGTCGGCGGGGCCAACAGCCTGACCACGCAGTTCCAGATCCCGGCCGGTGTGCCCTACGGCACGCAGCTGTTCGCGCAGTCGGCGGCGATCGTCGCCCCGAACAGCCTGCCGAACGGCCAGAACGCGTTCGGCGCGACGCTGTCGAACGCGGTCGCCAGCTTCATCTCGTTCCTCTGATCGGAACCTGAGCATGTAGCCCACGCGGGCTCGGCGGTCGACGACCGCCGAGCCCGCGT
The DNA here is from genome assembly GCA_016794485.1 of Planctomycetota bacterium. GTDB lineage: Bacteria > Planctomycetota > UBA1135 > UBA1135 > UBA2386 > UBA2386. The sequence goes on from JAEUHV010000177.1 coordinate 4,057, forward strand.
TCGTTTCACCCGAGCCGATTGCTGCCTCGCCTGGGAGTGGCTCAGTGCGCGGCGAGCCACGTGGCGCCGTGACCCATCGCGACTTCGAGTGGCACCTGCAGCGTCGCCGCGCGCATCATCGCCTCGCGCACGAGTTGCTGGACCTCAAGCAGTTCGTCCTCGGGCACGTCGAGGACGAGTTCGTCGTGCACCTGAAGCAGCAGTCGGGCATGCAGCCCGCGCGCCGTCAGCGCCGCGTGCACGGCCAACATCGCCCGCTTGATGATGTCGGCGGCAGCCCCCTGGATCGGCGTGTTGACCGCCATGTTCTCGGCGGCGATGCGCTGCATCGCGTTCTGGCTGTCGATGTCGGGCAGCGGCCGGCGCCGGCCGAACATCGTCCAGACCTCCTTGTGCGTGCGCGCCTTCTGCAGCGACTCGTCGAGGTAGCGCTTCACGCCCGGCAGGGCCCGGAAGTATGCGTCGATGAACCTCTTCGCCTCGGGCGCGCGCATGCCGGTCTCGGCCGCCAGCCGTGAGGCTCCCATGCCGTACATCAGGCCGTAGTTGATCACCTTCGCCTGGTTGCGCAGTTCGGGCGTCACCATCGTCGGCAACAGCCCGTGCACCAGCGCCGCGGTGCGCGCGTGGATGTCTTCGCCCTTCTGGAACGACTCGACCAGGGCGCGGTCGCCGCTCTCGTGCGCGAGGATGCGCAGCTCGATCTGGCTGTAGTCGGCGGACAGCAGCACCCAGCCCTTCTGCCGCGGCACGAACGCGGCGCGCACCTTGCGTCCCTCTTCGGTGCGGATCGGGATGTTCTGCAGGTTCGGGTCCTCCGAGCTGAGCCGCCCGGTCGCCGCCACCGCCTGGTTGAACGTCGTGTGCACGCGGCCGGTGGCAGGGTCGGTCAAGGTCGGCAGGGTGTCGACATAGGTGCCCTTCAGCTTGCTGAGCTGGCGCCACTCCAGCACGAGCTGCGCGACCTCGTGGTGGGGCGCGAGCTTCTCGAGCACGTCGTGGTCGGTCTTGTATTGGCCGGTCGCGGTGCGCTTGGGCTTTGGCATGTCCGCGAGCCGGTGGGCCTCGAGCTCGTCGAACAAAACGGTGCCGAGCTGCTGCGGCGAGCCCAGGTTGAACGCATGGCCGGCGCGTTCGTGCACGCGCTGTTGCAGCGCGTCGATGCGCGCCTGCAGTTCGCGCGACAACCGGTCGAGGTGGTCGCGGTCGATCGCGATCCCGGCCCCGTCCATGTCGAGCAGCACGGGCTGCAGCGGCAGTTCGAGTTCGCGGTAGATCGCCGCCACGCCCAGTTGCTGCAGGCGGTCGCGCAGCGGCGCGTGCAGGCGCAGGACCAGGTCGGCCTCTTCGTTGCTGAACGCGGCCACGAGCCCGACGTCGACTTCGGCGAACGTGCGCTGCTTCTTGCCGGTGCCGACGAGGTCCTTGGCCGCGGTCTTCTTGTAGGCGAACTGCCGCAAGGCCTGGGCTTCGAGCGAGTGCGCGGCGACGCCCGGGTCGCACAGGTAGCTGGCCAGCAGGGTGTCGAGCACGACCCCGTGCAGTTCGAGTCCGGCGACGCGCAGCAACGCCGCCAGGTGCTTGGCGTCGTGCACGGCCTTCGGCCGATCCGGTGCCGCCAGCACGCCCGCCAGCGCCGCCAGCACCGCGGTCCGGCCCCCGGGCAGGACCGGCGGTTCCGCATCGAGCGGCACGTAGGTGGCGTGGCCCGGTGCGTCGGCGAAGGCCAGGCCGCACAACCGGCGCTGCCGGATCGAACGCCCGGTCGCCTCGGCGGCGACGGCGAAGCACGGCGACTGCTGCAGGCGCGCGAGCAGGGCCTCGAGTTCGCCCGGACCGCGCACGACGTCGTAGCGCTGCACCACGTCGGCCTGCGGTGCGGCGCGCGCCGCCAGGTCCTTCAGCAGGTTGGTGAACTCGAGCCGCTGGAACAGCGGGCGCAGCAGGTCGGGATCCGGCGCCGGAGCGGTGAGGTCGGCGACGGTGATCGGCAGCGGCACGTCGGTCACCAGGGTCACGAGGCGCTTGCTGAGTTCGGCCAGGTCGCGGTGGTCGGCGAGCGATTGCCGGATCGAAGCCTTCTTGACCTGGTCGAGGCCGGCGTAGATGCCGTCGAGCGAGCCGAACTGCTGCAGCAGCTCGACCGCGGTCTTCTCGCCGACCTTCGGCACGCCCGGGACGTTGTCGCTGGTGTCGCCCATCAGGGCCAGCAGGTCGACCATCGCCGTGGTCGGCACGCCCCATTTCGCTTGGGCTGCCTCGGCGTCGACGATCTCCGGCTTGCTGGTCGAACTGCGCAGGTTCCACAGCTTGACCCGGTCGTCGACGATCTGCAGGAAGTCCTTGTCGCCGGTGACGATGAAGACCTCCATGCCGGCGGCGCGGCCCTGCGCGGCCAGGGTCGCGATCACGTCGTCGGCTTCGTGCGTGTCGCTTTCGACGACGCGCAGCCCGAAGCCCGCGGTCGCCTCGCGGATGTCGGCGAGCTGCACCCGCATCTCGTCGGGCATCTTCTGGCGGGTCGACTTGTACTCGGGGTAGAGCTGGGTTCGCTGCAGTTCGCCGCGCGGGCCGTCGAACGCGATCGCCGCGGCGTCGGGCCGCTCGCGTTCGAGCAGCGCGCGCAGCGTCGTGCAGAACCCATAGGTCGCGGCCGTCGGGTGGCCGCTCGAGGTCGTGAGCGGCGACCGGCCGGTGCCCTGGAACGCGAAGAAGCTGCGGTAGGCGAGCGCGCTGCCGTCGATCAGGAAGAGCCGCTTCGGCATGGTCGCGTTGTAGCGGAGCGGTCGCCCGTGGACCACGCAGGCTTTTGCGTTGCACGGAACCCGGCTACGACCCGGTTCGTCGTACCGCGTGGGCTCGTGCGCTCGCACTCCGCGAACGATCGGGCTCGCAGAACCTCTCTCGTCAGGAGTCACCATGCGAATCCCCGCCGTGCACACGGGGTCCGTTCTTGCGTTCCTGTTCGTTGCGGCAATGGGTGCCGCCGCCCATGCGCAGACTGCGCCGCCGATCGGGCATTGGGAATACGTCCGCCACCAGAGCGGCGCCCACGACAATCCGACGCCGGTCGAAGGGGTCGTCTGGCGTGACTTCGTGTCCGCGGGGCAGGCGGCCACCTGGATCCGCCTCGAGTTCCACCGCTGGCATCTCGACCGTGGCAGCTACCTGCGCATCGTGTCGTTGGCCGACGGTGACCACCAGACGATGCACGCGCACCATGTCGAGCAGTGGTCGTCGACCAGCGCCTTCTTCAACGGCAACACCGTGCTGCTCGAA
>JAEUHV010000195.1 GCA_016794485.1 Planctomycetota bacterium
GGTCCATGTAGCGGCGGATGCGCGCGCCGTGGTTGGCCAGCACGTCCATCATCTTGCGCGAGGTGTGCGCGAACCACGCGTTGTTCTTGAAGAAGTCGCAGTGGCCGTAGACGTGCGCCATCACCAGCTTCTGCTCGGTGACGGAGTTGCTGCGCATCAGGTACGCGTAGCAGGGGTCGTTGTTGATGACGAGCTCGTAGATCTTCGACAGGCCGTAGCGGTACGACTTGGTCAGGTGCTCGTACTCCATGCCGAAGCGCCAGTGCGGGTAGCGCACCGGGAAGCCGCCGTAGCTGGCGACCATGTTCAGCTCGTCGTGGTCGACGAGCTCGAAGATGACCTCGTAGAAATCGAGGCCGTAGCTCTTCGCGAGATCGCGCGTTTCGTCGCGCAGCGCCGCCAGTTCGGGGGTCAGGTTGCCCATGCGTTCACCGCCCCTTGCCGAGGAAGCTCTTGATGCTCGGCAGGATGCCTTCGCGATCCTGGATGTCGGTCGTGACGACCTTCTCGTCGGCCTTGAACGCCGTGTCGAGGTCCTTCTTGAACTGCCCCGAGCCGTAGGCGCTCTTCACCTGCCCGTAGCAGAACTGGTTGCAGGCCGGCAGCAGCGAGTCCTTCAGCAGCGACACGCAGTGCTCGGTGTCGCGGGTGCTCCAGTTGTCGCCGTCGCTGAAGTGGAACGGGTAGACGTTCCATTCCTGCGCCGGGTACTTGTCGCGCATGATCTGCAGCGCCAGTTCGTACGCCGACGAGATCTTGGTGCCGCCGCTTTCGCGCAGGTGGAAGAACGTGTGCTGGTCGACTTCCTGCGCCACCGCGTCGTGCACGATGTAGCGCACCTCGAGGTTCTTGTACTGGTGCCGCAGCCACGTATCGATCCAGAAGGCCTCGATGCGCACGATGTCCTTCTGCTCGCGCCCCATCGAGCCCGACACGTCCATCATGTAGAGGATCGCGGCGCTGGCCTGCGGCTGCTCGCGCGTCTGCAGCGACCGGAACCGCAGATCCTCGCGGATCGGCACGACCAGCGGCCGGTCCGGGTCGTAGGTGCCCGACGCGATCTGGCGCTTCAACGCCTCGCGGAACGTGCGTTTGAAGTGGCGCAGCGACATCGGCCCGGCGCGCGAGATGCCGGTGTAGCGCCCCGCCTGTGACTTCAGCTGCTTCTTGCCGCGCGGCTCGATGTTCGGCAGTTCGAGTTCTTCGCCGAGGATCTTGGCGAGGTCCTCGAGCGACACGTCGACCTCGAGCGAGTGTTTGCCGGCGTCCTCGCCCGCCTGCCCCTCGCCCTCGCCCTGCTGGCCCGGCACGGGCTGCCCGTTCTCGCCTTCGCCCTGGCCGACGCCCTGCTTCTGGTTGTCGCCATAACGGAACCGCGGCAGCGTGATCTGCGGCAGCGGGATCGTGACGTAGCGCTGCCCCTGCTTGCCGATCAGTTCGCCCGAACTGACGAAGCGCTTGAGGTCGCGCTTGATCCGGCCCTTGACGATGTGCCGGAAGCGCGTGTGGTCCTGGTCGATGCGCCGGACGGACACGTTGGCCTCACTCGCCCTTGGTGTCGCCGCGGGCGAAGATCGACGCGACGTAGTTCAGCACGTCGGTGGCGCTGATCTCGTCGTAGCCGAAGTCGCGCATCAGGCGGCCCTTCACGACCTCGATCTTCTCCTGGGTGTCCTTGTCGACCACGGTCGAGACCAGGCTGGTGAGCTTGATCGAATCCTTCTGGTCCTCGAACAGCTTCAGCTCGAGCGCGCGGTGCAACCGCTCGTTGGTCTTGTAGTTGAACGTGCGGCCCTCGACGGCGAGCGCGCCGATGTAGTTCATGATCTCGCGACGGAAGTCGTCCTTCCTCGCATCGGGGATGTTGATCTTCTCCTCGATCGACCGCATCAACCGCTCGTCCGGCTCCTCGTCGCGGCCGGTGTACGGGTTCTTGACCTTCTCGTTCTGCGTGTACGCCTTGACGTTGTCGATGTAGTTGCCGCACAGGCGCGCAATCGCCTCCTCGTCGGCCGAGATGGCGCGCTGGACCTCGTTCTTGATGATCTCCTCGTACTCCTCGCGCACGACGATCAGCAGGTCCTTGTAGCGCTTCTTGGTCTCCGGATCGGAGATCAGGCTGTGGTGGTCGAGCCCTTCCTCCAGCTCGTTCATCACCATGAACGGGTTGATGCACGACTGGTCGCGCACCAGCACGTTGCTGATCTTGTCCTGGATGTAGCGCGGCGAGATGCCCTCCATGCCCTCGCGCAACGCCTCGTCGCGCAGCTCGCGGATGTTGTCGCGCGTGTACCCCGGCAGCGACTTGCCGTTGTAGAGCTTGAGCTTCTGCAGCAGCGACAGGTTGGCCTTCTTCGGCTCCTCGAGGCGAGTCAGGATCGCCCACATCGCCGCGATCTCCAGCGTGTGCGGGGCGATGTGCTTGCCCGGCACGTGCTTCCGCCCGAAGTCCTTCTCGTAGATCTTGACCTCGTTCGACAACCGCAGGTTGTACGGGATGTCGATCTTGATGGTGCGGTCGCGGAACGCCTCCATCAGCTCGTTGCTCTGCAGCCGGTTGTATTCGGGCTCGTTGGTGTGCCCGATGATCACTTCGTCGATGTCGGTCTGCGCGAACTTCTTCGGCTTGATCTTGTGCTCCTGCGACGCGGTCAGCAGGTCGTAGAGGAACGCGACGTCGAGCTTGAGCACCTCGATGAACTCGATGATGCCGCGGTTGGCGACGCAGAACTCGCCGTCGAAGTTGAAGGCCCTGGGATCGCTGTCGGTGCCGAGCTCGGCGATCTTCCGGTAGTTGATGTCGCCGGTCAGCTCGGTCGAGTCCTGGTTCTTCTCGTCCTTCGGCATGAACGTGCCGATGCCGACGCGGTCCTTCTCGCTGATCAGCAGGCGATGCACGACGACGTGCTCGAGCACCTTGTTGTAGTCGCCGCCGTTCTGCTTCAGCAGCTGCTCGAGGTAGAAGCGCGACACCGGCGACAGGTCGAAGTCGCTGCGCAGCTTGTAGGTGGTGCGCACCTTCTTCTGCAGGCCGGCCAGCACCTTGGCGCGCACCTCGCGCGGCAAGAGCAGCAGCGGCTCCTCGTTCATCGGCGACGGGATCAGCTCGCCGTCGATCTTCCAGCTGAACGTGTACATGGCGCCCTGCGGCGTCTTGCTGTAGGCCTCGAGGCCCTTCTTCAGCAGGCGCACGATGGTCGACTTGCTCGAACCGACCGGACCGTGCAGCAGCAGCACGCGGCGTTCCGGGCCGAAGCCGTGCGCGGCGGCCTTGAACATCGCCATCAGGTTGTGCAGCGAGCGCTCCAGGCCGAACACGCCGTCGCGGCCGTCCTCGATCGGATCGGAGAAGAAGCGGTACTTCGGCACCTTCTCCTTGTCGATCTCGACCTCGTCGACGCCGTGCGCGAGGACCATGTCGTAGAGGCGCTGGTGCGCGGTGCGCACCACCAGCGGGTTCTCCTGCACGAGGTCCAGGTACTGCTGGAACGTGCCCTCCCAGTGTTCTTCCTGGTACTGCTTCTGGTCGAGGGACTCGCGAATCAGCTTCGGCAGGTCGAGTTCGTTCATGGCGGGCACCGGACCGCTGCACCGGGGGACGCAGCGGGATGTGCCCATACTATCGACACTTCCGGGGGCGGCCATGAGCACTTCGCCGCGCTCGGAAGCTACCGTCGCGAAGGCCCGCGGTGCTAACGTGCCGGGATGCCGTCCTTCGTCAGCCGCCGCACCACCCTCGGCCTGTTCGCCACCCTCGCCATCGCCGCCACCTGCACCCAGTGCAGTGGCCCGTCCGGTCCGATCGACGGCGACAAGGCGATGGCGCACGTGAAGGCGCAGGTCGCGTTCGGCCCGCGCCCGTTCGGCAGCGACGCGCTCGCCAAGACCACCGACTACCTCGAAGGCGAACTGAAGAAGCTCGGCCTGTCGCCGCAGCGCCACGAGGTGATGCACGACAAGGAGAAGAAGACGATCCGCAACCTGTACGTGCAGATCGACGGTGAGGATCCCAAGGCCGGCCCGATCCTGATGCTCGGCGCCCACTACGACACCAAGCTCGCCGAAGGCCACACCGGCGCCGACGCCCAGCACAACTTCCGCTTCGTCGGCGCCATCGACGGCGGCGGCGGCCCCGCGGTGCTGCTCGAACTCGCGCGCGCGCTGAAGGACCGCACCCCGAAACCGAAGTGCAACGTGTGGCTCTACTGGATCGACGCCGAGGAGTCGATCGACTGGGTCTGGGCGCCCAACAGCCAGCGCGCGCTGCTCGGCAGCAAGGCGTTCTGCAAGAAGCTGTCGGAAGACAAGACCCTGTCGCGCGTGAAGGCGTTCGTGCTGCTGGACCTCGTCGGCAGCAAGGACTTCAAGGTCGACAAGGACGGCCGCTCGGAGACCCGCCTGATGACGATCGTCGAGAAGGCGGCGGCGGCGATGGGTGCCACCGACCGCGTCTACCAGTTCCCGACGCCGCTCGAGATCGAGAACCTGAAGCGGCACGCGCGCGAGAACAACCGGCCCGAGGCGTGGGGCATCACCGACGACCACAACGTGTTCACCGACTACGGCGTGCCCAGCGTGCTGCTGATCGACTTCGAACGCCGCATTCCCGGCACCCCGCAGGCCCTGCCCAAGACCGACTTCCACCAGTGGTGGCACACCGCCGAGGACGACCTGCCGGCGATGGATCCGGACGCGCTCGCGTTCTACGGCAACCTGGTGATGCAGGCGTTCCCCGACCTCGAGGCCTTCGTCATGGGCCGCAAGTGAACGGAGGCATCGTGCGCGCGACGACCTGGATGGCGTTGGCTCTCGGCGGATTCGGCGCCTGCCTCGGTGCGGCGCTGACGCAGCAGCGGACCGAACCGGCGCCGCAGACGCCGCAGCCCGGCCAGCACACCTACCATGCACCGGACGAAGTCGACAAGAAGGCGATCCGGCCGCTGCCGCCGGTGCGCGCCCCCGAAGGCTTCGGCGAGACCGCGTTCGCGCACGTGCGCACGCTGGTCGGCTTCGGCCCGCGCTACTCGGGCCAGCCCGGCTGGACGCAGCAGCTCGACCACATCGAGGCGACGTGCAAGGAACTCGGCCTCGAGGTGCGCCGCGACACCTGGACCGACCGCAAGGAACTGCTCACGTTCAGCAACGTGTCGGCGGTGATCCCGGGCAAACGCAAGGAGCGCATCCTGCTCGCGTGCCACCACGACACCAAGTGCACCAAAGGCCACCCGGACCCGGCCAACAACTTCCACTTCGTCGGCGCCAACGACGGCGCGTCCGGCGTCGCGGTGCTGCTCGCGCTGGCCCCGCTGCTGCAGGCGGCGAAGTTCGAGGCGACGATCGAACTGGTGTTCTTCGACGGCGAGGAGAGCCTCGACTGGAAGTGGAACGACGCGGCGCGCGCGCTGTTCGGCAGCCGCCGCTACGTCAAGAAGCACCGCGACGCCGAACTGACCGGCGAGACGACGCGCATCGCCGCGATGATCCTGCTCGACATGGTCGGCCGCACCGACCTGCACCTGCAGGACGAGACCTACTCGACCAAGGACCTGCGCCAGATCCTGTGGTCGGCGGCGGTGGCGCTGGGCCACGACAAGCACGTGTTCCAGCGGGCCGAGTCGGCGGCGGACGACCACAAGCCGTTCCTCGACGTCGGCATTCCGGCGATCGACCTGATCGACCTCAACGGCAACCCGCACTGGCACAAGCCGACCGACACGATCGAGAACATGTCGCCGGCGAGCCTGCAGGTCGTCGCCGACCTCGTGCTCACGATGCTGCCCGAGGTCGAACGGCAGTACGTCCTGGCGCGACGCTGACGCACCGCGACACTCCGCCGCCGAGCGTGCGCACCGACTGCCCGCCGCAGATGCGCGCATGGTCGTCCCGTGCCCACCGCGTGCGGCCGCAGCCCCATCGATCCGGGCCCACGCCCGGGACCTCAGTATTTCGTGCCCGTGGCACACAGCTTGTTCTCCGGCACGCACCCGTGTGGGCCCCATCCGTGCCCGGCGCGTCGGGCACCGCAGCCGTAGACTCCAAGCGGTGCCGCGTTGCGACGCGTCGGCAGGGGATTTCGCGGAGCGTGCAAGGTGTTCGCCTAGAGGGCCGGCAGCCGTGGTCGGACGTCCACGGCGACGGTGTGGACACCTCGCATGCTTCGACGGATGGGGCCCCACGCGGGTGCTTTCGCGCCGGCGGCCGCTTGGCCCTAGAACGTGCCGACGGTGAGCTGCAGCGAGTTGGTTGCGCTGACGGCGAGCGTCGCATCGAGCGCGATCGACACCATCTGGTGGTGGAACACGACGCCGGCGAGCGCGGCCGAGTTGGGCAGCGCGAACTGCGCCACGGCGCCACCGTTCGCGGCGAGCACGAAGTCCACGTAGTCGGGTTGCACGTGCAGCGTGCAGCCGGGCAGCGCGGTCGCGAACAGCGCCGCGAGCGGCAGC
>JAEUHV010000198.1 GCA_016794485.1 Planctomycetota bacterium
ACCAGCGCTTCGGCACCGGCGGCTGGCCGACGATCGCCTGGCTGACGCCCGAGGGCGAGCTGATCGCGCACGACAACTTCCTCGATGCGGAGGAACTCAAGCAGCGGCTCACCCGGGTGCGCGCCGCCTGGGTGAAGGACAAGCAGGACATCCGCGCCGGGCTGCGCGAACTGTGGTCGCACCAGGGCGAAAAACCGGCAGCGCCGCGCGGGCGCCTGCGCCGCGAGATGGTCGACGACATCACCGACGCCATCTACGAGAAGTTCGACCATCGCCACGGCGGGTTCGGCACCGGCAGCAAGTTCCCGCACCCCGAAGCGCTCGACTTCGCCCTGGTGCAGGTGATGAAGCGCGGCGACGAACGCATGCGCGAAGTGGTCACGCTGACCCTCGATCGCATGATGGAGAGCCCGCTGCACGACATCGTCGACGGCGGCTTCTTCCGGTTCTCGCGCACGCCCGACTGGCAGACCCCCGACCACGAGAAACTGCTCGACCAGAACGCGCTGGTGCTGCGCGCCTACCTCGAGGCCTACCAGGTGTTCGGCGGCAAGGCCTACCGCGCGACCGCGGAAGGCATCGTGAAGTGGATGCTGACGACGATGCGCGACGCGCACACGGGCGCGTTCGCCGGCAGCCAGGACGGTGACGGCGACTACTACACGGGCGATGCCGCCGATCGCGCCCGCCGCCAGCCACCGAGCCTCGACCGCACCGTCTACTGCAATGCGAACGCACTGGCCGTGTCGGGCCTGCTGAAGGCCGCCGCGGTGTTGTCGCGGCCGGATTGGCGGGCGCAGGCGATGGCGACGCTGCAGTTCCTGCTCGAGAACCTGTGGGACCGGCAGGACGTCTACCACTACCACGACGGCACCTACCACCTGCCCGGCCTGCTCGGCGACCAGGCCCACCTGATCCGAGCCCTGATCGACGCATCGCAGAACACCGGCGACGCCGACCTGTTGTTGCCGGCGGAGGCGATCGCCGAACGCGCCATCGCACGCCACAAGGCACCGAGCGGCGGCTTCTACGACATCCTGCACGACCCGGGCAACCAGGGCTCGATGCGACGCCGCAACCGTTCGATCCTCGACAATGCGACGATGGCCGAGTCGCTGGTGCGGCTGTCCTACTTGTCGCGGCGCCCGGAGTTCTACGGCGAAGCGGTGCAGGCGCTCGAGTCGTTCGTCGACGACTACAAGGAGTACGGCTACTACGTCGCCGGCTTCGGCCGCGCCGTCGACCTGATCTTTTACGAGCCGTTGTTCCTGACCATCGTCGGCGACCGCGACTCGGCCGAGCTGGCCGAGCTGCGCCGCACGGCGTTGTCGACCTACGTGCCGTCGCGCATCGTGCAGACGCTGGACCCCGTTCGCGACCCGATCCTGCTCCGGCGCAGCGGCCTGCAGGCCGAGGCGGCGCCCGTGGCATGGCTCACCGTGGGGCAGACCGCGAAGGGTGTCGCGCGCACGCCCCAGGAACTGCTCACCGCGATCGAGTCCATCGAACGCGAGCGGCGAGGCCGTCTGGCCTGAGCGGGGCAGCCTCGCTGCCGCCACAGCGGGGTCGCTGCGTTCCTTCGCAGCAGTCGGCCCCCGCGTCGCGGCGGCACTGGTATCACGGATACTGCCCGCCCTCTCGGGCGGGGCAGATCAAACGGTGATGTTGGTCGGGCCGGTCTGCTCTTCGTCGGCGACCAGCTCGATCAGGCCACGCTTGAACTCTTCGCTGGCGATCTTGATGTAGTTGCGCTCGCGGGTTTCGAACAACGGCTTCTGGCCGCGCACCAGCTCGCGCACACGCTTCTGCAACAGGGCCGTGATTCGGAACGAACCACCGACTTGCTTGACGAGCTCCTGGGGGAGGCTCTGTTCCATTGGGGTCTCGGTCTTGGGGTTGGGCCGGAAGGGCCGAGCAGTGTAGGGACGGGGGGGGTGTCGATCAACTGCCCATCCGCCCTGGAACCAGGACCCCGCCCCCACCGCCGGATCGGCTTCCGGGTGCCACCCGGGGCCGGGCCTACTGGTCGCGGGTGTCGACCACGACCTGCTCACGGCTCCAGGCCCACTGGCCGCGGAGGTGGGTGCTGCAGACCACCAGGTGCAGAACCGTCTGGCGGGCCGTGGACGGCCCCACGACCTGGACCTCGAAGCCGTGCGGGAATCCGCCCCCCGAGTTCGTGGCGAGGCCGTAGCGGCCGGTGCCGAAGCTGGAGCGGGCGTAGTTGGTGGCGATCGAGTGGTGCCGGTAGCTGAGCAGGCCCTGCACCAGTTCGGTCGTGCGTTCGACCTCGAACGGATCCTGGCGCGGGTCGATCGGGTAGTTGCTCAAGCTCCAACTCGTCTCGTCGATCTGCCGCAGCGTCCCGAGCACCGACGGCAACGCGCCCTTGCGCCACACGATCTCGCACTCCACGTGGGTGTCGCCGTTCGCGTCCGCACTCGCGGTGGCCAGATGCTCCAGGACCTCGCGCTGGTCGGTCGAATTGGTGATGCGCTCGATGCCCGACGCGTCCACGAGCGGCTCGCTCTCGATGCGCACGATGTTCAATCCGATCGGGTTGCCGGCGGACGGCCCGGCGCCCTCGGGCGTCAGGTAGTAGTAGACCCAGCGGAACACGTCGACGTAGTACTCCCCGCCACTCGTGCACACGAACCGGTCGCTCCAGGCGAGCTTGGTGAAGAACAGGGAGTTGCCGGTGATCTCGTCACCGGACGAGTCCGGCCGCAACGACGCACCGGTGGTGATCGTCGGCAGCCGCATGTCGGCGAGCGGAGTCGGCGCGCCGTCGAGGTCGAGCACGGCCAGGTTGGCGACGCCTTCCGCGTCGCTGCCGAAGATGCGCACGCTGGAGACCATCTCCGTGCGCATCTGGTCGAGCAGGTCGTGCGTGATCTCGGTCACGCGGCCGAGCCGGCGGGCGTATTCCTGCGCCTCGCCGCCGCTGAGCGACAGCACCGAAACGGCGTACACCAGGCCCCCGAGCAGGGCGGCAGAGACGACCAGTTCGACCATCGAGAAGCCCGCCTGGGCGGAACGCTTGGACGTGCGCATGGTCATGGCTCAGCGTTGGATGAACAGTCGGGTCTGGTGGGTCGAGTAGTGCACCTGCGCGCCGTTGCGGAAGCAGTCGATGCGCAGCATGTAGGTGCCCTCCGGGAAGTCGTCGACCGGCACTTCCCAGTCGAACGTCTCCACGCCCGCGCCGGCGTCGTCGACGATGTAGGCGGTGTCGGTCGGCAGCTCGCCCGGCGTCGCCGTGGTGTCGTCCTGCACGTAGAGCCACGTGGTACCGCCGTCACGGCTGTACTGGATCACGTAGCGCAGATCGGACTCGCTCTCCGTGAACGTGCCCGTGCTCGCGTAGGGCAGTCCGTCCCAACGCAGCCACTGCACGCCGTACTGGATCTCGATGGTGCTCGGGTTCTCCAGTTCGGTGATGTCCGTCGGGGACTCGATCTCCATGCGCGGCAGCTGCTTGATGCGCATGGTGTTGCTGGTGGCGCCCGCCTCGAACAGGGTGTGCACCAGCGTGAGCAGCGAGTACTTGGCGATGAAGGTCGTGCCGTTGTCGACGGCGTTGCTGATGCCGTTCACGACCACGTAGGCGGCGTTGGTGTTGGTGCTGTTCGCCAGCTTGACCACTGCCGAGCCCAGGTCGGTGCCGGACTTGTAGTACTCCTTGTAGATCGTCCCGTTGTTCTTGGTGTCGTAGGGCGCGTAGCTCCAGTGCTGGGCGACGCCCGTGGCCATGTTGATCTTGAACGGCCGCGTGAACGGCGCCGGGCTCGGCACCGTCATGTTGTAGTTGTTCGCCAGCTGCGTGCCGGTGGTCGTCAGGTTGTAGTTGGCCGTCGCGCCCCAGTGCTGGAACGTCGACGCCGACGTGCCGATGTTGAAGAAGCTCGTGCAGCCGTAGCTCGCGGTGCGTTGCTGGCTGTCGTACATGTACGTGCCGTACGCCTGCCGGCCGCTGCCCGAGTACACCGTGCGGCACGCCTGCTGGTAGAACTGGTTCGAGCTGGTGCCGGCGGTCAGGTTGCCGGCGACGGTCTGCACGCCACCCGACGTCGTGACCCATTGCGAGGCGTAGAGCGCGTCCGGCGCGAGTTCGCCGAGCCACGGCATGCCCCACCAGTAGTTCGAGCCGCTCTGGCGCACGAACTTGCGCGCCGTCGTGATCGTGTTGATGTAGCCGTTGCCGGTCGAACCGTGCGGCACCTGGTTGCTCGGAATCGAGTTCGCGTAGCCGTTCGCCGAGTCGTAGCCGATGTCGTTGCCGATGCCGAGGTAGTAGTACGACCAGCCGGTCAGCGTCGTGTAGACGCAGTTGCTGGCGATCAGGCCTTCCCGCAGCAGCTGGTAGTAGCGCGCCGCATCGCAGGCGAGCAGACTGCCGGACGCACCCCAGTGGTCGCGCAGTTCCGTGACGGAGATCGAGGTGACGTCACCGGTCGCCGAGACGGAGTTGTTGTTCAGGTCGTCGTGGTACCAGTTGTACGACTTCGGGAAGTCGTCGCCGCCGGTGAAGCAGTCCTTGTACGGCAGGTGCCGCGGATCGCCGTTGAACTGCGAACGTTCGGTGATCGGGACGTCGTTGGCCTGGTCGGTCCACCACGCGTAGGTGACGGACAGGTTCTCGATGTTGTCGGCGTCGCTCGGCGTCGCGCCGAACGCCGTGCCGCTGCTCTGCCAGCCGGTGTCCCCCAGCGAGTACCCCGTCGCGATGCGCGTGCGCACCTGAACGGTCACGTCGCCGGGCGGGTTGTAGCTGCCGCTGCCGTCGGCGTGGACGAAGCAGTCGCCGGTCAGCACCGAGGAGTCGAGTTCGAGCGTCCAGCGGGCCGTGTTCTTCGGCCGCAGCGTGTCGGTGCTGGTGAGGTCGCGCCCGGTGAAACTCGGCACACTGCTCGCCAGCACCGTGGGGCACGGCACGTACTCCATCTCGTACAGCCGCGCCCGCGACGAGTTCGGCAGGCCGCGGCCGGTGCCGTCCGACGGGCACGAGGTCGGGGTGTTGAACAGGTAGACGCGGGTGAACCCGTCGACACCGCTGTCCGGCGGAACCCACTCCGCCTTGTAGTACATCTCGAGGGTGTCACGCGAATCGAGCTCGTGCGCCGCGGTCTGCCACGTCGTGGCGTAGTTGGACGTGCCGTCGACCACCAGGCCGCCCGGCAGGTTCTGCAGGGTCACGCCCGCGCGAAGCCGCGTCGGGGCAGATGCGTCGGTGAGGTTGATCCCGACGACCTCCACCACCATCGGATCGGCCATGGTCGGCGCCGGGATCGACGGAGCGGCCGAGGCGCTGGTGCGGTAGTTGTACGCGTAGCAGCGGAACCGCAGCGGATCGGTCATTCCAGACTGCTTGTTCTTGGTGCGCAACTCCTCCGGATGCGTCACCACACGCAGGTTGGGATACGTGATGGGGCTGCGGGCGGCGTCGCTGTAGTTGCGGATCGCCGGCATCGGCAGGAGTTCGCCGTGCAGGTTGACGACCAACGCGTTCTTGTAGCGGTTCGGATCCGTGTTCATCTGCTCGAGCAGGATCCGGTAGGTCGGCTCCTTCGACATGTCGGTCAGCTCGGCCGGCGGCGTGGTGCCCGCCAACTGGGCGGCGGCGATCGCCGCCTCGCGCGCTTCGATCGCGGCGACCTTCGCCTGCCACAGGGCGAGTTCGTCCGGATAGCGCATGGCGTGGTTGAAGAAGTCCGCCATCGAGTACGGGTACGGATTGAGGTCGCTGTCGTAGCCGTTGCGCTCGGTGCCGTCGCAGTTGATGCGCGCACGCATGTTGTCGGGCACGTAGTAGTACGCCGACGCACTGCCCGACGGCATCTTGCCGGGGTAGTGGTAGACGCCCGGGATCACGGCGTAGCTGTCGGTCTCGTCGTTGGTGTACGGCCGGTAGGTCGGGTTGCGTCCGTACGCGGCCTTGGTGATCCAGTGCGAGCGGAACTCGAGGCCCGGATTGCGGGTCTCGAGGTCGGTCAGCATCGACTCGACGAACGGCTGGATCGAGTCCATGAAGACCCACCAGCCGGGAATGTTGTCGATCGCCAGCAGGTAGATGTCGAGCACCTGCGTGGCCGGGAACGCCTCGCCGGCCGAGTTGACGACCGCGGACAGGTCGGCGAGCGCATGGTCTTCGCCCTTGTTGTCGCGCCGATAGACGCGCACCGTCACGTAGCGCACGTTGCGGTTGTTGACGCCGGCGAACGGCTGCACGGTGATGCGCCGCCACCACAACCACTGGCCGTCGCGCTGCATGTTGCCGGAGACGACGTGGTCGGGCGCGATGATGGTCCCGGTCGAGTCCTCCTGGATCGACAACGTCGCCTTGTTGGTGACGCCGTCGTCGAGCACGTCGAGGTCGACCGCCTCCAGTTCGCCGCGATCGACGTAGGTCTGGATCTCGGACAACATCGCCTGGCACTTCGCGAACGCGAACACGCGGTCGCGCTCGGTCGAGGTCGTCTGGTAGTTGACCGCGAGATGGTTGACCAGGACCGCCGCACTGACGACCAGGATGAGGAAGCCGAAGGCGAGCTCGGCGAAGGTGAAGCCTGCCTGATGCCTTGGATTGCCGCGTAGCATGAGCTGATTCTCCGGGTCGGACTTCGGCATGGTCGGCGGGTTATCGGCTGCCTGCGGGTCCGCCCGTGATGCGCCCGCAGACGCCGTCTCACCCTGCGACCGGAGCGATGCGAACGCGCTGTCGGGATTTGCAACACCGCGGGTGCACCCCGATGCTGCGCCGCCTGTCCACCGTGCGTTCGTTACGTCGTGCCTTCGGCCGCCCGCTCGCCCTGATGGCCGGGCACTGGGGCCTCGTCGCCGTCGGTGCGCTGCTGGTGCCGGTCCACGCCGCCGCCACCCTGTGGATGCCGCACCTGCTCGGCACCGTGCTCGACGAGATCGCACACGGCGGCAGCAAGGCGACGCTCGCTTCGACCTGCTGGTTCCTGATGCTGCTCGCGGCGATCGAGAGTGCGGCGCGCTACGTGTCGCGCAAGACGCTGATCGACGTGTCGCGCCACGTCGAGGAACGGCTGAAGAACTCCCTCGTCGCGCACCTGCAGACGCTGCCGGTGGCGTGGTTCGACAAGGCGCGGACCGGCGACGTGCAGAGCCGCCTGACCCAGGACGTCGAACTGGTTCGCTTCGTGATGGGGCCGCTGCTGCTGCACGGCGGCAGCACGTTGTGCCTGCTGCCGGCCGGGCTGTGGCTGATGCTCGGCATGGACGTGCCGGTGACGTTGGCGAGCCTCGGCGGCTTCGGCGTGCTGTTCGCGGTGATGCGCGTCCTCGTTCCGCGCCTGCACCGCTGGAGCAAGCGTTCGCAGGAGGAGATCGCCGCCGTCTCGCAGCGCGCGCAGGAGGACTTCGCCGGCATCCGGGTGGTGCAGCAGTTCACCCTGCAAGCGCGCGAACGTGCGGCGATGGCGCGACACGGCCGGCGTTACCTGTTCGCCAACCTGCGGCTGTCGCGGCTGCGCGCGGCGATGCACGCGGTCACGCACTCCACCAGTGGGCTCGTCCTGCTCGGCGTGCTCGTCGTCGGCGGCTACCAGATGATCGACGGACGCATCACCGTCGGCCAGCTGTTCCAGTTCACCGGCTATCTCGGCCTGATGACGTTCCCGCTGGAGATCCTCGGCTGGACCCTGGCGACGATGCCGCGGGCCTTCGCCGCCGGCATCCGGATCGAGGAGCTGTTCGAAGTGGCACCGGAGCCGGCCCTCGGCACCACTCCCGTGCTGCGCGGCGACCTGCGCGTCCAGGACCTCACCTTCACGTATCCCGGCAGCGAACGGCCCGCCCTGCGTTCGGTCTCGTTCCACTTGCAGCCCGGCCAGAAGCTCGGCCTCGTCGGTCCGGTCGGCAGCGGCAAGTCGACGTTGCTGGCGCTGCTGCTGCGGTTCTACGACCCGCCGCGCGGCACGATCTTCGTCGACGGCCACGACGTGCTGGACGTGCAGCCCGCCACCCTGCGCCGTCTCTTCGCCCTGGCGGCGCAGGAACCGTTCTTGTTCAGCGACACCGTCGGCAGGAACGTCGCCTTCGCCGCCGACGACGCCGCGAGTGACGCCCTGGCCACGGCGGTGACGGCCGCGGCGATCGACCAGGACCTGCCGGCGCTGCGCGACGGGCTCGAAACCGTGGTGGGCGAACGCGGCGTGACCCTGTCCGGCGGCCAGAAGCAGCGGGTGTCGCTGGCGCGCGCCTTGCTGGCCGACCGCAGCGGACTGCTGCTCGACGACACCCTCTCGGCGGTCGACACGATCACCGAGCAACGCATCCTGCAGGGCCTGCGCCGAGCCCGGGGCGACCGCACCGTGCTGGTCGCTTCCCACCGGCTGTCGGTGGTCGCCGACGCCGACCTCCTGCTCGTGCTCGACGGCGGCGAAGTGCGCGAACGCGGCGACCACGCGACCCTGCTCGCGCAAGGTGGGACCTACGCGGCGGCCTGGCGCCGACAGACCGAAGCCGCGGCCCTCGAAGGCGGCACCGGAGGTGCCTCGTGAGCGATCCGTACGCCGACGACGTGCCGGAGGGACGCTTCCAGTTCGGTTTCGTGCGACAACTGTGGCCGTTCGTGCGGCCGTACCGGCGCGGATTCGCCGCCTGCCTCGCGATCCTGGCGGTGTCGTTCGTGCTCGAACTGCTCGGGCCGAAGCTGCTGCAACTCGCCATCGACGGGCCGATGCGCGCGCAAGGCGAACAACGCACCGAGCGCTTGTGGAGCCTGGCGTGGTTCGGCCTCGGCTTCCTGGGCACGACCTTGGGCGGCGCGCTGCTCGGCTACGTCTACGGCGTCCTGACCGCGTGGAACGGCCAACGCGTCATCCGCGACGTGCGACGCGCCCTGTTCGACCACCTGCTCGGCACCAGCCTCGGGTTCCACGAACGCAACCCCGCCGGCAAGCTGACGACGCGGGTCACCAGCGACGTCGAGAACCTGAACGAGCTGATCGCGACCGGCGTGCTGCAGTCGGTGTTCGACCTGCTCAAGATCGTCGGCGTGCTCGTCGTGCTGTTCTTCCTCGACGTGCCGCTGGCGCTGTTCACGGTCGCCACCACGCCGATCGTGGTGCTCATCAGCGTCGTGTTCCGCCGCAACGCGCAGCGGGCCTACCGCGCGGTTCGCAGCCGGCTGGCCCTGCAGAACGCCTACGGCACCGAGCTCGTCGGTGGCATCCGCACCACCCGCGCCTACGGCCGCGAACACGCCGTGGCGGCACGTTACGCGGAACGCAACCACGAGACCGCCGTGGCCTGGCGGGCGACCGTGCTGCACTTCTCGGTGTTCTTCGCTCTGGTGGACTTCGCCCTGCGCGCCACCACGATCGGCCTGCTTTGGTTCGGCGGCTCGGCCGTGCTCGACGGCACGCTGCAGCCGGGACAGTTCGTGCAGTTCTGGCTCTACTACGGCCTGTTGTCGGCGCCGGTGAAGGAGCTGGGCGAGAAGTACAACGTGCTGCAGGCGGCATTTGCGAGCTGCGAGCGGGTGTTCCAGATCCTGGCCGAACCGCATTTCCCGGCGCCGAGGCGAGACGGCCAGCCCGCCGTGCGCAGCCCACGCCGCGGCCGTGCGCGGGTCGAGTTCGACCGTGTGCAGTTCGCCTACGGCGACGGCAAGCCGGTGCTGCACGACGTCAGCTTCACGGCGGAAGCGGGCCAGACGATCGCCATCGTCGGTCCGACCGGAGCCGGCAAGACCACGCTGCTCACGCTCGTCGCCCGCCTGCGCGAAGTCGGCGGCGGCGCCGTCCGCATCGACGGTGTGGACGTGCGCGACCTCGAGCTCGGCGATCTGCGCGCCCGCATCGCATTCGTCGCGCAGGACCTGTTCCTGTTCACCGGCACCGTGCTCGACAACGTCCGGCTGTTCGATCCCGGCATCGACGAGGCCCGCGTGTGGCGGGCGCTCGAGACGGTCGGCGCCGCCGGCTTCGTCCGCGCGTTGCCCCTCGGGCTGCAGGCTCCGGTCGAGGAACGCGGCGGCACGTTCTCGCAGGGCGAACGACAACTGCTCGCGTTCGCGCGCGCGCTCGTGGTCGAGCCCGACCTGCTGGTGCTCGACGAAGCGACCGCCAGCATCGACAGCGCCTCGGAAGCGCGCCTGCAACACGCCCTGGAAGCGACCCTGCGCGGTCGCACCGCACTCGTCGTGGCCCACCGCCTCTCGACCGTGCGCGCCGCGGACCGCATCCTCGTGCTCGACGGCGGCCGCATCGTCGAAGCCGGGTCGCACGCCGAACTGGTCGCGCGCGGTGGCGCCTACGCACGCATGCTCGCGCACGCTGCGGGATGAGCGGCGAGGCGGCCGGCGAACGACTACTTCTTCGGCGCGTAGTCGGCCGGCAGCGCGCCGGTCAACGACTTCAGGAACGCGACGATGCCGCGCAACTGGTCCGGGGTCAGCTTCTGGCCGAGCTGGATGTCGGCCATCACGGTCACCGCTTCCTCGAGCGTCGCAACCTTGCCGTCGTGCATGTACGGCGCGGTCTTCTCGACGTTGAGCAACGACGGCACCTTGAACATGAACTTGTCGGCCTCGCTCTTGGTCACCTGCATGCGGCCCTCGTCCTTCGACGGATAGGGCTTCAGCGTGCCGGTCTTCTGGTACATCTGCCCGCCGACGAGTCGCGTGACGTGGCAGGTCATGCAGCCGACGTCGATGAACGCCTTCAGGCCGAACAGCTCGTCCTGGGTGAGCGCCTTCTGGTTGCCGTCGAGGTACTGGTCCCACCGCGACTTCGTCACCAGCGTGCGCTCGAACGCACCCACCGCCAGCTTGAAGTTCGCGACGCTGACCGCATCGCCGCCGCCGGGGAACGCCTTGCCGAACGCCTCGACCAGCTCGGGCTTCGCCTTGAGCTTGGCCACGATCGCCGCCTCGTCGGCGAGACCGTGCTCGACGGGATTCAACACCGGCCCGGTGGACTGCTCCTCGACCGTCGCCGCGCGCCCGTCCCAGAACTGGCGGAACTGCCGGAACGCGTTCCAGGTCGTCGGCGTGTTGCGCTCGCCGTTCTTGCCGTCGGTTCCGGGCGACGTCGGCTTGCCGTCCTGCCCGTAGTTGGCGAGGTCGTGGCAGCTGGCACAGCTGATGTTGCCGTTCTTCGACAGGCTCGCGTCGTGGTAGAGCAACTTGCCCAATGCGACCTTCTCCGGCGTGCTCGGGTTGTCGACTTCGTCCGCCGTCGGATCCTTGCCGAACAGGCGCTTCACCGTTTCGTAGTCGATGCGCACGCGCGGCAGGGGCTTGGGATCCTGGCCCGGCACGGTCGCGGGCGCGGCCGACGGGCCAGCGGAACGGTCGCCATCGGTGAAGGCGAGCGAACCGAGGAACAGGACACTGCAGCTGAGGATGGATCCGATCTTCATATGGCGGGAAAAAGAGTAGGGAGACGCCGCAACCAGGCCAGGGGGCAACGCCGGGGGCCAGCCCACATTTTCGCTCGCTGCCGAAGCTGCACCCCACTCGGAACGCCGTAGGCTGCGGCCATGGACCTCGTGCTCGCCAGCACTTCGACCTACCGCCGCCTGCTGCTCGAGCGGCTGCGCCTGCCGTTCCGCTGCGAGCGCCCGGGTGTCGACGAGGACGCGGTGAAACGTTCGGGCCTGGCACCGCTGGCCGTCGTGCAGGAACTGGCGCGGCAGAAAGCGCGCGCGGTGGCCGCGCGGTGCCCGGACGCGATCGTGGTCGGCAGCGACCAGGCGGCGGTCGTCGACGGCACGATCCTGGACAAGCCGGGCACGGTCGCGGCGGCGCACGCGCAGCTCGGCCGGCTCGCCGGACGTACACACACGCTGCTGACCGCGGTCGCCGTCGTGCATCCGGGCGGCGAACGCGAGTTCGTCGACACGACGACGTTGACGATGCGCCCTTTGCACACGCGGGAGATCGAACGCTATGTCGCCGCCGAGTCGCCGCTCGACTGCGCCGGCAGCTACAAGATCGAAGGGCTCGGCATCACGCTGTTCACGCGCATCGACAGCGACGACCACACCGCGATCGTCGGCCTGCCCCTGCTGGCGTTGGCGCAGGTGTTGCGCGACCTCGACGTGCCGTTGCCGTGACGCTCACGCGCTGGGCGACGACCTCCCGAACCGCAGCACCCGGCGCACGTCGTCGAGCACGAGGCAGAGGCACGGCACCAGCAGCAGCGACACGCCGGTGGCGAACACCGAACCGAACGCGACCGCGACGCCCATCGGGATCAGGAACTGCGCCTGGACCGACTTGTTGAGCACCAGGGGCAGCAGCCCGACGAAGGTGGTGCCCGAGGTCAGCAGGATCGCGCGGAACCGGATCATGCTCGCCTGCCGCACCGCATCGAGCAGCGACGCGCCCGCGGCGCGCGCCTGGTTGACGAACTCGACGAGCACCAGGCTGTCGTTCACCGCGACGCCGGCGAGCGCCACGAGCCCGAAGATCGTCATGATCGTCAGGTCGAGCCCGAACAGCACGTGGCCGACGGCCGCCCCGACCGCGCCGAACGGGATCGCAGTCATCACCACGAGCGGCTGCGCGTACGACTTCAGGGGAATCGCCATCAGCGCGTAGATCAGGAACAGCACGACGATGAACCCGACCGCGAGCCCTTCGAGCGTCTCGGCCTGCTGCTTCTGCTCGCCGGCGAACTGCCAGACGAGGCCCGGATGCGCCGCGACGAGGCCCGGCAACACCGTGTTCTTCAAGCCGGCGACGATCTCGTTGTCGTTCGCCTTCTGCTCGTCGACGGCGGCGGTCACCTCCAC
The DNA here is from genome assembly GCA_016794485.1 of Planctomycetota bacterium. Classification (GTDB taxonomy): domain Bacteria; phylum Planctomycetota; class UBA1135; order UBA1135; family UBA2386; genus UBA2386. The sequence goes on from JAEUHV010000198.1 coordinate 12,772, forward strand.
GGTGCGCCGGCGGTCGGTGCGCTGGATGGTCGCCGGACCGCGCACGTGCCGGGCGTCGGCGACGAGCCCGAACGGTACCTCGGCCCCGTCCTGCGTGCGGATGCGCATCGACTCGAGATCGCCGAGCGAGACCCGGTCCTCGGCCGGGTAACGCAGCATCACCTTCACGTCGTCACGGCCGCGCTGCACGCGCTGCACCTCTTCGCCGTGGAAGCCCTGGCGCACCTGACGCGCCAGGTCCTGCCGCGTGAGCGACAGGGTCTCGGCGGCGGGCCGGATGTCGAGCTCGAGTTCCTGCTTGCCCGACCGGAAGCTGTCGGCGACGTCGGCGACTCCGACGATGCCGGAGAGATGGCGGCCGAGGTCGTCCGCGGCCGCGCGCAACGTGTCGAGGTTGGCCGCCGACAGGCGCACGTCGATGTCGTCGCCGGCGGAGAAGATCGACGACGTGAAGGTGAGCTCCACCGCCCCGGCGATGCCGCCGACGCGTTCGCGCCACGCCTCGAGCACGGCCTGCGTGCGCACCGTGCGTTCCTCGCTCGGCACCAGCTCGATGTTGACCTCGCCGAGCTGCGAACCGAGGAACGTCTGGCCCGACTGCCCGCCGTTGCGGCTCTGTTGCTGCCGGAACGGTTGCTCGCCGACCGACGCCAGCACGTGGCGCACGACCCCGTCGCCGAACTCGCGGCCGACCGCCAGCGCCGCCTGCTCGATGCGGTCGATCGCCGCGCGCGTGACCGCCGCCGGCGTGCCCTGCGGCATCACCAGCGTGGCGACCGCATTGTCGGCCTCGACCTGCGGGAAGAACTGGAAGCGCAGCAGGCCGCCACCGACCGCACCCGCCGTCAGCACCAGCACGGCCGTGAAGCCCGCGACCGTGAGGTAGCGCCACTTCGTCGCCACGGTGAGCAACGGTCGGTGCACCCGCTCGATCCACTGCGACAGCAGGGCGTTCGCCGCCGCCTGCACCCGGCTCCACAGCCACGGGATGCCGCGCGGGTTCGGGTTCTCCGGCCGCATGTGTGCCAGGTGCGACGGCAGCACCAGCTTGCTGTCGAGCAGCGAGAACAACAGCGTCGGGATCACGATCAACGGGATCACGCGCCAGATCTTCTGCTGCGGGCCGGGCACCGCCGTCATCGGCAGGAACGCGGTCATCGTCACCATCACGCCGAAGGTCACCGACACCGCGACCTCGCGCGAGGCACGGATCGTCGCCCGCACCCGATCCTGCAGGCCATCGGCGTGGCGGTGCACGTTCTCGCCCACCACGATCGCGTCGTCGACGACGATGCCGAGCACGACGATGAAGGCGAACAGCGAGATCATGTTGATCGACACGTCCAGCAGCGGCATCAGGGCGATGGCCCCGAGGAACGACACCGGAATGTCGAGGCAGACCCAGAACGCCAGGCGGAAGCGCAGGAACAGCGCCACCATCAGGAACACCAGCAGGAAGCCCTGGCCGGTGTCCTCGAGCAGCAGGTCGAGGCGCCCCTGGAGGAAGCGCGCCTGGTCCCACCACGTCGTCAGGGTCACCCCCGCCGGCATCGCCGGCTGCGTGCGCGCGACGTAGGCGTGCACCTGTTCGGCGATCGCGAGCGCACTCTGGTCGCCGGTGCGGAACACCTGCACCAGGGCACACGGCTCGCCGTCGAACGTGGCCGACTGGTCGTGGTCGGCGAAGCCGTCGACGATGGTCGCGACGTCGCCGAGCAGGACGCGTGTACCGTCGGCCCGCGTCAGCAACGGCAGCGCCGCGAACTGCGAACCGTCGTAGGCCTGGCCCTTCGTGCGCAGCAGCACCTCGCCGGCCGTGGTCTCGATCGAACCGGCGGGCAGGTCGAGCGAGCTGCGCCGCACCGCGTGCGCCACCTGGTCGAACGTGAGCCCGTAGCGCCGCAGCGCCGGCTCGTCGAGCGCGATCGTCACCTCGTACGGCCGCACGCTGGCGAGTTCGACCTGGGTGATGCCCGGCAGCGTCGTGAGTTCGTCGCGCACCCGTTCGGCCAGCTCCTTGCGCGTGGCCTCCGGCACCGCACCGCGCACGGCGATCGAGATCACCTGGTTGCGCACGACCACTTCCTGCACGACCGGGCGTTCGGCGAGGGCCGGGAACGTGTCGATGCCGTCGACTCGGTTCTTGATGTCGTCCAGCGCCGCGCGCAGGTCCGCGCCCGCTTCGATCTCGATGGCGACCGCACCGCCGTTCTCGGCCGCGGTCGAACGCACTTCGCGCACGCCGCTGATGCCCTGCACCGCTTCCTCGATGCGGATGCAGATCGACTCCTCGACCTCGTGCGGCGTGGCACCGGGATAGGCGACCGACACGGTGACGATGTTGGGCGTGAAGTCGGGGAACACCTCCAGCTTGATCGCACCGCTCAGCAGGGTCGCGATGCCGGAAACGACGATGCCGACCATCAGCAGGTTGGCCGCGACCGGATTGGTCGTGAACCACGCGATGATGCCGCGCCGGTCACTGCTCATCGGCGGCCCTCGTCGGGCGCGACGCGCACCCGCATGCCGTCGGTGGGCGTTTCGAGGTCCTGCACGACGACGCGCTCCCCGGCCGCGACGCCGCCCTGCAACACGACGTGCGTGCGTTCGGCCCGCAGCACCTCGACCCGCCGCCAGCGCAGCACGTCGCCGTCGACGACGAACACGTGGTCGGCGTCGCGCATCGCCTCGCGCGGCAGCGCCACGGCTCCGTCGATCCGGTGGCCGTCGATCTCGGCCCGCACGAACATGCCCGGCACGAGCGGCACCGCGCCGGCGAACGGGTCCTCGACCTCGGCGATGGCGTGCACCATGCGCGTCTTCACGTCGACCTCCCCGGCGGTGCGCACGATGCGACCGCTCCAGTTCGCGGCGGCACCGCCGAACTCGGCGCGCAGGCGCACCGTGGGCCCGACCGCGTCGCCGGGCCTTTGCGGCAGATCGAGGAACTGCAGCTCGGCATCGGGCAGCGGCAACGCCACCTCGACCGCGTCGAGCGCGTGCACCTTCGCCAGGACGGTGCCGCGCGCGACGAAATCGCCCACCTGCACCGAGCCGCGCAGCACGCGGCCGGCGTACGGCGCCCGCACCATGCAGTTGGCCAGGGCCTGCCCGGTACGTGCCACCGCAGCCTCCGCGGCGCGCACGACCGCCTGCGCTTCGGCGACCTGCAGTTCGCGCGCGACCAGGGCCGGCGGCGTGCCGCCGTTCATGCGTTGCCACTCCGCGACCGCCGCCGCCGCCTCGGCCCGGTCCCACGCGAGCACGCGCTCGGCGCGCGCATGCTCGGCCGTGGCCTGGGCCACCGCGGCGGCGTGCTCGAC
>JAEUHV010000201.1 GCA_016794485.1 Planctomycetota bacterium
GTACTCGGCCTTCCACTCCGGCTGGCCGTGCGTGACCGTGATGCCGGCCATCAGGTTGTCGCCGAACAGCACCAGGGTGCTGCACGCGCGCGTCGAGTTGCCGCCGAACACCTGGACCTTCTTGTCCTGGGCGGTGGTGGCGACGGTGAGGGTGAGGGCCGCGAGGGCGGCGAGGAACGGGATGCGCATGGTTCTTCGGATGGGTTGGGGGTGGATGTGCAGGATCAGGGGGAAGGACGGTACGGTCGCGCCGCTGCCGCGCAAGCGCTCACTGGCACAGGGCGCGCAAGACCTCGACCGTGTGCTGCACTTCTTCCCGGGTGTTGTAGTGCAGCATGCCCAGGCGCAGCACGCCGCCCGGTTCGAGGCCGAGCGCCTGCGACAACGCCAGCGCGTAGCTGTTGCCGGACCAGCAGTGCACATGCCGATCGGCGAGCTGCCGCGCCAGTTCGTGCGTAGACGGCGAACGTGGCACGAACGACACCGTCGGACATCGTTCGTGCAGGCGGTTTGGCTCGGTGAGGCCCACGACGCGCACGCCGGGAATCGTCGCGAGGCCGGCGAGCAGGTCCTGGGCGAGCGTGCGTTCGTGCCGTTCGATCGCGGTGAACGCGGCGTCGAACGCGGCGGGGCGCGGTGCGTCCGGAGTCGCCAGCGCAATGCGGCCGAGGTCGGCCAGGTAGTCGAGGGCGGCGAGCGTGCCGGCGATGCCCTCGAAGTTCGCCGTGCCGGTCTGCCACTTCTCGGCACCGTGGTCCGCGGCCGGGCGCACCTTGTCGGTGGCGGTCTCCTCGAGCAGCACACGCCGGCCCCACAACACCCCGACGTGCGGGCCGAAGAACTTGTAGGCCGAGCACGCCAGGAAATCGCAGCCGAGCCGGCGTACGTCGAGGCGCGCATGCGGCGCGAAATGCACGGCGTCGACGAAGGTCAGCGCGCCGTGCGCGCGCGCCATGGCGGCGAGCCTCGCGACCGGGTGGATGGTGCCGGACAGGTTGCTGGCGAGCCCGACCGCGACGAGGCGCGTGCGCGGGCCGATCTTGCGCGCGGCGTCGTCCAGGTCGAGCGTGGTGTCGGGCCGCACCGCGATGCGCTGCACGCGGCAACCGGCCGCTTCGGCGGCGAGCACCCACGGCATCACGTTCGCGTCGTGGTCGCTGTCGGTGACGACGACTTCCTCGCCGGCGCGCCACGTGCGCGCGAGCTGGCGCGCCAGGTGGAACGTCAACGTCGTCATGTTCGCCCCGAACACGATCTCCTCGGCGTCGTCGCCGCCGACGAAGTCGCGGCAGGCGGTGCGGGCCGCGGCGACCAACGCGTCGGTGGTGCGCGAGGTCGCGAACGCACCGCCGTGGTTGGCGTTGTCGAACTGCAGGTAGTGCGCGATCGCGTCGGCGACCCGGCGCGGCACCTGCGATCCGGCCGGCCCGTCGAAGAACACCGCGGGCCGGTCGCCGCCGGCGCGTAGGAGGCCTGGGAAGTGACGGCGGACCGCGACCACGTCGAGGGACTGGACCATCGCCGCGTTGTAGCCGGCGGCCACGTCGCGGGCGATCACCGCCGCAGCAGCAGCAATTGCCGCCAGAAGCCCCGTGGCCCCGGGCGGCCGTCGGCGAGGCCGTACCGTTCCGGCCAGGTGGCGTGCGGCAGGTGCCAGGTGCCGAACAACCGGTCGAGCCACGGCAGGTGGATCGCGAAGTTCACGTCGATCGGAGACTCGGCGTGGTGCCAGTGGTGGAACCGTGGGGTCACCGCGAACGGTTCGAGCCAGCCGAGCCGCCAGCCGACGTTGGCGTGCACGAACGTCGCTTGCGCCGCCACCAGTACGAGGTAGGCGGCGACGACGCGCAGGTCGAATCCGAGCAGCGCGATCGCTGCGTAGACGAGGCCGCGCGTCAGCAGTGCGTCGACCACGTGCAGGCGCGAACCGGCGAGCCAATCCATGGTCGTCGCCGAGTGGTGGACTTCGTGGAACCGCCACAACAGCGGCACGCGGTGGCAGGTGCGGTGGATCCAGTACTGCAGCACGTCGGCGACGACGACGACCAGCGCGAGCTGCAGCACGAACGGCAGGCTCGCCAGCGCCAGCGGCGTGACGGCGGCGAGCATCTGGCCGGGGGCCAGCGTGAGGAACGTCGTCAGCTGCACGAACACCGCGCTGGCGACGAACCACGCGAAGTCGGTCCACCATTCCGGGCGGAACGTCGGCTGGTCGGCCCGCCGCGGCCACAGCCGTTCGAGCGGTACGAATACCGCCGAGTACGCGAGCAGGTTGAGCACGAACGCGTCGATGGCGAGTCCGCGGGGCGCTGGGTCGGTACCGGCTTCGCGCGGCGGCAGCGCCGACAACGCGAAGGTCGCAAGGGCACTGCCGAGGGCGATGACCGCGAGCGTCTTGCGGCGGCGCAAGCAACCCGACACGACGCCGAGCCCGAACGCTACCGCGGCTGCGGCCAGGGCCGCGGGGCGCACCCAATCGGGCCAGTGGGCGCGCAGCGCTGCCATCGTGGCCATCTCGGGCCAGGCCAAACACACGGCTGTGCCCGCGGCGGCGAGGCCGAGCACGGCGCCGATCGTGCCGCTGATCCAGCCGCTGCCGAAGCGGTGTGGTTCGTCGCTGACGAACCAACGGTGCGGCCAGGAGGAACCGTTGCGGTGGGCCACGCGACGCGAGCGTAGCCGCGCCGAGCCTCGAATGGCGACGACCTGCCCGTGTGCATGGCCCGGACGGGTCGGCCGCGCTACGCTGCTTCGCCCCGAATCCGTACACGAGGCGCGCCGTCGGCGTTCGCACACCATGGGACTGTTCGATTTCCTGAAGAAGAAGCCTGGCGAGACCCCGCAGCCTGCCGACAAGGCAGCCGCCCCGTCTCCCGCACAGCCGTCCGCAGCCACGCCGACCCCAGCCGCGACTCCGGGGGGAGCGCCGGTGAAGGCCGGCCCCGCGTCCGCCGCGACGCCGTCGACTGCACCTGCACCAGCACCAGCACCTGCACCTGCCGCCCCGGCCAAGCCGGAACCGGCCGAGTTCGTCGAAGTGCTCGACGGCCTCGGTCGCCGCGTGCGCATTCCGCGCGACGAGTACCGCCAGAAGGTGCTGCCCGACCTGTTGAAGCAGCACGCCAACAACCCCGACCAGTTGGCGGCGGTGATCCTGCAGGGCCTGCGCGATGGGCTCGCGAGCGACCTCGTGCCGTCGGCGATCCGGCTCACCGTGGTCGACAAGGACGTCGAGCGGGCGCTGTCCATCCTGGCGATCGTGCAGCGCGATGCCGGTGAACTCGACTCCGCCGAACGAACCCTGCACGAACTGGCGCAGAAGCGACCGAACTCGCCTTCGAGCAAGGTCGGACTCGGCATGCTGGCGATCAGCCGCGGCCAACGGGACAAGGCCGAGGAGCTGTTCTGGGCCGCTCTGCAGATGGACTGCAACCATGCCGACGCGGTGCACGGCTGGTTGCAGGTCCGCCACCAGGCGGTCGGTGACGCGGGCTACCGCGCCGAGATCGAAAAGGTGGCGGCGCTGCCGTCGGCATGGCGGGCGCCGTTGTGGCTCGCGCGTCACCTGGCGCAGACCGGCGATCTCGACGGGGCCACGCGCATCTGGCGTGACGTGGTGGCCAATGCCGGTGGCGAGAACGACGCGTTGGTCATGGCCAGCGGCGACCTCGTGCAGCTGCAAAAACACGATCTCACCGCCGAACTGATCGTGCCGCGGTTCCAGCCGGGGCGGCACCACCCGCACGTCGGCCTCGCCTTGCTGCACCATTACCTGCAGAAGCAGGACGACGTGGCCGGTGCGGCTCTGCTGCACCAGATGTACCTGTACTACGGCCACCTGATCCCGGCCGAACTGCAGCCGTTCACGGCCGAGTTCGACCGCATGCGGCTCGCCAAGCTGCCGCCGCCGGCCCCGATGACGCCGACGTCGCGCATCGGGCTCTACCGGCTCGACCGGCCGATCTGGTACGCGGGGCTCGAGGATCCGATGTGGTTGCTGCCGCCAAAGCAGCCGAACGCGAAGTCGCTGCTGTTCTTCTCGTTGGCGGTCGAAGGCCAGCAGAGCCTGCCGCCGGGGCGCGAGGACGAACTCGGCCGCCTGACCCGCAGCCTGCCCTTGTTCCTCGCCGAGCAGGCGTGGTTGTCGACGCCGCACCGCGGCACCGCGGTATTGCCGATGGCCGAGCAAGGCGGCTGGGCGATCATGGGACGGCCGTGGCCCGAGGAGCAGCTCATCGCGCAGGTGCCCGAGGGCGAACGCAAGGACACGTTGCTCGTGACCGGCGTGTTGCGCGTCGACGGCGACAAGCGGCGCATCGACCTCTGGGTCTACGACTGTGGCCAGAAGCAGCGCATCGGCCACGCCGCGGCCGAAGGCGCCATGGCCGACGTCGGCCGCATGCTGCTGCAATTGCTCGCCGAGTTGTGGCCGGTGTTCGGTGGTCCGGCCGGGCACAAGCCGCCGGTCGGTGACGAGGGCTTCTGGCAGCGCTACTCGGACGGGCTGGGCCAGCACGCCGCACTCGTGGTGACGCAGGCCGGCGGCATGCCGCGCGAGCGGCTCTACGGGGAGCGCTACATCACGCAGTGGCTGCAGACCGCGGCGCTGTCGGAGACGCGCTGGCAGCCGGGCTTCTGGTTGCTGGCGTCGTCGTTGTGCGTGCTGCACCAGATGGGTTCGCCGATCCCGAAGGAACACGCCCGCCTCGTCGCCGAGGTGTTCCGGCAATCGCCGCCGAACAGCGCGTTCGCGCGCATCGGTGCCAGGGTGCTGCGCGCGTGCGGGCTCGATGCGATGTGGCAGGCGCGGCGGGCCGAGATCGTCGCCGCCGCCGGCAACGACCCGGCATTCCAGGCCTGGTTGCTGCGCGCCGAAGCCGCGAAATAGGTGCGCCGTCTCGCCCCCTCCCGAGCACTTGGGAGTGGGGCCCGATGCAGACGCCACACGACACGCTGTTCCAGTTCACCTTCCACCACGCGCACCACGCGGCGGGGTGGTTGCGGCACATCCTGCCGGCAGAGCTGGTGCGCGCGATCGATTGGGCTCGCCTCGTGCCGATCCGCGAGCGCTTTCCTGGTGTGCGCGCACGGCCGCATCTGGTCGACGGTGGCTTCGTGGTGCCGGTGCAGCTCGACGGCGAGGTGGTCGACCTGGTGCTGCCGACCGAACACAAGAGTTCGTTCGCGGCAGGCCTCGATGCGCAGTTGCTGCGCTATTCGATCCACCTGCAGCGGGCGCTGCAGAGCGAGCTGGGACGGCCGCCGTTCGTCCTGCCGGTCGTGTTGCGGCACGGGTGGCTGGCACCGAAACGACCCGACGCGTCGCCTGCGGGCCTCTTCGGTTGGTTGTCTTCGGTGCAGCCGCGGCAGCGATGCGTGGTGCACGACCTCGACGCGACCACCGAAGCCGAACTTGCCGGCTCGGGCATGACCCCATTGGCGCAGTTGACGATGTTGTGTTTGCGCCACCTGCCCAAGTGCGACGGGCCAGGCGCCGTCGCCGCGTTCCGCCGCTGGCACCAACTGTTGCGCGCCGTGGATGCGGCCGAAGGGCCGTGCGTGGCGCCACCGCTCGGCGCCGACGCGATCGACACGATCGGCTGGTATGCTCTCGCCGTCACCGAAATCGACTCTCTCGCCCTTTGCGAGACCTTTGCCGCGATCCTGCAACGCGAGGACTTCAAGATCATGAGCACGCTAGACCGCACCTTCCAGAAGGGCCGACTGCAGGGGCTCACCGAAGGCAAACTCGAAGGCAAGCTCGAAGGCAAGCTCGAAGGCAAGCTCGAGGGCCGGATCGAGTCGCTGCTGCGGCAGTTGGCGCGTCGCTTCGGTCCGCTCGACGTGCAGGCCACGGCGCGGGTCCGGGCGGCGACCGTGGCCGATCTCGACCGCTGGACCGACCGGGTGCTCGAGGCCCCATCGCTTGCGGCGATGTTCGCGCCGGAGTGATCGTCAGGCGGTGGGCATCGCCCCGCACAGGGCGGACAGCAGCGTCACCAGGGGGCGCCCCGTCGGCCGCCCGTGTTGCCAGTCGCCACCCTCGCAGCCGCTGCCGCCGATGTCGATGTGGGTGTACGGCAGCGGCACCGCACTGTCGGTACCGTGCTTGACGAGGCCGCTGGCCAGGCACAGGAACGCCATCGGGAACTGGTGGCCGCGCGCGGTCGCCGAACTCGGCGCGTTGTTGCACGACAACACGTCGTCCGCCTTGCTGCGCGGCTGCACGAAGTCGAAGTCCTCGCGGCGCAGGCGCGACACCTCGAACGGGTCGCCGACCAGGTCGCCGACGTGCATCAACGCGTCGGCGGTCGCGAAGGCGCGGGCCGGGCCGTTGTCGAGTGCGATGTTGTAGGGGCCGACCGCGCGGCCGGCGTGCCCGGTCAAGGTCGCCACCGAGAACACGTGCGGGGCGGCGGCGGCGGCGGCTTCGACGCGCAGGTGGCTGAGCAGGTCGGCGAGCACGAGGCGCCCTTCGGCGTCGGTGTTGCCGATGCGTACGCGGCAGCCGGCATGGCTCGGGATGATCTCGTCGGCGACGAACGCGTCGCTGCCGATGCTGTTGCGCACCACGCCGAGTTCGGCGACGACGCGCACGCCTTGCAGGCCCAGCTTCGCGATCGCGAGCACGAGCCCCGCGACCGCCGCGGCACCGCCCTTGTCGCGGCTCATGCCGGCCATGTGGCCGTCGGTCTTCAGGTCGGCGCCGCCGGTGTCGTAGGTGAGCCCCTTGCCGGCGAACAGCAGCGTGCGTTCGACCTTGCCCTTCGGGGTGTATTCGAGTCGCACGACACACGGCCGATGCCGCGCCACGCCGAACGACGCGCGCGCGACCGCGGCGAGCAGCGGGTAGTCGCGCACCAGGGCCGGCACCTTGTCGACCACGGTGACCTTCACCTTGCTGCCCGCGAACGCCGCCTTGACGTGCGCTGCGAAGCGTTTGGGGGCCATGCGCTCCGGTTCGGTGCCGGCGAGGTCGCGCGCGAGGCGCAGCCCGGCGTCGGCAGCGGTGGCCCAGCGGGCGCTGGCTTCCCCGAACTCCCCGTGCAGGGTCGCCACACCGATCGTGTGCACTGGTTCCGTGGCGTCGTCGCCGAGGGCTTCGCGCGCCTCGAGTGGTTCCCACAACGCGCCCGCGGCGGCCAGGGCCGCGACCAACGGTGCGTGGGCGAAGGCCGGCTGGTCGGGCGGGTTCTGCACGACCAGCAGCGGCGCGCGGGCGCCGGCATCGCGGGCCCGGCGCACGCCCTTGGTCGCGGCGTCGGCGAAGCGGCGCACGTCGTCGTGGTCGCGGCCGATCGGGCCGGTCGGGGCCGTGACCAGGCGGCCGCCGGGCACGCCGCCGTGCACCACCAGGTTGCAGGTCGATCCCGCCGACGCATCGGCGCCGGCCAGACCCTGCAGCGGCGCCTTCAGGGCCTCGACGTAGCCGCCGCAGGCGAGCGGCGCGTGGCCGACCAGCACCACGGCGTCGAACGGGGACTTCCTGGCGAACGCCTGCGACAGCGAGGGAACGGCGACGATGCGTGGCATCGGCGCATCGTGCGGCGGGAGCGGGTGGCGGGCAAGTTCGCGTGTGGCCGCCGTGCTGCGTAGCATCCGCGCCCCGCTGCGCATTCGCCATGACTCCGCCCATCCGTTCCTCGTCTCTCCTGTTCGCGGTGCTCGCCACCGCCGCGTTCGCCGCGGCGCAGGGCACCGAGAAGCTCACCTTCGGCGACACCAGGAAACCGCTGCAGTGGCAGGGCCGGATCCCGTCGGCGGCGTGGGCCGCGGACGGCAAGCACGTCGAGATCGCCGAGATGAAGACGGTGGTCTGGTTCGATCCGGCGACCGGCGAGTCCAGGAAGAAGCCGGCCAATGCGGCGCCGGTCGCGGCGCCGCTGCGCAAGACGGCGGTGGTCCGGGAGGGCGACGTCTGGCTCGTCGAGACCAGCGCCGAGCGGCCGCGTCGCCGGCCACGCAACGGCGACGCGCCGACTGCCGACGGCGTGCGCGTCACCAGCGATGGGGCCGGCCCCGGCAAGAAAGAGGAAGCGCACGTGGGCGGCGACGGCAGCGTGGTGTCGTTCGTGCGTGGCAACGACCTGTTCGTCGTCGACGTCGCCACCAAGGACGTGTGGCAGGTCACCGCGGACGGTGGTCCAGAACTGTTCCACGGCCTGCTCGACTGGGTCTACCAGGAGGAGCTGTACGGCCGCGGCGATTTCCAGGGCCATTGGTGGAGCGGCAACGGCAAGGCGCTCGCGTTCCTGTCGCTCGACGAATCGCCGGTGCGCGAGTTCACCGTCGTCGACCACGTGCCGGAGGGGTTCCTCGAGCGCGAACGCGGCGTGCAGGCCGAGGTCACCAACTACCCCAAGGCGGGCGATCCGAATCCGTTCGCGCGGCTGACCGTCGCGCATCGCGACGGCAAGAAGCTCGTCCCGGTCGACCTGTCGTCGTTCCCGAAGGACGTGCTGGTGGTGCGCGTCGGTTGGACGCCGGACGACACCCGGTTGCTGGTGACGCTGCAGGACCGCATCCAGACCTGGGCCGAACTGGTGGCGGTGGATCCGGCGACCGGGGCGGTGACGAAGTGGATCCGCGAGGAGTCGCCGACGTGGGTCAACCGGCCCGAGCCGCCGACCTGGCTCGCCGACGGTACGTTCCTGTGGTTGTCGGAGCGCACCGGCTACCAGCACGTCTACCACTTCGAGCAGGGCGGCAAGCTCGTGCGCACGGTCACCGCCGGTGAATGGCAGGTGCGCACGATCGTGCGGGTCGACGAGGCCAGGAAGTTGGTGTGGTTCGAAGGCACCAGGGACGGCGCGACCGGCCGCCACCTCTACCGCATCGGCTTCGACGGCCAGGGTCTCGTGTGCCTGACGCCGGGCGTCGGCACGCACGAGTTCACGCTGTCGGCCGACGGCGCGTTCGTGCTCGACCAGTGGTCGGCGATGGACCAACCGCCGGTCGTGCAGGTGCTCGACGGTGGCACCGGTGCGGTCGTCAAGGAGATCGGGCGGTCCACGGCGGGGGACGCCGCCGCCAAGTACGCGTTCGCCGCCAAGCAGCGCCTGACCATCGCCGGCCGCGACGGATACCCGCTCGACGCCTGCGTGATGTTGCCGCCGGACTGGAAGGAGGGGCAGAAGTACCCCGTGTTCCTGCCGACCTACTCCGGCCCGGACGCGCCGACCGTGCGCGACGAGTGGCGCCACTCGACCTACTCGCAGTTCCTTGCGCAGCAGGGCTTCGTGATCCTGCAGGTGAACGTACGCTCCGCCAGCGGCCGCGGCCAGGTGCACACGGGCACCTGCTACAAGCAGCTCGGCGTCCAGGAACTGAAGGACCTCGAGGACGCGGTCGACCACGTGGTCGCGAAGTTCGGCGGCGATCCGGCGCGGGTCGCGATCAGCGGCTGGAGCTACGGCGGGTTCATGGCGGCCTACGCCCTGACCCACAGCACGAAGTTCGCGCTCGGCCTGGCGGGGGCCGGGGTGCACGACTGGCAGCTGTACGACTCGATCTACACCGAGCGCTACATGCAGACCCCCGAGATGAATCCGGCGGGCTACCGCGCGAGCAGCGTGGTCAAGGCGGCGAAGGACCTGCGGGGCCACCTGGTGCTGCTGCACGGGTCGATGGACGACAACGTGCACCTGCAGAACACCATGCAGTTGTTGTGGGAACTGCAACGGGCCGGCAAGCAGGCGGTCGAACTCATGGTCTATCCGCGATCGCGCCATGGTCTGCACCCGGAGGTGTCCGAGCACGGCCAGGAGTTCCAGTGGTTGCGCCTGCAGCGGTTGCTGGCGCCGGCCGGCAAGTAGCTCGCCGCGGACGGATCGGGCGATGCCAAGGCTGGCAACCGAGAGTTGTTCCGCGCCCTCGGACTCGATACCTTGCTTGGCCAAAAATGACGCTGTCGCCGTCCATGATCGTCGGGTCCGGAGTCGCGGCGGCGTCGTCGACGCGCGGCGAATGGGGCAGCGTCGTCGTGGTGGCCTTGCTGGCGTTCGCGATCGTGCTGGGTGCGCTCGTCGTGGTGCGCGTCATCACCCGCGTGCTCGACCGGATTCCCCTGTCGCCGGAACGGGTCACGACCTACGAGTGCGGTGAAGCACCGGTCGGATCGGCGTGGTTCCGGTTCAACAACCGGTTCACCACGGTGGCCCTGGCGTTCCTGGTGTTCGACGTCGAACTGGCGCTGCTGTGGCCCGTGCTGCCGCGGTGCCTGCATTGGCTCGGGGCCGGCCAGGGCGGACTGGTGTTCTTCGAGATCCTGGCCTTCGTCGCGACGCTGGCGCTCGGCCTGTGCTGGGTCGCGGCGCGCGGTGGCTTCCTGTGGGACCGCAGTGTCGAACCCGTCGCCGGCGAACCCGGCCGAGGAGATCGAGCATGAACCCTTCCGACCGACCGGGCAACCGTGACGACGAGCAGATCGTGCTGTCGTCGGTCGACGAGTTCCTCGCTTGGGGCAAGGAACACTCGCTGTTCTACCTGCTGTTCGCGACGGCCTGCTGCGGCATCGAACTGATGCAGGCCGGCGGGCCTCGCTACGACGTCGACCGGCTCGGCATGATCCCGCGTGCGACGCCGCGGCAGGCCGACCTGATGATCGTGGCCGGCACGATCACCCACAAGATGGCGAGCCGCGTGCGCACCCTGTGGGAGCAGATGACCGAGCCACGCTGGGTCGTCAGCATGGGCTCGTGCGCCAACAGCGGCGGCCCGTTCAGCAAGTGGAGCTACTCGGTGTTGAACGGCATCGACAAGTACGTGCCGGTCGACGTGTACATCCCCGGCTGCCCGCCGCGGCCCGAAGCGCTGATCGACGGCGTGATGGCGCTGCGCGACCGCGTGCGCCGCTACCGGACGCTCGGCGAACGCGACACCACGCCGCACGTCGTCGCCGGCCACGACGCGCCGTTCGGCGGCCACTGCAAGGTGCCCGACTTCGGCAAGCCGCCCGAGGGCAAGGCATGAAAGCACTCGCGTTCGACGCCATCGCGACGGCGGTGCAGGCCAGGTTCCCGGCCGTGCTGGTGCAGAAGGCCGACAACGGCCAAATGGCGCTGCGCGTGCCGAAGGCGTCGATCGTCGACGTGGCGCACTTCCTGCGCACCGACGCGCAGCTGGCGTTCGACGGCCTGTCGGACCTCACCGCGTTCGACACGCTGAAGTACCCGAGCACGCCGCCGCAGGACGACATCTGCGTCGTCTACGTGTTGTTCAGCTACACGCACCGGCACAAGGTGCTGCTGAAGGTGCACGCCGAACGCGCCGCGTGCGACGTGCCGACGGTGTCGGGCGAATGGCCGGCGGCGCTGTACTTCGAGCGCGAGGTCTGGGACTTGTTCGGCGTGCGCTTCGTCGGCCACCCGTCGCTGCGGCGCATCATGACGCCCGACGACTGGGAAGGTCACCCGCTGCGCAAGGACTACCTGTACCCGGCGACCTACAACGGCGTCGCCCACCTGCGCGACGGCCAGCATTTCGAAGCGGCGCCGCCGCGCAGCGGAGGGCCGCTGTGACGCTCGACGCCAGCACGCCGAACGGCGAGCGCATGACGCTGAACATGGGGCCGCACCACCCGGCGACCCACGGCGTGTTGCGCATCGTCGTCGAGAGCGACGGGGAAGTCGTGGCGACCTGCACGCCCGACCACGGCTACCTGCACCGGTCGATCGAGAAGATCGGCGAGTGCGTCGAGTGGCCGATGTTCGTGCCGTACACCGACCGCGTCGACTACGTGTGCGCGATGAACGCGAACCTCGCGTACTGCGTCGCCGCCGAGAAGCTGCTGCAGACCGATCCGGCTGCGACGTTCACGGTGCCGCGCCGCGCCGAGTGCATCCGCGTGCTGGTCGCCGAACTGAACCGCATCTCCAGCCACCTGGTCGCGGTGGGCGCCATGGCGATGGACGTCGGCGCCTACACGCCATTCCTGCACGGCATCGCGCAGCGCGAAGGCGTCAACGACATCTTCGAGAAGCTGTGCGGCCAGCGACTCACCTACAACTACGTCACGATCGGTGGCGTCGCGTTCGACCTGTACGACGGCGCGATCGACGACATCCGGCGGTTCCTCGACCAGTTCGAGCGCGAGATGGTGCGCTTCAACAAGCTGGTGACGACCAACACGATCTTCCGCGACCGCTGTGCCGGGGTGGCCACCGTGTCGGCGAAGGAAGCGGTCGCGTGGGGGCTGGTCGGGCCCAACCTGCGCGGCTCGGGCGTCGACTTCGACGTGCGCCGCGACGAGCCGTACTGCGTCTACGGCGAACTCGGCGTGCAGGTGCCGGTGGGACAGGCGTTCGCGGGCCGCAAGGGCCAGGTCGGCGACGCCTACGACCGCTACGTCGTGCGCCTGCTCGAGATCCAGGAGTCGATCCGGCTGTGCCGCGAGGTGCTGAAGCTGCTGCCGCCTTCGGCCGAGAAGCCGAACGATCCGATCGGCGGCATCCAGGCCGACGTCGGCAAGCTGCTGAAGAAACCGGGCAAGGGCGAGATCCACGTGCGCACCGAGGCGCCGCGCGGCGAGATGGGCTACTTCCTGGTCAGCGACGGCACCAAGTCGCTGTTCCGGGTGCGCTGCCGCACCGGCTCGTTCACCGCCGCCGGCATCTTCCACCACGTGATGCGCGGCATCTTCCTCGCCGACGTCGTCGCGGTGATCGGCAGCTTCGACGTCGTCGTCCCGGAGATCGACCGATGAGCGGATTCGGCTACGCCGTCGACACGTTCGCTGCGTGGCTCGCCGGCGGCGAGCCCGGCTGGCTGGCGGTGTCCGTCGCGGTGCTCGCGGTGTGGGTGCTGCCGCTGATGTTGCTGGTGTTCCCGGTCGCGGCCTTGGGCCAGATCCTCGAACGCAAGATCGCCGCGGCCATCCAACGGCGCGTCGGCCCGAACTCGGCCGGCCTCGACGGCCCGCTGCGCTTCGGTTTCCGGCTGATGCTGTTCTTCCTGCCGCGCGAGCGCCAGGACCGCGTCTTCAAGGCGTTCTGCAACTTCCCGCCGGTGCGCTCGATCCTGCTGGTGTCGCGGCGCCTGGGCCTCGGCCAGCTCGCCGCCGACGGCATCAAGATGCTCGGCAAGGAAGACATCGTGCCCGCGGGGGCCGACGGCATGGTTTTCCGGCTGGCGCCGTACCTGGCCTTGGCGGGCGCGTTCCTGCCGTTCTGCGTGGTGCCGTTCGGCCAGCACCTGGTGATGCTCGAGACCGAAGTGTCGGCGCTGTTCGCCGTCGCGGTGTCCGGCATCGTGGTCGTCGCGCTGAAGATGGCCGGCTGGGGATCGGGCAGCAAATGGTCGCTGCTCGGCGGCATGCGCGCGGTGGCGCAACTCGTCAGCTACGAGATCCCGATCGGGCTCGCGGTCGGCGGTGCGGTGCTGTGGTCCGGGTCGATGGACCTGCACGCGATCGTGGGCCAGCAGTACGAACCCGGTGTGTTCTCGCTGCTCGGCTGGAACGCGTTGCAGACGCCGTTCCTGGCCGTGCTGATGGTGGTGTTCTTCGTCGCCGGCCTCGCCGAGTGCCAGCGTTCGCCGTTCGACATGGCGGAGGCCGAGAGCGAACTCGTGTCGGGCTTCAACACCGAGTACTCGGGGCTGCGGTGGGGCCTGTTCGCGATGGCCGAGTACACCGAGATGCTGCTGGTCGGCGCGCTGCTGGCGACGCTGTTCCTCGGCGGCTACCAGAGCCCGATCGGCGAAGAGTGGATCTGCTCGCTGGCGCCGTGGCTCGAAGTGCCGATCCACGTGGCGCTGCTCGGCGCCAAGGTCGTCGCGGTCTACCTGCTGATGATGTGGATCCGCTGGACGCTGCCGCGCTACCGCGTCGACCAGGTCATGCGCCTCGCGTGGCTCGTGCTGGTGCCGTTGTGCCTCGTGTCGCTGTTCGGCATCGCCCTCACGTTGCTGGCCGCGGGCGGCACCGAGCCCGGAGAGCCGTTCGGGCGGGTCGCTGCGCGGCCGCGTGCGGCGCTGGGTTGGCTCGGGCACCTGGTCGGCTGGGCGATCCCGGTCGCAGTCGGTGCGTGGCTCGTGGTGATGGCGAAGAAGAAGCACGGCCAGGTGCACCCGGCCCTGCAACGGCTCACGGGAGGACGGTCATGATCCTGGCGTGGATCCACGACGTGGTGGAAGCGGTGCAATCGTGCGTGACCGGCATGCGCACGACCGGGCGCTTCCTGGTCGAGAACCTGAAGGGCGAAGGCGGCGGTGCCGCAGTCACTCGCCAGTACCCCGAGCAACCGGCGGAAGTCGTCGGCGACCGCCAGCGCGGGCACCTGGTCAACGACACCAAACGTTGCATCGTCTGCCACGCCTGCGACACCGCGTGCCCGGTCGACTGCTTCAAGATGGACGGGGAACGCGACGCCGACAACAAGATGCGTGCGTCGCGCTTCGACATCGACCTCAGCAAGTGCATCTACTGCGGTCTGTGCGTGCGCGCCTGCCCGACCGACTCGCTGTCGATGACGGCGACGTTCGAGATGGCGCCGCAGCACGACGGCAAGCGCTTCCTGTTCCGCCGCAACAGCAAGCAGGTCGACGTGCGGCTCGACCTGCACGACGTCGAGCGGCTCGAGCGCCTCGTCGCGATGCCCCGCTCCGGGTTGTCCGATGCCGACCGCGCGTGGCTCGACGAGCGCATCGACGAGCGTGGCCAGCACCTGATCGGCATGTACGGCCTCGGCTACTACACGCCGGAGATGAAGGCCGAAGCCGACGCGCAGCGCGAGGCGAAGAAGAAGGCGAAAGACGCGGCGGCCGCGGCCGCGAAGGCCAAGGCTGCCGCTGCGGCTGCGGCGGCAGGTCCAACTCCGGCGCGCCCGGCGGCACCGGCGCCACCCTCGGCACCGGCTTCGCCCGCTCCGACCCCGCCGCCGCCCGCTCCGAAGGCCGCACCCGACACCACGGGAGGCACCCCGTGATCGCCAGTTGCCTGTTCGTCGCTGCCGGGGCGATGGCGATCGTCGGTGCCCTCGGGGCGGCCCTCGTGCGCAACCTGTTCCACGCCTCGCTGCTGCTCGGCCTGAGCCTGCTCGGCACCGCCGGGCTCTACCTGTTCCTCGAACAGCACTGGCTCGCCTGCGTGCAGGTCGTCGTCTACGTCGGTGGCATCCTGGTGCTGATCCTGTTCGCCACCTTGTTCAGCGCCGACGTGCTCGGGGCCGTGCAGAAGCGCAGCGCCGCGGCCCTCGCCGCCGGCGGGCTGGCGTC
>JAEUHV010000242.1 GCA_016794485.1 Planctomycetota bacterium
GCACGTTCCAGACGACGCCGCGGGCCTACCTGATGCGCATGCGCATCATCCACGCCTGTTCGCTGCTGCTGCGCACGCCCCTGCCGATCACCGAGGTGGCGCTGCAGTCCGGCTTCTACGACCATTCCGACTTCGCGCGGCAGTTCCAACGGTTGATGGGGTTGTCCGCGAGCGCCTACCGCAAGAGCGGCGACAAGCCCGAGCGCCCTTCCTGATCTCGCCATGAGCACGAATCCGTCCAAGTCCTCCGTCGACAAGTTCACCTTCGGTCTGTGGACCGTGGGCTGGCAAGCGCGCGATCCCTTCGGCGACGCGACCCGACCGGCGCTCGATCCGGTCGAGATCGTCACGCGGCTCGCCGAACTCGGCGCCTACGGCGTCACGTTCCACGACGACGACCTGATCCCGTTCGGCAGCGACGACAAGGCGCGCGCGCAACACATCGACCGCTTCAAGAAGGCGCTCGCCGCCACCGGCATGAAGGTGCCGATGGCGACGACCAACCTGTTCACGCATCCGGTGTTCAAGGACGGCGCCTTCACCAGCAACGACCGCGGCGTGCGGCGGTTCGCGCTGCGCAAGGTGATGCGCAACCTCGACCTGGCCGCCGAGCTCGGCGCTTCGACCTACGTGTTCTGGGGCGGGCGCGAGGGTGCCGAGTACGACGGCGCCAAGGACGTGCGCACCGCCCTCGATCGCTTCCGCGAGGGCATGAACACCCTGACGAGCTACTGCAAGGAACGCGGCTACGCGCTGCGCTTCGCCATCGAGCCCAAGCCCAACGAGCCGCGCGGCGACATCCTGCTGCCGACGATCGGCCACGCGCTCGCGTTCATCGACACGCTCGAGCACAAGGAGATGGTCGGGCTCAACCCGGAAGTCGGCCACGAGCAGATGGCGGGCCTCAACTTCGTGCACGGCATCGCCCAGGCGCTCTGGCACAAGAAGCTGTTCCACATCGACCTCAACGGCCAGCGTGGCATCAAGTACGACCAGGACCTGGTGTTCGGCCACGGCGACCTGTTGAACGCGTTCTTCCTGGTCGACCTGCTCGAGACCGCGGGCTACGACGGCCCGCGCCACTTCGACTACAAGCCGTCGCGCACCGAGGATCTGGCCGGGGTCTGGGTGTCGGCGGCCGCGAACATGCGCATGTATCGCCTGCTGCGCGAACGCGCGGCGAAGTTCCGCCAGGATCCCGAGGTGCAGGCGGCGATGCGCGACGCGCGCCTCCCGGAGCTCGCCCAGGGCACGCTCGGCAAGGGCGAGACGATCGCCGACCTGCTGCGCGACAAGAGCGCGTACGAGACCTTCGACGCGAACGCCGCCGGCGCGCGTGGCTGTGGGTTCGTGCGGCTGAACCAGCTCGCGGTCGAACACGTGCTCGGCGCCCGTTGATGCGCTGCGGTGCTTGCGCCGCATAGACTGCGCCGCCTTCGACCGTCCTTTCGTCCGTTCCCTCGTCCCTCACTCCCGCTCTCCCTCATGGACATGCAACGCGACGGCATTGCGCCGAACGCTGGTCGGCTGCTCTGGGCCGGTTTCTTCGCCATCCTCGCCGCCGGCATCGGCTTCGGCATCCGTTCGAATCTCGGCGGAACGTGGCGCGCCGAGTTCGGATTCAGCGAGACGGACATCGGTGCCATCGCTTCGGCCGGGTTCCCCGGGTTCTGCTTTGGCATCATCGCCGGTGGCCTCGTGTGCGACCTGCTCGGCTACCGAGCCTTGATCGTCGGCGCGTTTGCGATGCACGTCGTGTCCGCGGTGATGACGTTCGCTGTCGGGACGGACAACGCCCTGTCGATGCTCTACTGGAGCACGTTCGTGTTCGGCCTCGCCAATGGCACCTTGGAAGCCGTCGCGAACCCGCTCGTAGCGACGTTGTTTCCCCAGCATCGCACGCACTACCTGAACATCCTGCATGCGAGTTGGCCCGCTGGGCTCGTGCTCGGCGGTCTGATCGTGCTCGGCTTTGGCGACAGCGTCGGCTGGCGCATGCAGTTGGCGCTGTTCCTCGTCCCGACCTTGTTCTACGGGGCGTTGTTCTTCGCGCAGGCCATGCCGAAATCGGAGGCGACGCGCAGTGGGCTCGGCTTCTTGGCGATGTTCAAGGACGTCGGCATCGCTGGCGGGCTCGTGATCTGCCTGCTGTTGAGCCAGTTCTTCGCGGGCAGTCTGGGCTTCCCGCCTGGACTCGCGTACGGCATCGCCGGCGTGTTGTTGCTCGGCGTCGGAATCGCCACGAACTTCTCGCCCGGCTCGTGGATGTTGTTCGCGTTGTTCGTGCTGCACCTGATGGTGGGTGCCGTCGAACTCGGCACGGATTCGTGGATCAGTGGCATCACCGGGAACCTGCTGACGCCGGCGCAGGGCCAGATCCTGTTCGTATTCACCTCGGCCGTGATGTTCAGCCTGCGCTTCTGCGCCGGGTGGATCGAGCGGCGGGGCTTCTCGCCGGTCGGGATCCTGCTGGTCAGCTCGGTGCTGGCTTGCGTCGGGCTCAACATGACGGCGGGTATCGACTCGTTCGCGGTGGCGTTGATCGCGCTGACGATCTATGCGGTCGGCAAGACGTTCTTCTGGCCGACCATGCTCGCCGTCGCCAGCGATCGGTTCCCTCGCACCGGAGCCGTGGCGATCAGCTTGATGGGCGGCATCGGCATGCTGTCGGCGGGCATCGTCGGCGGCCCGGGCCTCGGCTATGCCAAGGATCGGTTCTCCGGCGAGGAACTGGTCGCCGTCGACCCGGCGTTGCACGCGCGATTCGCACCCGAGAAGCCGAGCCAGTGGCTCGTGTTCGCCGAAGTGAAGGGGATCGATGGCAAGAAGCGCAGTGAGGTGGAGAAGCGGTTGGCGGACGTGCGCGCAGACCTTGCCAGGCAAGGCATCCACGACAGCGCCCAGGCCTTTGCGAAGCTGACCGAGGACGACCGCAAAGTCGTGCTCGCCAGCATGACCGCCGATCGCCGCACCTTGCGCGTCGACTCGTTGATCCCGGCGACGATGGCGGTCGCCTTCCTGCTGCTCGCGCTCTGGTTCCGCAGCCAGGGCGGCTACCGTGTCCTGCGCATCGGCAAGAACGGCGAGGTCGAGGCCGCACCGACCGGCCAGCACGGCGCCTGAGGGCAGGCGCCAGGGCAAGGAAGTCGTTTACAACCGGATTCGCGTTGCTAGACTCTCCCGCCCGATACCCCGTGGTGTAATCGGTAGCACAGCAGGTTTTGGTCCTGTTGGTTCCTGGTTCAAGTCCAGGCGGGGTAACCAGTTCCGCTCGCGGGTGCCGGGCTCCTCCGGTTGCCGCCTGCGGCTGGCAGAGGCTCCAAGTTCTTTCCAGTCCGCAACTTACTGCCCCGTGGTGTAACGGTAGCACAACAGGTTCTGGTCCTGTTTGTAAAGGTTCAAATCCTTTCGGGGTAACCATCGCGCAGCCCGGCCGACGTCTCGACGTCGGTTCGGGCTGCCGCACTTTCCGGCGCACCCGTTCGCGGCTCGGTTCAGGGGGTCGTCGCGCGGAGCAGGAAGCGGTCGGTCATGCCGGCGATGTAGTCGCACGCCGTGCGTTCGACCCCGTCGCGGTCGAGGCGCCGCCGCGCCGACTCCGGCAGGTGATGCGGGTCGGCGACCAACTCGGCGAACAGCCGCCGGATCCGGTCGGCGCCGTCGTTCATCACCGTCAGGACGCGCGGCGACTTGTAGTAGCGCACCCGCAGGAACTCGAGCAGCTCCTGCGCCGCGACGGTCATCGTCGGCCCGTGCTGCACGCGCGGAGCCGCGCTGCCGGCGGGGGCCGCGGCGATCGCGGCATCGACGTTTTCGACGAGGTCGTGGATCAGCAGCGAGCTGATCTCGCTGACGATCCTCTGGCGGTTGTCGGCGCCGACGTGGTTGCGCGCTTCGCGCCACAGCCGCAATTCGCCCGCCTCGGCCTCGGTGAACAGTCCAGCCCGCAAGCCGTCGTCGAGGTCGTGGCTCAGGTAGGCGATCTTGTCGCACAGGTCGACCAGGTGCGCCTCGAACGGCATGGCCGGTTTCGGCACGAGGTCCGGACTCAGCGGGAAACCGTCCGGCACCCGCCCCTTGAGCAGGCCGGCGCGCACCGCGGCAGTCAGGTTGAGGCCGTGGCCGTGGCCGTAGCGGTCTTCGAGCCAGTCGACGATGCGCGATCCCTGCGCGTTGTGGCGGAAGCCGCCGTGGGCCTGCATCGCCGCGTGCAGCGCCTCTTCGCCGACGTGGCCGAACGGCGGGTGGCCGAGGTCGTGCGCCAGGGCGATCGCCTCGGCGAGGTCGTCGTTGCAGCGCAGCGCCCGCGCGACGCTGCGGGCCATCTGCGACACCTCGAGCGAGTGCGTCATCCGGCTGCGGTAGTGGTCGCCCTCGAACGCGGCGACGACCTGCGTCTTGTGCTGCAGCCGGCGGAACGCGGTTGCGTGCAGGACACGGTCGCGGTCGCGCTGGAACGCCGTGCGCAAGGCGTCGTCGGCTTCCGGCAGGCGACGCGCCGCCCCACGGCTCGGCGTCGCGAAGCGGCACAGCCAACGCAGTTCACGATCTTCGTGGTCCTCGCGGCGCAGCCAGACCATGGCAAGAGGCTAGCGACGGGAGCAGGGGGCGCGAGGTGCGACCCGGGAAAGGCCGCGCCCCGGAAGGTGCGGTGCAGAAACAACGACGCCCGGCAGGCGAGCCTGCCGGGCGTGTCCCGCGTTCTGGTACCCCCTAGGGGATTTGAACCCCTGTCGCATGACTGAGAATCACGAATCCTAGGCCGCTAGACGAAGGGGGCCCGTGGCGGGGCGACCCTTGTAGGGAACGGGTAGTACGCGGTCAAGAGTTCGGGGTGGCTTTGGCGATCCTGGAATGTTGGGGTGGCTCCGTCGTTCACGGCGCCCCGCCCGTAATTCCCGCACCGATGCGCCGACCACGGCGCCCCGAACCCGCCAAGCCCCCATGTTGACGATCCCCGCCACGTTCCTCACGTCGTTGCTCCTGCTCGCCCCGTCGGCCGACGGCTGGCTCGGCATCTTCCTCGACACCGAACGTACCGAAGCCATCGTGATGGAGGTCATTCCCGGCAGCCCGGCCGAGAAGGCCGGCCTGCGCGCCGGGGACGAACTGCTGGGCGTTGGCGATGTCGCGACCAAGGATCGCGAGGCGTTCATCGCCGCGATCCGTGCCTGCAAGGCCGGAGACCGCGTCAGCCTCAAGCTGCGGCGCGACGGCAAGGAGCAGGTCGTGATGGTCAAGCTCGAGGAGCGGCCCGAACAGGTCGCGGTGGTGGAGCCGCCGGTGGCGCGGCCGTCGCGCCCCCAGGCGCCGTCGCCGGCGGGCGAGGCGATTGCCACCCCGGTTAAGGAGCGGGGGTTCCTGGGTGTCAGCATCGACAACACGGAGGACGGGATCGTCATCGGCAGGGTGTTGCCGGGCAGCCCGGCGGAGAAGGCCGGGCTGCAGGCCGGCGACCGCCTGACCCAGGTCGGCGACCGCAAGGTGCGTTCGATGGAGGATGTCGACGGCGTGCTCGGCAAGGCCGGGCCCGGCGACACGGTTGCGATCGGGGTTCGTTCCGAGCGCGGCGCGCGCATCGTGAACGTGGTCCTCGGCAAGCGCGGCGACGAGGCTACGGCGCCGGCGCCGCGGCCGCCGGTCGAGATCATCGAGGCGCCCAGGGCCGAGCCGAAGCCGCCGGTGGTTCGGCGCGACCGGGGCCAGGGCGAACGCGACGTCGAAGCCGAGTTGCAGGCGCTGCGCGCCGAGCTGGCCGAACTGCGCAAGCAGATCGAGGCGCTGAAGCAGCAGAAGGGCCGGGAATAGCCGGACCGGCAGCCGCGTCTCAGGGCTCGCTGCCGAGGAAAACGCCCTGTCGCATGGACTCGCAGGGTGTCGAGCCCGACGCTGACCGCGGCGGTGCCTCCGCCGCGTCCGTACGATGGCCCGTTTGCGAACCCCAGCCGTAGCCAATTCCGCCGCCGTTCCGGTGGCGCCACTCGTGCGAGGGCCGGCTCGCGTCGTGGTGACCGGTGGAGCCGGGTTCATCGGTTCGCACCTGGTCGAGGAACTCCTGGCCCGTGGCCATGCGGTGCACGTCGTCGACGACTTGTCGACTGGCCGCATCGACAACCTGGCGGCGGTGGCCGCCCGTCCGTCGTTGCGCGTCACGATCGCTTCGGTGACCGAGCCGGCGGTCGCAGCGCGAATCTGCGCCGATGCCGACCTGGTGTTCCACCTGGCGGGTGTGGTCGGCGTGCGGCGACTTGCGAACGAGCCGTTGTTCGTGATGCAACAGAATCTGCACGTCACCGAGTGCATGCTGCAAGCGGCGGCTGCGGCCCACGTGCCCATCCTGGTCACTTCCAGCAGCGAGGTGTACGGCGATGGCCGGGTGCCGTTCGTCGAGGACGACCCGATCCGGCCCGGGGCCACGGAAGGCCTGCGCGGGGGCTATGCCTGTGCGAAGGCGATGGGGGAATGGCTGGCCTTCGGCCACGCTGAGCAGAGTGGACTGCGCGTCGTCGTGGCGCGCCTGTTCAACACGGTCGGCCCGCGCCAGACCGGCGATCACGGCATGGTGTTGCCGCGGTTCCTGCGCCAGGCCCTGCGCGGCGAGCCGATCACCGTCTACGGCGAAGGAGCGCAGACGCGCTGCTTCGCGCACGTCGGCGACGTGGTTCGTGCGTTGGCCGATCTGTCGACGGCGCCGGGAGCAGTGGGGCGAGTGTTCAACGTCGGCAGCGACCTCGAAACCTCGGTGCTGGCGCTCGCCGAACTCGTGCGCGAGCGAACCGGCAGCAGGTCGCCGATCGTGCGGGTGCCGTTCGACGACGTGTTTCCGCCTGGATTCGTCGATCCGGTGCGGCGGGTGCCGTCGTTGGCGCGGTTGCGCGCGGCCATCGGGTGGGCGCCGTCGTTGCCGGTGGCTGCGATCGTGGACCAACTCGTCGCCAGCCTGCGGGCCGAGCTGGGCGCGGTTCAGGTCGCGACGAACTGAGCCACTGCGGCGAGGTTGGCGCGCGCCTGCAGGTCGTGCGGCAGCAATTCGACGGCGCGCGCGAAGCTGGAACGGGCGGCGTCGAGTTCGCCGGACTTGACCTGGCAGATGCCGAGGTTCGTGTGGGCAGGGGCACAGCCGTGCGTCGTGGCGCGGACGAAGTGCGGGCGGGCTGCGGTGGCGTCGCCGGTGCCGAGCAGGCACAGGCCGATCCCGTTGTGGGCATCGCCGTCGTCCGGGAACTGGGCCAGCGTCGCTGCATAGTGCTGCCTAGCTTCGGCGAAGGCGCCGCGGCGGAACGCGTGGTTGCCCAGAATCAGGTGCAGGGTGCGGCGCTGGCCGTCGTCGAGGGGGCCCCTTTCGGCGGTTGCCAGCGTCGCCTGTCCGGCCATGGTGTCGCCGAGATCGAGCTGGCACTGGCCCAACGCGAGGCGGGCCTCGACGTGATGCGGGCAGGCGCGCAATACCGCCTTCAGGTGGGCCGCAGCCGTCGCCGGTTCGCCGTTGGCCAGGTGCCACCTGGCGAGGTGCCAGTCGGCGTCGAGCCACATCGGCCAGCGGGAGCGCGCCACGCGTGCAGCGTCCGCGGCGGAGGCGAGGTCCCCGCGCCAGGCCGCCAGATGCGCCAGCCCTGCCGGGTCGTGCCGCCACTTCGCTTCGAACTGGGCGCGCCGCTTGTCGAGTTCGTGCCGCAGGTCGAGCCCCAAGGCCTGGAAGGTCGCGTGGCCTTCGTGGTGCAGGAACGCGCGGCGGGCGATGCCGAGGCGCAAGCCGTGCAGCCGCGCCCGCAGGCACCAATCGTCGTCTTCGAAGTTGCCGTGGCCGAACCGCTCGTCGAAGCCGCCGATGGCCGCGAAGGTCGTGCGTTGCGCGAGCAGGCACAGCCCAGCCAGCGTGTCCACGTCCTGGAACGCCGGGCCTTGCGCCAGTTCGGCCGAGAGGGCAATCCTGGCTGCCATCGTCCGGCCGGCGTCGCCGACGTCGATCCGCGCCCGGCCTTTGACGTGGTTGCTGACCGGGGCCACGGCGCCGACTCCCGGGTTGGCGCGCAGCTGCCGGTGCAGTTCGAGCAGGAGGTCCGGCGCGGCTTGGGTGTCGTTGTTCAACACCAGGACGGTGTCGCCGGTGGCGGCGCGCAGCCCCACGTTGACGCCGCCGGCAAACCCGAGGTTGCGCGGCTGCCGCAGCACGCGAACGCTCGGGTGCATGTCGCCGAGGTGCGGCGTTTCATCGGTGCTGGCGTTGTCGACGACCAGGATCTCGGCCGGTGGCTCGGGAACCTGCTGCAGCAAGCTGAGGATGCACGCGCGCGTCAGCGCCGCGCCGTTCCAGCATGGAATGACGACCGAACAGTGCATCGGGTCGCCTTACCATCGGCCGTTGGGACGCACGCGGGTGACCCCGAAGGCCGAAAAAAAACCGCCCGACACCTCGCGATGCCGGGCGGCGGAATGGGGCTCGCACCCCGAATCCAGGCTCACGAGCGCGCCGCGCCGAAGCCCGCGTTGCCGCGGGTCCAGGGGTTCAAGGGCCGCAATCTCGCCGTTCGCGACCCCTTCGCACTACGCGAACCAACGCAGCGCAGCTCGGTCTCGCCAACCGGGTGCCGCGTGCGTGGTGTCTGCTCCACACAGCTCTCTCTCTCGCACTCCAAGCGGTCCTGCGCCGGCAGTCCCTCCGGGCCTGGGTGTCCCGGGTTTCTGGTCTGCCTCGAACCGCCTGGCCTCTGCATGCCCCCTTCATGGCAACTCCCGTGCCATCGGGTGTTGCACGATGCAGCGGTTCGCAAGTGCCGGGAATTGCGGCGATTCGCCCGTCAGAAATCCCGGGTAGTGTCCGCGGCTGGGACGAGAGTCCATCGTTTGGGATGTCGTGGGATCGTTGGGGCGGTCCACCTCCGGGGCGGTGCATGGAGTGTGGAAAGTTCTTCGCTCGGCCTGGGCAGCCGGTCTGGTGTCACCCAGGTTGCGCCCTGATCGGGTTCTTTGGATCAGATCCACCCCGGGGGTTGTCCAGGTTCGGTCCGTCCGTATCGTGCTCGCCCCTTGCCGGCCCCTGCCACCCTGACCCTGGTTGTCGACGATGCGTTCCGGGGTATCCGGTTGCTCGACTTCCTGGCCCGGGAACTGCCGGGCTGCCATCCGGTGGACCTGCGCCGGATCGTCAAGGGGGGGGCAGTTTCGGTGAACGGGGAGGACTGCCTCGCCGACCGCGGAATGCGCGGCGGCGATGTGGTCCAGGTGGTGGCGAGCCAGGTACCAAAGCCTCGTCCCAGTGGCAAGGATGGGGGGCTCGAGGTCTTGTTCGAGAGCTCCACCTGCCTCGTCGTGCACAAGCCGCCAGGGTTGACCACGGTTCCCGACCGGTTGGGGGCGCACGCGTCGGTGCATGCCGCCTTGCCGGGGCTGCGCCCGGACGCCGACCTGCGCATCGTGCATCGGCTCGACCGCGACACGTCGGGTTGCCTCGTGCTCGGAAAGGGGCTCGCGGCGGCGCAGCACTTCGATCGGCTGTTTCGCGACGGCGAAGTGCAGAAGACCTACACCGCCCTCGTGCACGGCGTGCCGGGCGAGACGTTTTCGATCGACGCCTGGTTGGGGCCCGACCCGCGTCGGCCCGGCAAGGTGGTCGCTTCGGCCACGGCCTTGCCTGGCAGCAAGGAAGCGCACACCGACGTCGTGCGGACGGCCGCGTTCGCGCGCCACGCCCTGCTGGCGCTGCGGCCTACCACCGGACGCAGCCACCAACTTCGGGTCCACCTGCAGTGGGCCGGCTACCCGATCGTCGGTGATGCGGACTACGGTGGGGCTCCGCTGTTGCTGTCGCAACTCAAGCCCGGCTACAAATTGCGTCCTGGTGTGGTCGAGCGATCGCTGACTCCGCGCATGTTCCTGCATGCGGGGCGCATCGCCTTCCACGACCTCGATGGCACCCCGGTCGACGCCGAAGCGCCGTTGCCCGAAGACCTGACCCTGGCGCTGCACAAGCTCGAAGCGTTCGACCACCGACGGAGACGACCGTGCGACTGAAGACGATCCCAGAGGACTTCCGAGTCCGTGAACTGCTGCAGTGGCCCGAAGTCCAAGGCGGCGACTACGTCGTGCACCTGTTGCACAAGGAGAAGCTGTCGACGCCCGAGGCGTTGGCGATGGTCGTTCGCGAAGGCGACGTCGACCGCAGCGCGATCGCGTACGCCGGATTGAAGGATCGGCAGGCGGTCACCGACCAGTTCGTGACGATCGAACGACGTGCCGTGGAGATCAAGCTGCCGAGCCTGCGCCTGCAGCCGGTCGGCAGCACCGATCGGCCGATCACCAGCCGGATGAGTGCGGGCAACGCGTTCACGATCGTGGTTCGCGACCTGCAGCCGCACGGCGCTGCGACGCTGCGCCGCAGCATGCCGTCGCTGATCAAGACGGGGTTTCCCAACTACTTCGACGACCAGCGCTTCGGCTGCCTGCGCCACGGCCAGGGGTTCCCGATGCGCAGTGTGCTGCACGGCGACTACGAACGGGCCTTGCAGCAGCTGATCGCCGAACCTTCGCCGGTCGCGATCACCGGTGACGTGAAGCTGAAGAAGACCCTGCAACTGCGCTGGCGCGACTGGGAGACCTGCGCGCGCATCGCGCGGGGGCCGGCCTACGAGCCGATCTTCCAGCACTTGCTGGCGCATCCCGACGACTTCCGGGGGGCGCTCGAGCACGTGCCGCTCCGGCAGCGGGTGATCCAGGCGTTCGCCTACCAGTCGTTCCTGTGGAATCGCGCGGTGAGCCGGTTGTTGCGCGGCGGCGTCGATTCGTCGCAGCGGCTGCGGTTGTCGACCCTCGCGGGCGATCTGCTCGCGTGGAAGTACCTCGCGCCAGAACGCGAGGAGAAGCTGAAGGTGATGCGCACGCCGCTGTACGGGCCCGACGGCGATGGTGGCAGCCCGCCGTTCGCCGCGTGCATGCGCGAAGAACTCGCGGACGCCGGGTTGTCACGCCAGGACTTCGTGCAGAACACGGTGCCGGGCATGCAGTGGAAGGAGGAGCCGCGCGATGCGTTCGTGAAGCCCACCGATGTGGGCGAAGTCCGCATCGAACCCGACGAGATCAACGCCGGTCGAGTGAAGGCGACCCTGCAGTTTTCCCTGCCGCGCGGTTCCTACGCGACGATGCTGATCAAGCGCCTGTTCGCGCCGAGCTACTACCAGCGCGAGGACGAGCGCGGCGGGCGCGACGGTGGTGGGCGACCGGGTGGTCGGTTCGAACGCGGACCCCGCCCTGCGTTCCGCGGCGGCGGCGATGGCAATGGTGGTGGTCGTGGTGGTGGTTTCCACCGTGGCCCGAGCGGCGACAACGCTCCCGACCACGACGAGGACGAAGCATGAGCGAACACACGTTGGGCATCATCGGTGGGTCGGGCATCTACGACCTGCCTGGTTTGGAAGGCCGCCAGGAAGTGGTCCTGGAGACCCCGTTCGGGCCTCCGAGCGACGCGCTGGTGACGGGCACCCTGTCGGGCGTGCGCATGGCGTTCCTGCCGCGGCACGGCCGCGGCCACCGCATCGCACCGCACGAACTGCCGTTCCGCGCCAATCTGCACGCAATGAAGCAGCTCGGCATGCAGTGCGTGGTCGGCATCTCCGCGGTCGGTTCGATGCGCGCCGACCTGCAGCCTGGCCACTTCGTGCTGGTCGACCAGTTCATCGACCGCACCCGCGGCCGCACCCAGGAGTCGACGTTCTTCAGTGACGGCTGTGTCGCGCACGCGCACTTCGCCGATCCGGTCTGGGAGCCGCTGCGGCTGCTCGCCCTGCAGGCGTCGCGCGCCGCGGGCGCCACGGCGCACGACGGCGGGACCTACCTGTGCATGGAGGGGCCGCTGTTCAGCACGCGCGCCGAGTCGCAGCTCTACCGCAGTTGGGGGGTCGACGTGATCGGCATGACCAACCTGCAGGAAGCGAAGCTCGCCCGCGAAGCCGAGATCGCCTACACGACGATCGCGCTGGTCACGGACTACGACTGCTGGCACGAGAACGAGGCCGACGTCGACGTCAGCGCCGTGCTCGCGGTCATCAAGCAGAACGTCGACCTGGCGCGACGCGTCGTGGTCGAACTGGCGAAGCTGGTCGCGGCCCATCCGCCGATTTCGGCGGCGGGCTGCATGGCGCACGCGGTCATGACGGCGAAGGACAAGGTGTCGGCCGATGCGCGGCGACGCTTGCAGCTGTTGATCGGCAAGTACCTCGGCTGATCGGCGTCGCCGAGCTTGCGCACCGGCGCGTTGCGCGGACCATGGTGGCCATGGCGAAATCGTCGTGTGCGCTGTCGCAGGCTGCGTTCCTGGCCAAGGCCGAACCGTTGAAGGTCACCATCAACGGCATGGACATGCTGGCCGAAGTGAAGGCGTTCTCGACCGGCTCGTTCGGCTGGTACCTGAACGGCAAGACGGTCATCAGTGTCGACGGCAAGGCGATGTCGGTGCAGATCGGCATGAACCTCACCGTCGTCGGCAGCAAGGAAGCGCCGCGCGAGGGATGATCCCGCACGGACTCGCACGGTCGGCCGCCGCCGCGTAGCAGCGGCATGCCCACCCTGCGCCGGTCCGCCACGGTTTGCCTGCTGGCCCTCGTCGTGGTCGGAGCCAGTGCTCCGGCCCAGTCCCACGACGCCGAGTTCTGGCGCGGGTGCCTCGCGCGCGACGCCGCGCCGCCGGCGGCGGCCGAACTGCCGGGCCTGCTCGCCGAGCTGACGGGCATGCTGGACTCGCCGGACCCCGAGGTCCGCGACGACCTCGCGTTTTCGGTCCTGGCCAGGTGGCTCGTTCGCGATGGGTGCGTGCCGGTGGAGGAGCGCCGCAAGCTGCTGGCGACGTGGACCGCGAACCTGCGCCGAGGCCTCGACGGCAGCGGCGGCGAGGACGCCGTTGCGGTGGTGGGGCGGTCGTTCGCGGCGCTCGCGCTGTCGCTGCTGGCGGCGACGGACGCCAAGGCAGCGTGGCTGTCGACCGACGAACATGCGGCGCTGCTGACGGCGGCCCTCGGCTACCTGCGCGACGAACGCGATGTCCGCGGCTTCGACGACAAACTCGGCTGGGTGCATTCGGTGGCGCACACCGCCGATCTGCTGAAGTTCCTGCTGCGCAGCGAGCGCACGACCGCCGCGCAGCAGAAGGAGGCGCTCGAGGCGATCGCCGCCAAGCTCGCGGCGGTCGCGACGCCGCTCGTGCACGGCGAGGACGAACGGCTGGCGCGGGCGGTGGTCTCCCTGGTCGCGCGCGCCGACTGCGATGCCGCCGGCTTGCGTGCGTTCCTGTTCCGGGCGTGGCCAGCACCCCAGCCGGCGGCCCCGGACGCGGCCGCGCTGGCCAGGTCGCACAACCAGCGGCATTTCGTGTTGTCGCTGCAGGCACTGCTGCTGGTCGAGCGCCGTGAGCTGCCGGCCCTGCCCGCGGCGCGCGACGCCGTCGCCGCCGTCGTCGCGGCGCGCATGCGCGGCTGACCGGCCGCGAGGGGCCACGGGATTCGCCGCTGGGTCCCGGCTAGTCTGCGGTCTCGGGCTGCGGCCCGCGCCACGCAATGCGGATCCTGATGACGATGTTCGGCTGGGCCGAGACCGGTGGGGGAACGATCTTCCCGCGCCTGATCGCCCGCGAACTCGCCGAACGCGGTCACGCCGTGCAGGTCGTCTACGCCGCGCAGGAGCCGCTGTCCGGAGCCGGGCCCTACGCGACGCGCGCGCACGACGATGGCGGCGTGCGCCTGCTGGCGATCCACAACCGGCCGACGCCGTTTCTCGACGACCGGGCCCCGGCGCGTGAACTGCACGATCCAGAGCCGGTGCGCCTCGTCGACGAAGCCGTACGGTCGTTCCGGCCCGACCTCGTGCACTTCCACAACTTCCTCGGGCTGTCGGCCGGAATCGCCGCAGCAGTGCGGGCCCGCGGGGTGGCGAGTTGTTGTTCGCTGCACAATTTCTGGGCGCTGTGCCCGACGCTGTACCTGCAGCTGCCCGCGCTCGAGGTGTGTGCCGGAGTCGCCGCCGACGGCGCCAACTGCCTCGCCTGCACCCGCGCCGAGATTCCCGGCACCCACTACGTCGCCCGCGCCGAGCGCATCCGTGCGGCGTTGGTCGAGAACGTCGGCCTGTGCCTGCCCGGTTCGGCGGCCGTACGCGACACCTTGCGCGCGCACGGTTACCCGGACGCGTGGATGCGGGTGTTGCCGCTGCAGAACCCGCGCGCCGAACGGTTGCATGCCGAGGTCGGTCGGCAGCGCGCTGCGGGAGTGGCCACGCCGCTGCGGTTCGGATTCCTCGGTTCGGTGCTGCCGATCAAGGGTGTGCACCTGCTGGTCGGGGCGGCCCAGGCCCTGCGCGGCGAGTGCGAGGTGCACGTGTTCGGCGACGGGCCGCGCGACTACCTCGACGCGATGCGGCGTCTCGACACCAGGCGCCGGGTGCGCTTCCACGGCGCGTTCGACGCCGCGACGTTGCCGCGTGCCGTGGCCGCCTTCGACGTCGGCGTGGTGCCGTCGGTGTGCCTCGACCACAGCCCGCAGGTGATCGGCGAGATGCAGGCTGCCGGCGTGCCGGTGCTCGGCGCCCGCATCGGCGGCATCCCCGAGTACGTGCAGCCCGGAGCCGGCGAACTGTTCGCCCCCGGTGACATGGCTGCGTTGGCGATCGCCATGCAGCGTTTGCTCGACGCGCCGCAGCGGGTCGTCGACTGGCAGCGCCGTCTGCGGCCTCCGCCCTCGTTCGCCGGATACGTCGACGAACTGCTCTCGATCTACCAGGAACTGCTCGCGGGCAGGCCTCTCGCATGAAGCTCAATCTCGGGTGTGGCGGCCAGCGGCTGCCCGGATTCGTGAACGTCGACAAGTTCGCCGCCGCGCGGCCGGACCAGGTCGTCGACCTCGAGCGGTTGCCGTGGCCGTTCGCGTCCGACGCTGCCGACGAGGTCGTGCTGCGGCACGTGCTCGAGCACCTCGGTCGTGACACCGACACGTTCCTCGGCATCCTGCAGGAGCTGTGGCGCGTCTGCGTCGACGGCGCCCTGGTTCGGATCACCGTGCCGCATCCGCGCCACCAGGACTATCTGCAGGACCCGACGCACGTGCGGCCGATCGTGCCCGAGATGTTCCTGCACACGAGCCTCGCGGTGAACCGGCAGTGGCAGCAGCAGGGTCTGCCCGGCACGCCCCTGGCGCTCTACCTCGGCATCGACTTTGCGATCGTCAGCGTCGACCAGCGGCTCGATCCGCGGTGGCGCGAGTGGCTCGCGGCCGACCCGGCGCGGCAACGCGAGATCGACCACGTCGCGCGCTCGAACAACAACGTCGTGCAGGAAGTCGAAGTCGTGTTGCGCGCGGTCAAACCGTTCGCCGGAGCCTGAACCATGAAACCACGTGAACTCGTCGCGAGTGCTGCCGTGCCCGGCCACAAGGCGACCCTGCAGTGCTGGGAGCACGACGGCGCCCACCAATTGTGGCTGGGCCGCACCGAGCTGATGTCGAGCCGCGTGCACGAGTCGGAAGAGGCCCTGGCGGAATACGCCGTGGCGGCCCGTGGCCGGGCCGGCTGCAAGCGCGTGCTGGTCGGTGGGCTCGGCATGGGCTTCACGTTGGCGAAGCTGCTCGCGAGCATCGACGCCGACGCCGTGGTCGAAGTGCACGAACTGGTGCCCGAAGTGGTGCAGTGGAACCAGTCGGTGTTCGGCCACCACGCCGGCCATCCGCTGCGCGATCCGCGCGTCCAGGTGGTCGTGGGGGACGTGGCCAAGGCGTTGCGCACGAAGGCGGTCTACGACGTGATCCTGCTCGACGTCGACAACGGCCCGGAAGCGCTCGTGCATCCGCGCAACGAGGACCTGTACGCCAACCGCGGCCTCGTCGAACTGCGCGACGCGCTGCGTCCCGACGGCGTGCTCGGGGTGTGGTCGTCGGCGGACAGCCCGTCGTTCACCGGCCGCTTGCGTGGTGCGGGCATGAAGGTCACTGCGCACCACACCCGCGCGCGCGGTCGCAAGGGGCCGCGCCGCACGATCTGGACCTGTCGACGATGACCGGTTCGCCGCTGGACGAAGTGCACGTGGTGCTGGTGCGGCCCGAGAAGGCCGGCAACCTCGGTGCGGTGGCGCGGGCGATGAAGAACTTCGCGCTGTCGCGCCTGACGCTCGTCGACAGCAGGATCGGTTCGTGGGTGGCCGCACGCGAAATGGCGGTGCATGCGCACGACGTGCTGGAGGGCGCGCGCCAGGTGCCGGATCTCGACGCGGCGATCGACGGCGCCCGCTGGCTCGTCGGCACGACCAACCGGCCGCCGGCCGGCATGACGGTGTTGACGCCACGCGAGCTCGCGCTCGCCGTCGCCGACCGCGGGCCACCGACATTGTTGTTCGGCGGCGAACTCAGCGGCCTCACCCGCATCGAACTGCTGCGATGCCACGCGGCGTCGACGATTCCGGTGGCGGCGACGCAATCGTCGCTCAACCTGGCGCAGGCGGTGTGTGTCTACGCCGCCGAGTTGTTCGCCGCGAACGGGCACGAGCACCCGGACCGTTGGGTGCCGCCGGCGGCTCCGCCCGCCGACCCGAACCTGATGCATCGGCTCGAACTGGCCATGCAGAAGCTGCTCGACGGCAGTGCCTGGCGCGACGCGACGCGGCCCAAGGACGCAGTTGCAGAATTGCTGCAACCGCTGTGGCGGGCCGGTCTCACCGAGGCCGAGGTGCGGGCGTGGCTCAACGCCGTCAACAAGGCCGCACAGCACGGTTGACTCGGGCCGGGAGCGGATAACCTGCCGGGCCCCATGGTCCACCGCACCCTCGCCGTCCCGTTCCTGTTCGCGTGCCTCGCCAGCGTCGCCGACGCGCAACAGATCATCGCCCAGAACCAGGGCCTGACCTCACCCGCCGTGCTGGAGACGTTCGGCGCCAACGTGCTGGCGAACTTCTCGCCGGTGTCGACGCAGTTCGCACCGCTCACGATCTCGCACGCCGCGTACTTCACGACCGGCTCGGTCAACAACATGGTCGGCGGCTTCCTGACCAACGACTTCACGGCGGGCCTGCCGAACACGCTGCGCATCCAGTTCGGCGCGCCGATCACCGACGTCAGCTTCGCCTACCACCAGATCTCGACCATCGGCCCGTCGACGATCCGCGCGATGCTCGGCGGCGTCACCGTCGACTCGTTCTCGGGCACGTGGAACCAGACCCAGCCCAACAACTGGTTCGGGTTCATGAACACGCTGTGCGACGAGATCCAGATCGACTTCCAGTCGGACTTCAACGTCGACTCGCTCGCCTGGAACCCGGCCGGCAGCAACTCCGCGGTGTGCCAGTCGTGGAACGGCAACGGCATCAACCCGGCCGCGTTCACCTGCACCACGTTGCCGGTGCTGGGCACGACGTGGCAAGGGGCCGTGGCCACGACGCCCAATACCCTGTTGACGGCGTTGTTCTACGCCCCGGGCGGCACCGCCGCACCGGTGCCGCTCTTCGGCGGCGAACTGCTCGTGTCGCTGGCACCGTCGCCGACCGGATTCGTCGGCGGGCCGAGCTACTCGTTCGCGGTGCCGGCCGCACCGACGTGGGTCGGCGCGTCGATCGTGTTCCAGGGCATGCGGCTGGAGAGCTCGGCCTCCGGCCTCGTCATCGAGCTGCTCAACGCGCAGCAGCTGATCATCGGCCTGTAGTCGCCGGCATCACGGCACGACGACGACCGACATCGCGTCCGACGCGGTGAATCCCTGCGCGCCGCACGGGTCGAGCACGACGGTCTGGGCGGCGAACGACACGCCGGCCGGAATGCCGGCGGGAATCGGGAACGACAGCCGCATCGTGCCGAGCCCGTCGGCGATCCCGGTCGCCGTCGCGAGCACCGTGGGGTCGATCCACACATCGATCCCGAGCACCGGGATCGGCTGCGGCAGTGTGCCGAGCGACACGCCGAACACGCCGATCGCACCCGCCGGCGTGCGCGTGCACGCCCACGCGAACGGCGCGTTCGCCTGCGCCATGCAGGTCGGTGCGAGGGCCATGGCGCCGAGGCACCCGGCCGTGCTGGTGCCGATCGCCGTCGGGGCAGCCGGGGCCGCGAGGACGAGTGGGTTGGTGGTCCATGCCACCGTGCCGTTCACGGCCGCGTGCTGGCCGCCGCTGGTGTCGAACGCGTGGCCGTCGAGGTTCCACGTCGACACGCGACCGGGCACGCCCGCCAGCTGCTGGTTCATGGTCGCCTGGATCTCGGCTTGCGTGCGCGCGAACGGCCACAGCCGCACCTCGTCGATGCTGCCGTTCCAGACCTCCATCGGGGTGCCGATGTCGTCGCCCTTGCCGATGCGCAGCGTTTGCGTGTTCGCATCGCGGATCGGTGCGCCGATGCCGGCGGCGCTCGCGACCGGCACGCCGTTGACGAACATCGTCGAGGCCGCCCCGTCGTAGGTGCAGGCGATGTGGGTCCAGGCCAGCAGTTGGCCGGCTGCGAACGGCCAGCTCACGTTCACCTGGCTGGTTGCGGTGACGACCTTCCAGGTCAGCACCCGATTGCCCGAGTTGTGGGCATCGACGCGCAGGAACATGTTCTCGCTGCCGCCGCCGCTGTTGCCCTGGCGCATGATCGTCGGGTAGCGCCAGCCGGTCGGCAGGGTCGCGTCGTCGTAGGTGATCCACGCTTCGAAGGTGATGCCGCTCTGCGGGACGACCGCGGGCGAATACGGCACCTCGAGGAAGCCGTCGACGGTGTTGAGGAACGTGGCACCGAGGTTCTGTGCGGCAGCAGCGGTGGCGAGTGCCGCCACGGCCATCGGGATGGTGCAGAAGCGAGTCATGTGGTGCTCCATTGTCGGGGGCGAGGGAATGGTCACGGCAGGTGCAGCACGAGGCCGTTGCTAGCGGCGAGGCCGCCGGCGACCGGTTCGAGGCTCGCGTGCTGCAGGAACACGGTCTGGCCGGCGAATGCCGGCGGGACCACGAACGCGAAGGTCAGCTCGGCGGGCGCTGTCGCCGAGGCGACGCCGGCCAGCGTCAGGTCGAGGCTCACGAGCAGGTCGCAACCCGCGGTGCCGAACACCGGATCGAGCGACACCGGCAGCGGCACGGAGAGCCAACTGGTGCGCGACAGGCCGAACGCGAGCAGGCCGGCGGCGTTGGGCATGTGGTTCTCCGACCGCGTCGTCACCGTGCTGCCGACCAGGAACGGACCGCTGGCGCGCAGCGTCGCCAGGCCGTTGCTGGCCAGGCACGGGGCGCCGAACGGCAGCGCGTAGCCGCCGGCTCCGACGACCGTGAGTCCGTTCACTGCATTGGCCGGGCTCGTGTTGGCAGCCAGGAACGTCGGCGAACCACCGGTGCGCGGGATGCGGTAGACCTGGCCGGTACCGCCGCCGGCGATCAGGTCGCCGCCGTGGTCGATCGCCAACGCATTGGGACCGGGCACCGAGAACGGTGGCGCCACGTCGGTGACGACGTGGTTGCCGTCGATGCGGATCACGCGGTTGACCGTGAGCACGGTGGCGAGGATCTCGCCGGTGACCGGATCGAACTGGATGCCGGACACGTAGCCGCCGAGGCCGGTGACGATCGGCACGCCGGTCGGGCTGCCGAGCGGCAGTCGCCAGATGCCGCCGTTGCCGCCGCACACCACGTCGCCCGTGGCCGGGTCCCAGGCACCAGCGCTCAGTTCGGTGCCCCAAGGCTGGGGACCAGTCGACACATCGACGACGGTGCCGGTCACGGGTTCGAGACGGCGTACCTGGGCCGCGGTCGAATCGACGAACACGACGAAGCCCGCGTCGTCCCACGACATCTGCGACACGATGCCGACGTTCGTCGTCAGCAGCGAATAGCCGACCGCCGTCCCCGACGCGCCCGTCACGGTCGCACGACCGAGGAAGCCGAAGCCCCCGAGCAGCACCGACTGTGGCTGGTTCGGGTCCCATAGCACGGCCTGCGAACTGCCGGTCCCGAGGAAGCCGCCGGTGGTGTAGCCGTTCACCGCGTTGTTGGGGCGGATCACGCCGAACTGCGTCGACGAGAAACCGGTGACCACGACGTCACCGAGGCCGATCTGGGCGGGCAACCACGTGGTGAACAACGCAATGGCGGCGCAACGGAGGAGCAGCATGGGTGGGCGGGAATGGTAGCGCGGATTCGCGATTGTCGCGGAATGGCTGGTGGTCTCCGGCCCGTGCTCGCCTAGGGTGTCCCATCCGCCGATCCGGGTGCAGTGGCCAAACGCCACGGCCGTGTCGTCGGGTAGGCCCCGCGGCGCGTTCGTCCGGAGCCGGTGGCCGCTCGCGCGTCGGCTGCTGTCCTGTGCTCGCCTCGGCGAGCACGTCCTCGAGCAGCCGCTCCGGCGGCACAACGGGCTCGCGCCGGCCCCTGATCGCATCATGAGTCGTCTGCACATCGGCAATCTCCTTCCTTCCACGACGTCCGCGACGCTGACCGCAGCGCTGCAGGCGGACGGGCGCAAGTTCGCGCGCATCCAGTTGGTTCCGTCGCGCGAGATGGGTCGCTCGCGCGGTTTCGCGTTCGTCGAGCTCGATCCGGGCGACGACGTCGCCACCGCGATCACGGCCCTGCAGGGCCGCGAAATCGAAGGGCAGCAGATCACCGTCGCCGAGGCGCACGGGCCGAAGTCGCGGTTCGGCATCGGCAGCGGCAAGCCGACGCCGATCCGGCCGCTGCGCTGATCGCGTCCGTCAGACGAGGTCGCAGTCGCCGAGCGTGAAGCGCCAGTTCTGGCGCAGCACCACGGGGTCGTACACCGTCGACGTCGCCGCCAGGAACCAAGGCGTGCCGCGCACGCGATAGCCGAGTTCCTGCCAGGCGAGGAAGTGCGGGTCGTGCGCGCTCCACACCGCATACAACATCGCCGCGCGGTCGGCGCGAGCCTGCGCCTCGAGGGCGGCGACCAATGCGACCCGGGTGTCGTGGTCGGCCTCGTCGTGCAACGCGTCGAGCACGAAGCCGGAATGCGTGCGCGTCAGGTCGCTGGTGCCGTAGACGGCGATGCCGCGCAGGACGCCCGTGGCGCGTTCGCGGCACGCAAACAGGTGGTAGCGCCGCGTCGGATGGTCGGCGTAGCGCCAGTTCAGCCAGGTGTGGTCGCGCACGGTGGTCAGCTGCGTGCCGCGTTCGAGCCGCGCGAACAGTTCGTCGATGGTGTCGTCGAAGCGCGGTACCGCGTGCACTGCGAGATCGGCCGGCACCTGCCGCGGCCGCTCGCCATCGACGACGGGGCGGAAGCACACATCCCAATCGCGCACCAGCTGCCAGCCGAGGTGCTGCGCGCCGCTGCGCCACGACACGACCGGCAGGCCGAACACGAGCGTGGCGCGGTCGTCGCCACGCCCGATCCAACGCTGCAGGAGATCCTGTCCCAGTCGCACGAACAGGCCGTGCGGGCCGCCACGCGTGAGCCATTCCGGCGCGATCGCCTGGTCGACGGCCTGCAGCATGAGTTCGCGCCGGCCGCCGAAGCTCATCCGCATCGGCACGGTCGGGTAGATGCCGACGACGCCGTGCCGCGGGACCTCGGCGAGCATCAGGCGCACGAGGCCCGTGGGATTGGCGAGGAACTTCCAGCGCCACAGTTCGGCGGAGATGCCCGACATGCCTCGCTGCGCATCGCCGAGCACCCGATTGTGGAGGCGCAATACGGCCGCTTCGTCGCCGGCCTGGAACGGGCGCACGACTATGGCATCGGGATCGAAGGACATGCGTGCGGGGGAAGTCTCCAACGCGGCTACGTTGGCCGTGTGGCCGGGGCGCGTCAACGCCCCCGTGCCGGTCGAGCCGTTCGCCGCTGCTTGCCGCCGAAGAAGGGCATGGTCGCCGCCTGCTGCATCCACGCCGCGACCTGGTGTTCGTCGAGGGCCGCGACGGAGGTGAGGTCGAGCCCGCGCGTCGCCTTGCCCATGCCGATCGGCGTCACGGGCGGTACGGGGGTGAGTTGCGTGCCGCAGATGAACATCAACTTCACGTGGCCGACGAACCCGCCGGACGAAAAACACCAGCCGCCGTCGACGCCGTAGTAGGCCATGCCCCATTTCACGCCGCGTTGCAGTCCGGGCAACGTGCGGGCGGCAAGGGCGTCGACGCGTTCGGCGATGCTCCGCAGCGGCTGCGGCAGGCTGGCGATGTAGGCGAAGACCGGGGCATCGCCGTCGGCCGTCTTCGCGTCGCTGGCCTTGCCCGTCATGGCTTCGCGCAACTTCGTCGGCGAGCCGCGTGGGGCTGGGCGCTTCGTGGGCTTGCCTTGGGCAGGTCGCCTGGCGCTGCTTGCGGACTCGGACTTCTTGCTCCGTGTGGCCATGTCCAAAGATGCTGCGCACGGGCGGAGCCGATGCAAGGCATGCCTCCTCGGTCGGGCTTCGAGCGGTCGTTCCGCCGGATCGTGTTCGCCATCCTGGTGCGGGCCCGAGCCTTGGGCCAGTAGTCGAGGAACGAGGCGATCGAGTCGATCATCGTGGGCGTGGGGTTGGCCGTGGTGGCGAGGCGATCATGCGGGGGCGGGGTGTGGCAGCAAGGTCGAGCAGCTGGTGGTGCCCTACGGCACGAACTGCCGGTGCGCAGGGTGCATCGGTTGACGTCGAGCGGCTCGTCGGCGGCGAGCACGGGGGCGTTCGGCGCCATCTGTGCCGGCGTCGGGCCGTCCGGTCGGCCACGCCTGGGCGGGCTCCTGGGCGGTTAACCAGCCCCGCGAACCTCTCGATCCCCGCCGAGGCCGTCGAAAACGCGTCCGCTCGGAGCGAAGGGACTGGGGGACCCACTCCGGCCTTCGAACTCGGCGCGAAAAATCCTGCCCGACGCCACCCTCTCCGCGGCCCCGAAACCGCCCGTAGCAGCCCGCCGGAGCCCTCGCGGGGCCGTAGTCACCGTTCTGCTAACCAGCGACGTGCTCTCCGCGAGTTCGGTCGGAGAGCAGG
Organism: Planctomycetota bacterium; assembly: GCA_016794485.1. Lineage (GTDB taxonomy): Bacteria > Planctomycetota > UBA1135 > UBA1135 > UBA2386 > UBA2386. The sequence goes on from JAEUHV010000242.1 coordinate 22,900, forward strand.
GACCGGTATCGGTCCTGCCAGGCCAAAATGGGACTGGGGGACCCAGACCCTGTGCTCTCGCGAACTCGCGACCGCCGCGACCCCTCCGCAAACCCGCGCCGCAGGCGGGCTACAGGGCGCCTGGAAACGCAGCCGCCCCTCGGCGACTAACCGCGGGGCGGACAGGTCCGGCCGTCGGCCGGGGGATGGCTCCCCAAAGGGGGTGTGAATGCGAACTTCCGCCGGTACTGCGTTGAGAGCGAGCTTGGCTAGGAATACCTACCGTTCTTCCGATCGATAGGTATCTTGTCCGACATGGGGGCCCCTCGCGCCAAGCAAGCCATCACACACGTCTTGTCCAGCCTGCGAGTCTTGGGCGGAGCGTTCCGTTCAAGCCAGGCCCGTGCGCTCGGCGTCAGTGCACGCGCCCTCGCCGAGCTTCGCGATGCCGGCCACCTGGATCGATTGAGCCGTGGGGTCTTCCGTCTCGCCAGCTTGCCGCCCCCCGCGAACCCGGACCTGCTCGTCGTCGCCGCCCGCCTGCCGAGGGCAGTCCTGTGTTTGATCTCTGCGCTCGCCTTCCACGACCTCACCGAGGAAGTGCCGCACGAGGTGTATGTGGCGCTGTCGCGCGGTGCCGAACAGCCGCGCCTCGACCATCCACCACTGCGCGTCGTGCGGCTGCGTCCCGCTTCGCTTGCTGCCGGCATCGAAGTTCATCGCGTCGACGGGCTCGACCTGCGCGTGTTTTCGCCGGCGAAGACCGTGGCGGACTGTTTCCAGTTCCGAGGGCGCGTCGGCCTCGACACGGCGCTGGCGGCGATGAAGGCGTTGCGCCGCCGCCGTGGCTTCGATCCCGAGGAACTGTTGCGATTCGCCAAGGTCTGCCGCGTCGAACGGATCGTGCGGCACTACCTGGAGGCAATCCTATGACCCGACCGGTTCGCGATGTCGCTGCGTCGGTTCGGCAACGACTGAACAACCTGGCCAAGGAACGGCATCGTCCCGCGGCCGAGGTGCTGCAGTACTTCGCGATGGAGCGATTCCTCTACCGACTCGCACAATCGCCACACCGCAGCCGATTCGTCCTGAAAGGCGCGATGATGCTGCTCGCATGGCAGGCGCCGACCATTCGCCCGACGATGGACATCGATCTGCTCGGCCGCGGTCGTAACCATGTCGGGGATCTGGTCGAGGTCGTGCGATCTCTCTGTGGTCAGGAGGTGATGTCAGCTGATGGGCTTGTGTTCGATCCGGCCTCGGTCGTCGGCGAGCAGATCACGGTGGAGTCCGACTACGTCGGCGTTCGCCTGCGATTTCTCGCCACGCTTGGCACCGCGCGCGTGCGCATGCAGGTCGACGTCGGCTTCGGGGATGCGGTCGTCGATGCTGAGCAGGATGTCGAGTTGCCGACGTTGCTCGACTTCCCGGCGCCGAGGGTCGTCGGCTACAGCCGCGAAACGGCGATCGCGGAGAAGTTGCACGCCATGTTCCATCACGGACGCCTCAACAGCCGGATGAAGGACTACTTCGACATCGGCCTGCTTGCTCGTTGCTTCGCTTTCGACGGGGCCAAGCTGGCGAACGCGATTCGGGCAACGTTCGAACGCAGGGGCACCGCGCTGGCCGACGCGCCGATCGGCTTGAGCGAACAGTTCGCGATGCAGCCGGAGAAGCAGACGCAGTGGGCGGCGTTCTTGCACAAGATCCAGGTCGAGGATGCACCTGCCGCGCTGGCGGAACAGGTCCGAGCGTTGCGGACCTTCCTTGGTCCGGTCCTGACTTCGTTGGTCGAGGGATCTGCGTTCGTAGCGCGGTGGCCCAGCGGCGGTCCATGGAGTTGACGCGAGGAGGTTCCCTTCCGACCGGAGCTGCAGCTTGCCGATGCTGGCCCATGCCCGAGCTGATGCTGCGGCCGTTGCACTTCCTGCTGGTGTGGTTCGCGACGCTGCAGAACCGCCGGCTGATGCAGGAGAACGACTACCTGCGCACGGAGGTGCGGGCCTTGGTGCTCCGCTTCGCCCGCGAGAACGCCCGCTGGGGCTACAAGCGGCTGATGCACGCGGTCGGCAACCTTGGGCTGCCGATCGGTCGCAACACGGTGGCGAACATCCTGAAGGAGAACGGCATCGAGCCGGCCCCGGAGCGGCAGACGTCGTGGCGGCAGTTCCTGAAGTCGCACGCGGCGGCGATGGTGGCGATGGACTTCTTCACGACCGAGGTGTGGACGTGGCGGGGGTTGTCGACGATCTACACGCTGTTCGCGATCGACCACAAGA
>JAEUHV010000261.1 GCA_016794485.1 Planctomycetota bacterium
AGGCATCGCGAAGGCGCGTGCGATGCGCGCGCGCACCTCGGGCGTGCCGTCGCGTTAGCGCAGCGCCGGCAGCACGAAGTCCAGCTGGAGGTCGTCGCCGAGGCGCTGCACCAAGAGCTCGCCACCCTGACGCGTGGCCACGAGAGCGGCGACCACGAGCCCGGAACCGGTCGGCGAGGTTCCAAGCAGCGGCAACACGCCGGCGGTGACGTTCCCGAGGCGCATGAGTTCGTCGATGGCTTCGGCGGTCAGGCCGGCGGCGACGAAGCGAAACCGGACGCACGGCCGCGGCCGTCCCCCGCCGACGGCGATCGCCACCGCCGCGAGAGCGATGTCGATCCGTCGCGGGCCACGGTCGACGAGCTCCAGCAGGACTTGCCACAGCGCCTGCACGACTTCGGCGACGACCGTGCGCACGACGGGCGTGTCGGTCGGGTTCGCGACCACGAGCCGGACGCTGCGGTGCGCCGCGGCCTTGGCGGACACCGTCACCGCTTCGTCCAGCAGCTGCTTCGCGGCAACCGTGGCGCATTCGCCGGTTCCACGCGCCAGCAGGCGAGCCAGGGTCCGCGCGAGTTGCGCCCCCTGCTGGGTGGCGCCGCCGAGTTCGCGCACGAGACCGCGCTGCACGGGATCCGACACCGACATTTCCGCCTGCGCGGCCAGACCGATCGCCGAGTTCAACAGGTTGTTGAAGTCGTGCACCAGCGTCGCCGCGACGCGCGCCATGGCCCGCAGCCGCGCCAGCTCGAACGTCGCACTGTCGGCCCGGTGCGCCGAGGTGGTGTCCTCGAGGGTCACCCAAACGGAGCCGTCGGCACCACGATGCGAGCCCAGCCGCCAGCGGCGGCCACCGCAGTCGTGCTCCACGACCTCGCCGGCGTACAGCCGCGCGACCGCGTCGGCATCGAGGCCGAGGGCAGCGGGCGCCGCAGTTCGGCCGCCGATCGCACGCTCCATCGCCGCGTTCGTCGCGACCCACCCACCGGCGGCGTCGACGGTCGCAATGCCCACGGACAGCGCGGCGAGCAGTTCGGCGGGAAGGGGCTGCACGACGACGTTGTAGCGCATCGCGGCAGCGGCCAGAACCGGCTAGCGCACCGCCTGCAGCCGAAGGCGCCCGCGGTCCAGGGTCATGCGGCAGCGCCGCAGCAGGTCGACCCCCAGCACCCCGTGCACGGGGAACGGCCCGCTGTCGGCGCGGGCGACGACCGGCAGGTCGACCCCGAGGAACCGCACCGCCGAACAACGCAACACGAGGTCGCGCACCTCGCGCACCGAGACCACCGCGCCACCGACCGTGCGCACCCGATGCGCAGAGGGCGTGGCGCGTTCGGCGCCGCCCGCCAGCCGCAGCAGGCCGGCCTCGGTCAGGCTGGAATGCGAGGCGCCCGTGTCGAGCACGAACCACATCCGGGCGTCCTCGACGAACAACGGCACGAGGCAACGACCGTCGACGCGAACGCAGGCGACCGATTCGTCGAGCGGCAGGCTGCGCGGCAGTTCGAGCACGACGCTGCCGCGTTCCGGATCCAGGGTCAGCCGGCACGTGGCCAGCAGATCGAGTCCGAGCACCCCACGGGGCACCCGATCGACGCCACCGTGCAAGTCGCGCAACTGCATCGCGGTGTCGTCGACGACCAGGACCGGCACGGCGCCGACGCCGATCCCGCCGAGCACGAAGGCCGGCAACACTCCGGCCTCGATCGCCATCGAGCGGCCGACGCCGTCGAGCGCGCGGCCCGCCGGCTGCAGGCCGAGCACCGCGAGTTCGGCGGCGAACGAACGGGCCAACGTCGTCATCGACGTGCCGGTGTCGATCGCGAACGGGCGCGACGTGGCCATCGACGAACACACCAGTTCGGGCATCGCTCCCGGCGGCAGCGCCTGTTCGACGAGCAGCGGCCCTTCGGGTGTGCGTTGCCCAGGCAACCAGGCGGTCAGCGCCGCGAACGCGCGCCGGCGTTCGCCGTCTTCGACCACGGCTCCGTCGCGCAGCACCGCCGGGCACTCCGCGTAGCGACCGAGCCGGAACAGAAGGTCGCCGATCCGACCCGCCGCGCGCTGGCGCAGTTCGGGCTGCGGCGCGTTCGCCTGTACGACGCGCCACGCGGACAGGGCGTCGTCGTCGCGCCACGTGGCCTCGCCGAGCCAGGCCGACCACTCGAGCACTTCGACCGAACGTGGATCGCGCAGGCGCAGTGCTGCGACACGCTCCATCGCCTCGTCGATGCGGCCGCCGCGCACCGCCGACGCGACGAATTGCAGTTCGTCCGCCGTCGACGACGACGCAGGTGCGGCGCAGGCCGCCAGTGCGACCAACGCAGCCAGCTGCGCGCGCGGCCCGCCCATCAGTTCGTCGTGACCGTGAACGACCGTCGCAGCACTTGCGACGCGCCGCGCTCGACCGCACCGATGGACTGCAGGAACGTCGAGAGGTCGCGGTACGGCTCCGGAGTCCCCGTGACGATGCCATCGCCGAACACCGCCGACACGGTCAGCGTGTAGGTGCGACCGGCGAGCAACGGCGTGGCGGCCTCGACCGGCAGCGAGACGAACGCGAACTCGTTCAGGTCGCGCGGCACCACCGCCTGCCACAGCAGGGTCTCGCCGCCGTTCGTGCTGCGCAGTTCGACGAGGCCGTGCAGCGCATTCGCCGGCAACGCGAACTGCACGGTGAAGCCGCTGGCCGGCACGGTGGCGCCGGGCGCCGGGCTCGAGACCACGGGGAAGGTGCCGAACGCGACATTGCCGGTCGGGATCGACGGCTGGTTCGCGCGCGGCAGGGACACCATTGCATCGACACCGAGCGTGCTGCCGCCGCTGCCGGCATAGCTGCCGTGCAGCAGTGCGAGCCAACCGTGCCCGTCGAGCGCGCCGACCAGGGCCGGCAGGGTGAAGGCCAGGTCGGCGCCGGCGACCGCGTGGTTGCCCGTGAGATCGCGCGCGACGGGCACGACGCGTCCCGACGGTTGGCGCAGCGCGAGCGCGAGCTGCAGCTGTGCGAGGTCGAGTTCCGGGTCCGCTCCAGTGAGCGCGCCCGGCACGGCGAACGTGGTGTCGGCGGTGGACTCGAGCGACAGGTCGCGCGCCGCGGTCGCCCCTTCGATCGGCTCCAGGTCTGCCGCGATCGCCAGCTTCTGCAGCGTCTTCGCGCCGCCCGGAGTCGTGTATTCGATGGCGACGAGGTGCCCGCCGGGCGTCGGCACACCGGCCTGGAACGCCGCGTGCGTCGTCGCCGGGTCGAGGTCGACCGGCAACGTGGTCGGCAGCGCCAGGTCCTCGATCACGTCGTCCCACCATTCCTGCGCCGACAGTCGTCGCCAGGAACGCAGTTCGTGCTGGCGCGAACCGTCGGCGCCGACCAGCGAACCCGCCACGAGGCCGTGCCGTGCGAACGCGGCGAGCGGCGTGCGCAGCACGCGTCGCAGCGGCAGTTCGACGTGGTCGCCGTTCGGCACTGCGATGGAGAACGCGTGCACCAGCACTTGCCCGTCCCGCTCGCTGCGCCGCGTCGCGGTGGCGCGGCCGGAGAAGTCGCGCGTGATGAACGCAACGCCGCCCTCGCGCGTGTCGCCCTGCCAGCCGGCTCCGGGCGTGTTGCCCTGCACGATGGCGGCGCCGTACAGCGGCCCGCCGCCGAACGCATCGCTGACGTAGGTCTGGCTGCGTCGACCGCCGCGATACCACTCGCGTTGCTGGAAGAACTGGTAGGCGTCGAGCCAGCGCCGGCCGCGCTCGAGGAACCCGATCGCCTGGCCGTAGTAGACGTCGCGTGTGTCGCGCGGGCGGCCGTCCTGGAAGCCGAAGTAGTCCCACGGCAGGTCCTCGAAGGTCACCTGGCCCTGCGCGTCGCTCGTGGTCGCCAGTGCGACGTCCTGGAACAGCGAACTGATCCGCGCGGGCGACAGTGCCTCGGCCCGGCCGCGCAGCACCTGCTGCACGCGCACGTTGCCGCACGGCACCGTGTCGAGCACGAAGTCGCCGATCTCCAATGCCGCCGCCGACACCGAAGCCGTCGTTGCGCGGCGCACCGGCAGCCAGCTGCCCCCGGCGAACACTTCGATCGTGCAGCTGCGCGGCGACCCGTCGAACTTCGTCGGCGCGATGCCGTCCGCGACGAAGCGGCCGGTCGCATCGGTCGTGGTCGCGCGGTGGTCGACGCGCACCATCGCGTCGGCCACCGGATTCGCGGCGGGCGACGCATCGACGATGCGGCCGGCGACGGTGGTGGCCCCCAGATCTGCGGCGAAGACCCACAGTCCACCGCCGGTCACGCCACTCGCCGTGATGCGCCCGCCGGACGCGCTGCCGAACGCCGCGACCTGCTCCCATTCGCCCGTCGCCGGATCGAAGTGGTAGAGCACCGCCTGGCCGCCGCCGAGCTGCAGGTCGTCCGCCATGTCGACCACCGCCGGCGGCGTGAAGGTCGCATTCGCCGGCTCGATCCACAGACCACGCGAGAAGAACCGCGCGCCGGTCGCCGGCAGCGGCGGTGTCCCGGGCAGATGGTGCGCCTGCAGGTCGCCGAGCCGCAGTTCGATCGTGGTGGCACCGTCCGCCGTGCCGATGCTGGTTCCACCGGCCCACCCGAGCTGCGTCCCGCCGGCCGAAGCCACCACCGCGAGGCCTGGCTGTGTGCCGGCGGTCACCGTGGTGGTGGCCGCATCCGGGAAGTCCGGAACGAACAGCGGTGTCGGCAGGTCGATTCCCGCGATCGTCGTCGCGACCGCGAACGCGCCGAGTTCGTCGCCGTTCGTGGCCGCACCATGGCGCGCGTCGACGCGCACGATCTGGCGGCCGCGCGGCTCGGCGAGCCAGTCGCCGCGGCCGTTGCGGCCGGTCGTCGCACTGAGCGGCGTTCCGTCGATCGAGACCGTGGCACCGACCACGCCACGGCCCTGGTCGTCGAGCACGAGAAACCGGCAGCTCACGTCCGGGATCTCGGCCAGCTCCGGACCGATGTCGCTGCCGTCGCCGACGCCACACGCCGAAGCACAGAGGACGAACCCGAGCACCGTGGTCGAACGCTTCACTTGTCCTGCCCTCCCTTGTCTTCCGCGGCACGCGCCGCGCGCGGCCGCTGCTCGAACCGGTCCGGCTCGGGCGGCGTCGCGGTGCGGCTGCGGCTGCCATCCGCGCCGACGCTGCGAACGCCGACCACCACGTCGTCGAGGCACACCCCGGGGAACGTCGCCAGCAGCCGCCGGCTGGCGGTCGCGCGCGGTTTGGCGGTCGCCATGTCGATCGTGTGCGTCCAGTCGGGCTCGGTGGTCTCGCGCCACACGAACTCGAACCGTTCGCAACCCGCCGGCGGCTCGAACACCAGTTCGGTGTCGTAACGATCGCGACGCAGCTGCGCCGAGACCACCCGCGGTGGCGGCGGCGCCGACGCCAGTTCGCAGAGGGTCGCGACCACGACGCGGGTCACGTTCGCCATGTAGGCCGGATCGGCGAACTCGGGCACGTCGCCGTACGGCTTGCCGTCGCGTTCGACGAGATTCTGGTGCTGGCGCGAGAAGTCCTCGCGCGGCTCGGAGAACCGCACCGCCGGAACACCCTGGTCGAAGAACGAACGGTGGTCGCCGCCGCGGCCGTAGCGATCGCCGCGCTGGATCAGCTTGACCCCGAACTCCGGCACGTGCGTGCGGGCCGCGAAGGTCGCGGCGCGCGCCAGGCTGCGGCCGTGGCTGTCGTTGCCGCTCGGCGCGTAGCTGAAGCAACGCAGGTGCTTGTCGTAGCGCGCACCGTCCATGCCGAGCGTGTTGCCGACGATGTCGCACCCGATCATGCCGTCGACGACGACGCCGCTGGCCGCCAACGCCTTGGCGTGCGCGGCCGAACCGATGCAACCCTGCTCTTCGCCGTCGTACGCGACGAACACGAGCGTCGCCGGGAACGAGCGGGTCGCCAGCACGCGGCAGGCCTCGAGCGCCACCGCGGTTCCCGACGCATCGTCGACCGCGCCGGGCGCCGCACCCTTGCCGTCTTCGCCGACGGAATTGCGCGAGTCGTAGTGGCCGCCGACGACGTAGACACGGTCCGGCTCGGTGGTGCCGCGCAGCGTCGCGATCACGTTCACGATCGGCACCTGCCGCGGCATGTTCGGCCGCGCGCACGGCACGGTCTCCTCCTGCAGCGCCACCGAGAGCCGCCCGCCGCTCACGGCCGCGAGCGCCTCGTACTGCGCCCGCAACCACTTGCGGGCCGCCCCGGTTCCCTCGGTGTCGCTGTCGGTGCGCGACAGCACGTGCCGCGTGCCGAAACCGGCCAACGTGCGCACCGTCGCGTCGAGCCGGGCCGGATCGATCGTGCCGAGCACCTCGGCCACGACCTTCTGGATCGTGGGCGCGTCTTGCGCCAGCACCACCGACACGAAGAACGGGACCGCAACGATGGCCGTGGACTTCATGCGAACAGGTCGGCTCCTTCCATGCCGGAGGCCTTCGGCAGGCCGAGGATCGGCAGCAGCGTGGTGGCGATGTCGCACAACCGGCCGTGCTCGCGCAGGCGCCGGCCGCGCGCCGCTTCGCCGGCGACGATCAACGGCACCGGATTGGTCGTGTGTGCGGTGTGCGGCTGGCCCGTCTCCGGGTCGACCATCATCTCGACGTTGCCGTGGTCGGCGGTGATCGCGACGGTGCCGCCGAGCTGCAGGAACGCCGGCACGATGCGCGCGAGGCACTGGTCGATCGTGCGCACCGCCTGCACCGCGGCCGGGATGATCCCGGAGTGGCCGACCATGTCGGCGTTGGCGAAGTTCAGCACGGTGACGTCCGGGCGCTGGCCCGACGCCAGCTCGGCCAGCAACGCGTCGGTGACCGGAATCGCCGACATCTCCGGCTGCAGGTCGTAGGTCGCGACCTTCGGGCTCGGGATCAGCACGCGCTTCTCGCCGGGGTACTCCTTCTCGTCGCCGCCGGAGAAGAAGAACGTCACGTGCGCGTACTTCTCGGTCTCGGCGATGCGCAGCTGGCGCAAGCCCGCCTTGGCGACCACCTGCGGGAAGATGCCGTCGAGGTTCTGCGGTGCGTACGCGACCGGACACGGAAAGTCGTCGCGGTAGCGCGTCATCGTCACGTAGTGCACCGCCGGCACGGTCGCGCGCGGGAAGCCGGTGAACTCGCGGGTCAGGAACGCCTCGGTCAACTGGCGGGCGCGATCGGTGCGGAAGTTGAAGAACACGACCGCGTCGCCGGTGCGCACGCGGCCGTGGTCGGGCGAGCCGACGATCGTCGGCAGCACGAACTCGTCGCCTTCGTTGCGGGCGTAGGCCGCGGCGATCGCCGCCTGCGCCGTCGCCGCGGCGTGGCCCTGGCCCAACGTCAGCGCGTCGTAGGCCTTCTGCACACGTTCCCAGCGCTTGTCGCGATCCATCGCGTAGTAGCGGCCGATGACCGTGCCGATGCGGCCGGTGCCGAGTTCGCGCATCCAGTCCTCGACCCGGGCGACGAACGGCTGCGCCGAACGCGGCGGCGTGTCGCGGCCGTCGAGGAACGCGTGCACGACGACCCGGTCGCCGCGCAGGCCGGCGGCCTTCGCCATCTGCAGCAGCGCGCGCAGGTGCTGGTCGCTCGAGTGCACGCCACCGTCGGAGACGAGCCCGAACAGGTGCAGCGTGCCGCCGGTGCGCAGCGCGTGCGCGCTGGCCGACTGCAACGCCGCGTTCTGCGCGAAACGACCCTCGCGGATCTCGCGATCGATGCGCGTGATCTCCTGGTACACGACGCGGCCGGCCCCGATGTTCAGGTGGCCGACTTCGGAATTGCCCATCAGCCCGCACGGCAGGCCGACGTCCTCGCCGCTGGCCTGCAGCAGCGTGGTCGGCCACTTCTGGCGCAGTTCGAGCAGGCAGCGCGGTTCGGCGACGTGGATCGCGTTGGCGGGACCCGGCCGGCCTTCGCCGAACCCGTCCAGCACGCACAGCAACAACGGCGAGTTCTTGCTCATGCCAGCATCTTGTCCACGGACACGGCGATCGCCTGTTGCTGGCGCCGGATCTCGACGAGCACGGCGCTGGCCCGCTCCATCGTCTTGTCGGCGAGGTCGCGGTTGGTCAGGTAGGCGGCGTTGATGCGCACGTTCAGGAACGCGCCCTCGGCCGCGGCCAGCAGCAGCGACGCGCCCGAAGCGAGGTCGCTGACGATCGCCTTGCCGACGCACGCGGTGACCTGCTGCATCGCCACGAACACGTCGCGCACCATGCACAGGGTCTCCTCGGGAACGACCATCGCGCCCACCATCGCCTCCTGGATGGCCTTCTCGCGCAGCGCCTTCTGCGCGTCGTCGTCCTTCTTCATGCCGTAGGCGGCGCTGACCAGGTCGAACGAACGGCAGTCGCGCTCCGCCATCGGCAGCAGCCGCTTGAGGTGGTCGTCGAGCAGGTTCTCGACCCGCGTCAGGTCGCCCTCGCGGTCGACGTTCGCCTTCTTGCCGCGCGAGAAGCGCACCACCATCAGGAACAGGGCCGTGCCCATGCAGCCGGCCATCGCGGCGGCGGCACCACCGCCCGGGGTCGGCGTCTTGGCGGCCAACGACGCGACGAGTTGTTCGAACGATTGCTGGATCATGACGAGGCCCGTGAGTCTCGGCGGCCAGCGGGGCTTATCAAGGTCGGAGGGTGGATCCTGGGCGCACCGCCCCCATTCGAGCGTCCAGCGCCATGCCGGAACGACCCGCACCTGCCTGCCGGCCACCCGGACCGCTTCGTCCTCGGCCCGGCACATCCTGGATCTCGTCGAAGCAGAACCAGCACTCCTGGCCATGACTCTCGGGGTGCAGGCCGAAGAACGCTTCCTCGATCAGGTGCAGGTCTTCCGTGCGCAGATCGGCGAGCCGGTCGTCCTCGAACTCGACGTGCAGCATGAGTGAACGGGGCACCCCGGCGTCGAGCAGTTCCCGCATGCGATGCAACAAGAGCCACGACTTGCCGACGCGGCGCATGCCGATCACTGCGTCGACCTTGACCGTTCGCTGCGGCAGCACGACATCGCGGCGGGTTGGCCTGGGCACCGGTTCGGCCTCGGCATCGGTCAGCACCTGGTGCATGCGCTCTTGCAATGTGTCTCGCATTCCGGGCAACTTGCGGAACAGAGCTTCTCGCACTCGAGGAAACCAATTCCCGCGACTCCCTCGTAAGACCCTGCCATGCGTCGCCACCGCTTCCCGTTCGCGCCGTGCCTGTGCGCCGCGCTCGCCGCCTGCGCCTCGTCGTGGTCGCCCACGTCGGCGACGCTCGCCGCCCGACTCGAGGAAACCCCGCCCGGCACCGCCTGTCGCCTGTGGCTGCACGGCGACCGCATCGTCGCCGCCGCGGTGCCGATCGGGCCGGGCGCGATGCCGGCGGCCGTGCGCACCGCGTTCGAGGCCGTGCTGCCCGGCGGCGCGCAGACGTTCGCCGGCCGCGAACAGGGCCCGCGCGGCAACGGCTTCCGCATCGACAAGAGTTACACCGACCCCGAACACCTGCGCACCGCGCTGGTCGCCGACGACGGCAGCGTGCTCGAACGCGCGCACACCGTGCCGATCGCCGAAGTGCCGCAGAAGGTGCTGGCCACCGCGCTGCGCACCGGCCCGGCGGTCGACGAGGCGTGGATCGTGTCGGGCCCCACGACCGAGGAGTACTGGAGCATCGTGCTGCACGACCGCACCGGCCGCACGTTCGTGGTCAAGGTCGGCCTCGACGGCGCGCCGCTCGGCCGCGTGCGCCGTTCGGCCGCGCGCGTCGACGGCTGAGTTGCTTCAGCGCTGCACGCGCATCGCCGCGAGCAGTCCGGCCAGGGCGCCGACCAGCATCGTCAGCGGGATCCACAGGCAGACCTGCGCGCAGCACAACACGACCGTGCGGCCGAAGTCGGTCATCGGCGGCGCGCCCGGCGCCAGCTGTTCGAAGTGCGTGCCCCACACCGACCGCACCGCGACGACGGTGAGTGCGATCACCGGGGCGCGCGCCAGCACCGCGTAGACGAACAGGGCCCGCGCCAGCGCCGGCCACGCCAGCACCGCGAGGATCGCCAGCGCCGGAAGCGCCAACGCCACGAACACGAACGTCGCCAGCGTCACCGGCAGCAGGACCTTGGCGACGAGGAACACGACCACGACGCCGAGCAGCGCGCCGAACACCAGCTGGAGCGCGCGGCGCAGATCCGCCGGGCCGTCGCCAGCACGCGCCAACCGGTGGCCGAACCACGCGCCGAACACCGGGATCAACCAGCCGATGCCGACCAGTGCCGCACCGCCGCCGGCTTCGCGCCCGAACACCCACGCAGGTCCGCCGGCCCGTTCGCCGACGAGCCGCACCACCGTGACGATCGCGGTCAGGGCGGCGGCGAAGAACAGCGGCGGACGCAGCGTGGCGGACACGGCGAGGACGATACGCACCGCGGCGGCGGCGTCACGCTGTCCTGTGGTCGGATGCCCGCCTACGCTGCGCGCATGCGCACCGTTGCCCGACGTTTCGCTCTCGGCCTCCTCGTCACTCTCGGCGCCTGCGCCGCCGGCCCGCACCAGCTGCGCCGTTCGATCGACGACTGGGACCACAAGTCGTACGTGAACAGCCCGCGCTGGAACGCCCTGCTCTGGGTCGTGCCGGTGATGCCGGCGTGCTACGTGGGCGCGTTCGTGGGCGACTTCCTGGTCACCGACCCATGGGCGTTCTGGCTCGACGACCTGTGGGACGGCAAGGGCACCGGGTTCGAGCATCTCGAAGTGCCGTGGACCGACGGCCGCATGAGCAGCCTGTGGCGCGACCGCGCCGGCTGGACGCGCATCGATCGGTGACCGCGCGGAAGCACCCGCGGTGTTACGTTCGGCATTGTTGGGATAGTTCCCGAGCCGCCCATGCCGACATCACTGCGTAGCGTCGCGTTGCTCCTCACCAGTCTTGCCGCCGGAGCCACGGCGCAGTGCTCGCTTGTCGTGCCGCCGGGCCAAGGCGTCACCGGGGTCGACGGCACCGTGTTCGCTTCGACCTGGTGGGATCCCGACGGCACCGGCCCACTCGGTCCGCGCCTCGTGGTCGCCGGCACGTTCTACCAGGTCGCCGATCGACCGACGCGCAACATCGCCGCGTGGGACCCCGCGACCGGAGAATGGTCGACGTTCGGCGCCGGCCTGCCCGCGACGCAGATCAACGCCGTCGCGACATTGCCCAATGGCGACCTCGTCGCCGCCGGCAACCTCGCGCTGACCACGGGTGCTCCGTCGGAGCACATCGCGCGCTGGAACGGCTCGGCATGGGTGAGCCTCGGCGGCGGCTTCAACGCGCAGGTGTTCGCGCTCACCCACCTCGCGAACGGCGATCTCGTCGCGGCCGGTGAGTTCGTGTTCGCCGGCGGTGTCGCGGCGGCGCGCGTCGCGAGCTGGAACGGTTCGGCGTGGCAACCACTCGGAGTCGGATTCGACAGCACGGTGCTGGCGATGGCGCGTGCCGCGAACGGCGACCTTGTCGCCGCGGGCTTCTTCCTCCAGGCCGGTGGCGCGCCGGCCAACCGCGTCGCGCGATGGAACGGTACGAGCTGGTCGCCGCTCGGCGCCGGCATCGACGCCGTGCCGCTCGCCGTCGCGTGCTTGCCCAACGGCGACGTGGTCGTCGGCGGCAACTTCAACACCAGTGCGTCGCGCATCGCCCGCTGGGACGGAGCGGCCTGGAACACGTTCGGCACCGGGGCCGACAACCAGGTGAACAGCCTGTTCGTCCGCGCCAACGGCACGCTCGTCGCAGGCGGTGCGTTCACCACCATCGACGGCGTGGCCGCGGCCCGCATCGCCAGCTGGAACGGCACGTCGTGGTCGCCGCTGTCGACCGGCATGCCGTCCGGCAACGTGCTCGCCCTCGCCGAGACCCCGACGGGCGACCTCGTCGCCGCGGGCCACTTCTTCGCTGCGGGCGGCGAGCCACTCGACCGCATCGCCCGCTGGGACGGCAGTGCGTGGCATGCACTCGCCGAAGGCATCTCCGGCAACGGTTTCGTCGCCGACGTGGAAGAGCTCGCCGACGGATCCCTGGTGGTGGCCGGCGTGTTCGGTCGGATCGACGGAGTGGCGGCCGCCAACGTCGCGCGCTGGAACGGTGCCACCTGGCAACCGATGGGGACCGGGCTCGACGCGCGCGTGACCGACCTGCTCGAGTTGCCGAACGGGGATCTGGTCGCGGTCGGTGGTTTCACCGGCTGCGCGGCGCGCTGGAACGGCACGTCGTGGGCGACGATCGGCAACGCCACCAACGCGACCTTCTGGGCCGTCGCCGAATTGCCCGGCGGCGACCTCGTCGCGGCGAAGGGCGCCTTGGGTTCCTACTACCAGACGCTGGAGCGTTTCGACGGCACGAACTGGTCGACGCTCGCTTCGCTCAGCAACGGCGGACGCATCGAGTGCATGGTGACGTTGCCGAACGGCGACCTCGTCGTCGGTGGCCGGTTCACGTCGATCGGCGGCATCAATGCCGTCGCCATCGCCCGCTGGGACGGCACGGCGTGGCACGGGTTTACTCCCGGGATCCTGGTCCCCGGCGAGACCGTCTACGCGCTGCACGTGCTGACCAACGGCGACCTCGTCGCCGGCGGCGAATTCGCGTTCTACTCGTCGGCGTTCGTCCAGGTCGCCCGCATCGGTCGCTGGAACGGTACGGCGTGGCAGCCGTTCAGCACGGGCATCGGCGGCACGCCCCTGGCGATCGCCGAGACAGCCACCGGCGAACTCGTCGTAGCCGGCCAGAACGTCGTCGTCCCGGCCACCCAAGGCAACCGGATCGCCCGCTGGAACGGCACGGCGTGGACCAGCCTCGGCACCGGCTTCGGTGGCGCGGCGATCAATCCCATCCGCGCCGAGGCGCTGGCGCGGCGCACCAATGGTGAACTCGTGGTCGGCGGCT
>JAEUHV010000269.1 GCA_016794485.1 Planctomycetota bacterium
CGCAGCAGCCAGAACGGCAAGGTGAACTTCGACGCCCCCGCGGCGGGCAGCTCGACGCCCGCTACGTCGGGCAGTTCACGCGCCAGCATCTCGCGTTCGACTGCGCGGCCTTCCGTGACCAGCAGCGGATCGTGGCCGCGGGCGCGCAAGGCGCGCGCGAGCACCATCGCGGGCATCAGGTGGCCACCGGTGCCACCACTGACCAGACAGACGCGCCGAACCATGACCGGCCTCGCTCAGTTCTTGGGCAGTTTGATGCGTTGGTTGGCCTGGAGCTTGGTCGCCGGGAACTCCGGATTGAGCTCCATCAGCTCCTGCGCGCGCTTGCGCGAACCGAGCACGTTCATCGCGATGCGCTCGTAGTTGTCGCCCTTCTTGACCACGTAGGTCCGGTCGGTCGACGGCGCCGGCGCCACGGCCGCACCCGCCACGGCCGGAGCCTTGGGCTTCTCCGCGGCGGCGAGCGACGCCGGACCTGGCAGCCAGATGTCCTTGTTGGGCCGCAGCTTTTTCGGATCGAGGCCAGGGTTGACCTTCAGGATGTCGGCGACGTGGCGCGAGCTGCCGAGCTTGGCGCGGGCGATTCCATCGAGCGTGTCGCCGTCCTGCACCCGGTAGGCGACCTTCGCGGCATCGCCACCCGGAGTCGGCGTCGGAGTCGGAGTCGGCGTCGGCGTCGGCGGCTTGGACGGGCCGACCGGCGCGTCGTTGCCTTGCCCCTGGACCACGGACGGGTTGGTGCGAACCGCGCCATGGTTGTCGTTCGTGCTGCCGCCAGCACCCTGGCCCTGCGGCACCAGGGAGGCCCCCATCAAATCGCGCAACGACTGCGATCCGCCTACCGCATCGACCGCGGCCACGCCGCCACCCGTCGTCGCGTTCGCCGAAATCGGCGCCGAGGTCGGCCGCTTCGTCGACGGCGTGTCCGGGCTGCCCCAGATCGTCACGCCGAGGATCAAGAAGATCACGAGACACAGAACGTAGAGGCCGTACTTCTCGAGCTGGCCCATCTCACCCTCCCGAACGGGATCACCGGAAACTGGAACTGGAAACGAAGAACTCATGCGTCGACACCGGGTCGCACGCGCGAGGAAGGAGACACGTCGGCCGTGGCGAAGCCACCGGCGGCATCCGCGCGCGCGGCGTTGCCGATCAGGCCGACCGCGGCGAGGCAGAACATCAGGCTCGTGCCGCCGGTGCTGACGAACGGCAGGTCGATGCCCTTCGCCGGCGCCCAGCCACTCACGACCAGCAGGTTCGCCGCCGCCTGGAAGCAGATCATCAGGCCGAAGCCGCACACCAGGTAGCGCAGGAACGGATCGCGCACCCGGGTGACCAGCCGGTAGACGATCACGCCGAACGCCGTGAACGCCACCAGCACGAACAGCGATCCGAAGTAGCCGAACTCTTCGGCCACGATCGCGAACACGAAGTCGTTGTGGGCCTCCGGCACGTAGCCCATCTTCATCCAGCCCTGGCCGAGGCCGCGCCCGAACAGGCCGCCGGAGCCGACCGCGATCAGGCCGAGCCCGACCTGCGAATCGGCGCGCGTGTCGAGGAACCCGGTCAAGCGTTCGCGCACGTAGTCGTGCTGCAGCGCCATGACCGACAGCCCACACAAGCCGAGCAGGCCGACCGGCACGAACCACAGGAACCGCACACCCGCGACCAGGCTGAGCACGGCGGCGAGGCCGAGCACGATCAGCGCGTTGCCGTTGTCCGGCTGCGTGGCGAGCACACCCACCAAGAGCAATGCCACCCCCATCGCCGGCAGGAAGCCGGTGCGGAACGCGGTGATGCCGCTGCCGGCCTTCGCCAGCATCGACGCGACGGCGAGCACCATGCAGAACCGCGCCGGTTCCACCGGCTGGAACTGGAACGACCCGATCTCGATCCAGCGGTAGGCGCCGTTGACCTTGTCGCCGAGCAACCGCGGCAGGAGGCAACACAGGGCCGCGACGAAGAACCCCGGCAGCGCCCACCGCCGGATCAGCCGCAGCGGCACCAACGCCGCCAGCATGAACGCGACGAGGCCGGCCAGCACCTTGCTGCCCTGCTCCTTCATCACCCGCATCGGGCCGAGGTCGACGTGCGATCCGCGCACCGACACCGCCATGACGAGTCCGAGGCAGCACAGCGCGACGGTGACCAGCATCAACCAGTCGAGTTCGCGCAGGTGGGCCGCCTGGGTGCGTTTTTGCCGTTCGCTCGTGATCGCGGTCATCAGCGCACCTTGAACAGCGCCAGGCTGCACAGGGCCAGCAGCGCCGAGACCACCCACGTGCGCACCACGACGCGGGTCTCGGGCATGCCGCCGAACTGGAAGTGATGGTGCAGCGGCGCACAGCGGAAGATCCGCTTGCCGCGCAGCCGGAACGAGGCGACCTGCAGGATCACCGACAGCGCTTCGACGACGAACACGCCACCGACGACCAACAGCACGAGTTCGGTGCGCGACACGAGCGCCGCGTAGCCGAGCGCACCGCCGAGGCCGAGGCTGCCGACGTCGCCCATGAAGACCAGCGCCGGCGCGGCGTTGAACCACAGGAACCCGAGCGCGCCACCGAGCAGGGCCGCCATCAGCACGGTCATCTCGCCGACGCCGGCCACGTGCGGCACGAGCAGGTACTGGGCCCAGTCGACGCGACCGACGGCATAGGTGATCACCGCGTAGGCGATCGCCGCCGTCGCAACGCAACCGGTCGCCAACCCGTCGAGTCCGTCGGTCAGGTTCACCGCGTTCGCCGAGCCGGTCAGGACCATCACCGCGACCAGCAGGAACGGCACGGCGTAGAACGCTTCGAGCGGCACCGCGAAGTCCTTCACGAACGGCACGTAGAGCTGCGGCTGCCCGTCCTGCAGGCCGGCGGGCCCGACCAGCCAGACCGCGACCAGCAGCGCCAGGATCGTCAGCGCACCCTGCTTCTCGCGCTTGCTGATGCCGCGCTTCTTCGGGTTGTGCAGCTTCACCCAGTCGTCCCAGAACCCGATCGCGGCGAAGCCGGCGATCAGCACGAGGCCGGGCAACGAGAACCGGTTGGGTCCGTCGAACCGCAACCACAGCGCCCCCGAAGCGACGATCGCCCCGACGATGAACAGGCCGCCCATCGTCGGCGTGCCGCGCTTGTGCGCGTGCAACTTCTCCAGCTGCTGCGATCCGGTGCCGTCGATGCGTTCGCCGATCCCGAGATTGGCGAGCCAGCGGATCACGCGCGGGCCGAACACGATCGCCAGCAGGAACGCGGTCACGGCCGCCCCGGCCGCGCGCACGGAGATGTAGCCGAGCAGGCGGCAGACGTCTTCCGAGAACAGGTACGGGGCGAGCCAGTGGATCATGCGCCGGTCTCCGTGGCCGCAGCGCCGCCCTCGAGGGCCGCGACGAGGCGATCGACCAGCCGGTCGAGCGCGACCTTGCGCGACGCCTTGCACAGGATGCGATCGCCGACGCGCGCGAGGCCGCGCAGCAGCGTGAACGCGGCCTCGACGTCGGCGACGCGGTGCACGCGCGCGACCGGCATGCCGGCGGCGACGGCGCCGTCGGCGATCGGGGCCGCGTCGGCCCCGACGACGACCAGCAGGTCCTGCTTGGTCTGCACGACTTCGGCCCCGAGCGCGCGATGCAGTGCTTCACTGTGCGTTCCGAGTTCGCGCATCGCGCCGAACACGGCGATGCGACGACCGCTCGCTGCCATTCCCGCCAACGCCTGCAGCGCCGCCGCGGCCGACTGCGGGTTCATGTTGTAGGTGTCG
>JAEUHV010000307.1 GCA_016794485.1 Planctomycetota bacterium
GTTGATGACCTGGTACGGGTCCATGATGTCGCACGTCTTGCAGTGCACGCAGTTGCTGGCGTTGATCTTCAGCTCGACGCCGTGCTTCGTTCCGGCCTTCTCCTCCATCTCGTAGACCGCCGCCGGACAGAAGTGCTGGCACGGGTTGCCGAACTCCTCGACGCAGCGCGTCGAGCAGAGGTCCGGCTGGGTGACCACGAGGTGGCACGGCTGGTCCTCTTCGTGCAGCGTGCCCGACGAGTAGACCGAGGTGAGCTTGTCGAAGGTCAGCACGCCGTCCTCGGCCAGCTTGTCGAGCTTCGGCTTGCCCTTGCCGCCGAAGTAGGGGCCGACCTTCTGCATGTAGGTGTGGCCGGCGTTGCTCTTCAGCTCGTCCGACCAGAACGTGCCCTTGCCGCCGAACACGGTCGCGAACGCGGCGTTGACGAGGCCGGCGAACCGGCCCTTGTGGAAGCCCTGGTGGAAGTTGCGGCACTTCCGCATCTCGGCGTGCACCCAGTCGGACTCGAGCTTCTGGTGGTAGGCCACCGTGGCCGCGGCCGACGTGTCGCCCTTCTGCAGGCAGGCGATCGCGGCCTCGGCGGCGAGCATGCCGCTGCGCAGGGCCAGGTGGATGCCCTTCAGGCGCATGCTGTTCATCAGGCCGGCCGAGTCGCCGACGATCATGAAGCCGTCGCCGTAGACGCGCGGCATCGAGTAGAGGCCGCCCTCCGGCAGCGACTTGGCGCCGTAGTGCAACAGCTTGCCGCCCTTCAGGAACGGGGCGACCTTCGGGTGCAGCTTCATGCGCTGCAGCTGCCGGTGCACATCCATGGTCGGGTCGCGGTAGTCGAGGCCGACCACGAGGCCGATCGAGACGAGGTTCTTGTCGCCTTCGCCCTTGCCCATGCCGTAGATCCAGCCGCCGCCGAACGTGTGGCTGTCGAGCGGATGACCCATCGTGTGCACGACGAGGCCCGGCGGGCATTGGCCGGCCGGCACTTCCCAGACTTCCTTGGCGCCCACCCCGTAGACCTGCGGGTTCTTGCCGTCGAGCTTCAGGTCGGCGACCAGCTGCTTGGTCAACGAACCGCGGCTGCCCTCGGCCAGCACCACGAGCTTGCCGGCGAGGATGCCGCCTGCCTGGAAGTTGCCCTTCTGCTGGCCGTGCTTGTCGACGCCCGAGTCGGCGAGCTGCACGCCGGTGACCCGGTTGCCGTCGCGGACGAGCTTCGCGCCGGGGAAGCCTGGAAAGATCTGGATGCCCTTCTGCTCGGCGATGGCACCGAGCCACTTCACCATCTTGTTGAGGCTGACCACGAAGTTGCCGTGGTTCTTCAACGGCGGCGGAGTGAACGGGAACCGCATGCCACCGGTCGGCGTGAGCCAGAGGACGTAGTCGTCGTGCACCTCGGCTTCGACCGGGGCCTTGGGCTCCATGGTGCGCCAGCCGGGCAGCAGCGCGTCGAGCCCCTTCGGGTCCATGACGGCGCCCGAAATCGAGTGGTTGCCGATCTCGGCGGCCTTCTCGATCAGGCAGATCTGGGGCGCCATCGGCTCGCCTGTCCCGGCCTTCGCCACTTCTTGGTTGTGCCGTTCGACCATGTTGGCGAGGTGGATCGCGGTCGCGAGCCCTGCAGGCCCGCCGCCCACCACCACCACGTCGAAGTCCATCACATCGCGTTCGGTCATGTTTTCGTTCGTGCGCAGCTTGGTAACCACGCCCCGTCGTCACACTACAGAGCAGCGAGGTCGGCCTGCAACGACGACTCCAACCCGCCGTTGGGCCACCTTGCCATCGCCGCCACCCCCACGCGGCAAAGGACCCCCGATGAAACGCTCCTACACCCTGCCGGAGGCCAACCAGATCCTCAAGCTGGTGCAGGCCATCGCCGCAGAGATGCTCGAGCGCCGGACTTCCCGGCGCACGCTGGCCCGGCAGCGGGAGCAACTCGAGGCCGCCGAGACCCCAGAAGGCCTGCGCAGCGAGTTGGCCGAGCTCGACGCCCAGATCTTCACGCACGACGAAGGCACGGCCCGGTGCAAAGCCGAGCTGGAAGGCCTCGGAATGACGGTCCTGCGCACGAACCCGCTGACCGTGCACATTCCGGGCACCAGCAAGGCCGGGGCGGTCGTGTTCTGCTGGCAGGAAGGCGAGTCGACGGTGTGCTACGGCCACCCGGTCGGGCAGGAAGAACACCAACGTCGGCCCCTGCGCGTCGCCAAGGGCGCGTGACGAAACGGCCAGCACGAGCGACAATCGCGCCCATGCCGAGAGTCCACGCAGGCGTATTCGCCGTACCGTTCCTCAGCGCGGCCGTGTTCGCCCAGACGACCTGGATCGTCACCGGCGGTGGAGCCGCGCTCCAAAACACCATCGTCGCCGCCGCTGCCGGCGACACGCTCGACGTGCAGTTGGGCAACTACGACGCGATCACCTGCGGCAAGGGACTGCGCATCCGACTTCGCCCCGGTGCGGTGATCGACAGCGGCATCTGCGCCGTCACGATCGCCAGCCTGCCGGCGGCGGAACGCTTCCAGCTCGACGGCGGCATGGTGCGCGGCATCGCCGCTAGCAACTGTGCCGGCACGATCGTCGTCGACGGCGTGGACGTGCAGCTGTTGCAGTCCTGGGTGCTGTCGGGTTGCACCGGCCCGATCGTGTTCGACGACGTCGACTACTCGGGATTCGCGGGCGCGACCAGCGGCAACCTGCACGTCTTCAACTGCACCGACGTGACGTTCCGTGATTGCCGCCTGCCGCAGCTGAACATGCTCGGCTCGCGCGCGGCCCTGCAGGGTTGCATCGTGCGCCCGTACGGGTTCTCCGCCCCGGGCATCCAGCTCGCTTCCGGCTCGCTGACCCTGAGCGGGACCCAGGTGAAGGGCTCCCAGGCGGTGTTCTTTTCGATCCCCCAGCCGGCCATCCAGGTCGACGGCGGAACCCTGAACCTCACCGGCACCAGCTTTCTCGAAGCCCTCGAGTACAGCATGCAGCCCGCCCCCGGCGTTGCGGCGAACGGTGGCACCGTGCGCGCCGATCCGAGCACCATCATCCAGGGCACTCCGGCGATCGCCGGACCGGGAATCGTCCAGACGCAGCCGATGCCATCGCTGGTCGTCACCCACGCGGCGACGACGATGACGGTGACCACGACGGCCGTCGCGGGCGATCTGCTGGCCACGTTCGCCGGCCTGCCGTCGCCGTCCTACGCGACGCCGTGGGGCGACGCCTGGCTGCTCCCGACCGACCCGATCCTCGACCTGTCCTTCGTGCCGCCAAATGGCACCAGCACGTTCTCGCGCACGTTCGCGTTCGTACCGCCGTTCGTGCTGTTGACGCTGCAGTCGGTGGCGCTCGATGCGCAAGGCGGACTGACGCTCGGCGCCCCCGCCCGCTTCTGCTGGAACTGAACGGCTTCGTTGCCAGGCCGGCGACGGTTCGCAACGATGCGGCACCTCCGATGTTCCATCGCACGATCCTGTTCGCGCTGAAGCCCGGCATCGCGCTCGACCGCGTGCGCGGAGCACGCGAGTCGCTGCAGCGCCTGATCGAAACGATGCCCGGCGTCGACCACCTCGCAGTCGTGCACAACGTCGCCGATGAGCGGCAGGGCTACAACCTGGCCCTGTTCTCGGGCTTCGAGACCAAGACCGCGGCGGACATCTTCTTCCGACACCCGGAGTACCGCCGCGTGTGGCAGCAGGACCTGGCACCGCTGGTCGAACGACACCTCGTCGCCGACGGCGACAGTGAAGTCGGCTGACGGCGGGGCCCCCTCGGATCGAAGAGCAACGCGCCCTCGGATTCGAGGCGGCCCGGGCCCTTGACCAACGCGCGCTTGAAAGCGGCCGGCGGGTCGATGCAATGGCCGGATGAGCAATGTGAAGCGCGTGGCGGTCACCGGAGCCGCCGGTCAGATCGGTTACTCCCTGCTGCCCCTGATCGCCAACGGCAGCATCTTCGGCAAGGACCAGAAGGTCGCCCTGCAACTCCTCGAAGTGACGCCGGTGCTCGGCGCTTTGAACGGCGTGCGCATGGAACTCGAGGACTGCGCATTCCCGCTGTTGACCGAAATCGTGTGCACCGACGACCCGAAGGTCGCGTTCAAGAACGCCGACCTGTGCATGCTGGTGGGCAGCAAGCCGCGCGGGCCGGGCCAGGAGCGCAAGGACCTGCTGCAGGACAACGGCAAGATCTTCATCGGCCAGGGCCGCGCGATCGCCGAGGTCGCCGGGCCGGACGTGCGCGTGGTCGTGGTCGGCAACCCGTGCAACACCAACTGCCTGATCGCGATGAAGAACGCCAAGGGCGTACCGGCGAACCGCTTCACCGCGATGACCCGCCTCGACCAGAACCGCGCCAAGTCGCAGCTCGCGCTCAAGGCGAAGCAGCACTGGAGCGAAGTCAAGAACGTCATCATCTGGGGCAACCACAGCAACACGCAGTACCCCGACTGGCACCACGCCACGATCGGCGGCCAGCCGGCGGCGAAGGTGATCGGTGACGATCCGTGGCTGCAGGGACCATTCATGAAGACGGTGCAGGAACGCGGCAAGGCGATCATCGAGGCGCGCGGCAAGTCGTCGGCGCTGTCGGCGGCGCAGGCGGCGTGCGACCACGCGCGGAGCCTCTACACGGTGCACACCAAGGACGACAGCGTCGCCCTGTGCGTGCTCAGCGACGGCAGCTACGGCACCCCGGAGGGCATCATCAGCGGCTTCCCGTGCACCACCGACGGCAAGGGCAACTGGCAGATCGTGCAAGGTCTTGCGATGAACGACTTCTCCAAGCAGAAGGCCGCGATCACCTGGAAGGAACTGACCGACGAGCGCGAGATGGTGAAGGACCTGCTCGGCTGACCGGCCGTACCGCGTGGACCTCGCCGCCATCCTGATCACGTTCCTCGCCGGACTCGGCATGGGCGCGATCAACAACGTCGCCGGCGGGGCCGGCATCTTCGCGCTGTGGGCGTTCCAGTACGTCTGCGGCCTGCCGCTCGCGGTCGCCAACCCGTCGTCGCGTCTCGGCGCGATCGGGGTCGGCCTGTTCGCCTGGCTCGGATTCCTGCGCAGCGGCGTGCGCCCGCCGACGCGGGTCTGGCGGCTGGCGCTGTTCGCGATCCCGGGCGCTCTGGTCGGCAACCTGCTGGCCCTCAAGGCGAACGACCTCGCGTTCCGCGGCTACCTCGCCGTCGTGCTGGTGCTGCTGCTCGTGCAGCAATGGCGGCATGCGGCGAACGGCGGCGCCCGGGCGCCGCGCACCTCGCCGTGGCTCGGCCCGATCGGCTGCGGGCTGATCGGACTGCACATGGGCTTCGCGCAGATCGGCACCGGCTTCGTCGCCACGCTGGTGCTGGTCGCGACCTACGAACGCGACCTGCTCGCGGTCAACGCCGCCAAGGGGGTCGTGGTGATCACGTCGTCGATCGCGAGCCTGACCGGCTTCGCGCTGGCACCGCACGTGCTCGCGGGCCAGCCCCCTGTGCTGGCCTGGGGCCCCGCCGCCTGCCTCGCGGTCGGCACCGCGATCGGCAGCTACCTCGCCAGCAAATGGACGGTGGCGAAGGGATCGGCGTCGGTGCGCCGGGTCGTAGTGGCGATCGCCTTGCTGTCGCTGCTCGAACAGATCGTGCAGATCGTGCTGCTGCTGCGGCACTGATATCCTGCGGCGATGCATCGCCACGTCGTCATCACCGGCGCCAGTTCCGGCATCGGCGCCGCCTGCGCCAGACACTTCCAGAAGGCAGGCGATCGCCTGTCGCTCGGCGCCCGCCGCAGCGACCGCCTGCCCGGCGTTGCCGCGGGCGCGTTCCATCACGCGCTCGACGTCACCAAGCCTGCCAGCGTGGAGCGCTTCGTCGCCGCAGCGATCGCCGCCAACGGCCCCATCGACATCCTGGTCAACAACGCCGGCCTCGCGCGCGGCGTCGAGAAGATCGCCGAAGGCACCGGCGAAGCGTGGCGCGAGATGATCGAGACCAACGTGCTCGGCCTGCTCGAAGTGACGCGGCGGGTCCTGCCCCACATGCTGGCGGCGAGCAAGGGCCACGTCGTCGTGATCGGCTCGATCGCCGGCCACAAGGCGTACGTCGGTGGCGGCGTCTACTGCGGCAGCAAGCGCGCGCTGCAGCCGATCTGCGAAGCGATCCGCATGGAGACGCTCGGTTCCGGCATCCGCGTGACCAGCGTCGACCCGGGCCTGTGCGAGACCGAGTTCTCGGTCGTGCGCTTCCGCGGCGACCAGGAACGCGCCGGCAAGGTCTACCAGGACACCCGGCCACTGACCGCCGACGACGTCGCCGAGTGCGTGCTGTTCGCGGTCGACCGACCACCGCACGTCAACCTCGACACGATCGTCGTGATGCCGACCGACCAGGCGACGCCGCAAATGGTGCATCGCGGCGGACGCTGATCGGCGGCGCGCACCGTGTGCGATAACGTGCCCGCGCCATGCATTCCCTCGTCGCCGCGTTCCTCCTCCTCTCCGCCTCGGTCGTGTCGGCACCATCGCCCACGGGCGCCCCACAGGACCCGAAGCCGCACGCGGCGATCACGCCGGCCGCACGCACCGACGCGTGGATCCTCGATCGGCAGGCGGAATGCGTGCGCCGAGCCAAGACCGCCAGCCCGACCGACGTCGTCTTCGTCGGCGACTCGATCACGCAAGGCTGGGAAGGGAACGGCAAGGAAGCGTGGGAGCGCACCTTCACCGGCTTTTCGACGTTGAACCTCGGCGTCAGTGGCGACCGCACCGAGCACGTGCTGTGGCGGCTCCAGGAGGCGCCGCTCGACCGGCTGCAGCCAAAGGTCGTGGTGCTGCTGATCGGCACCAACAATCTGGGCCACGGCACCAGCAACGCCGAGCAGACGCTCGACGGCGTGCTCGCGGTCGTGCGCATGCTTCGCGCCCAGGCACCGCAGGCGACCCTGCTGGTGTGCGAGACGTTCCCACGCGGGGAACGCATCAACCCGATGCGCGGCGACATCCTGCAGGTGAACCAGGCACTGCGCGGCCAACTCGATGCGAAGTCGAAGGCCCTGCCGATCGGCGACCGCTGGGTGCGCAAGGACGGCACGATCGACAAGGCCTCCATGCCCGACTTCCTGCACCTGTCGGCAGCCGCCTACCAGCAATGGGCCGAGGCGCTGCTGCCGGAGATCCGTGCTTCGCTGCGCTGAACGCGCGCTCCGGTCACTTCTTCGCCTCGCCGGCGATCCACGGCAGGGGCTTTGGCAGGTGCTCCATGTGCATGGCGAGCAACGCCAGCGCGGTGCCGTAGCCGGCCGAGCAATCGAACTGGCGGTCGTTCCAGCCTCCGTCCTCCTCACGGCACTTGGCCAGGACCGCGCGCAACTTGGCCCGCAGGCTCGCGCGCTTGTTCGCGTCGCCGATCTGCTCGATCGCCTGCGCCGCGTAGACGTGGCCGTACAGGAAGTAGTACGGCGCGATGCCGTACGGCGGGATGTGCGTGCCGGTCTGGCTCTTGCGCACGGCGAGGTCGTCCCAGTGCGCGAAGAACAGGTCGACCGCGCGTTCGAGCCGGGCCGGATCGCCGCGGCCAGCCAACGCCAGCGTCGTTTCGCACACCGCCGCCCGCGCCGCCGAACTCGGCGTCTTGTCCATCATCGTCAACTTGTCCTCGCCGACGTCGTTCATGCTCGTCGCCGGTGCTCCGTAGGAATACCCCCCGGGCTTTGCTCGGGCGCGGTCGAGCGCGTCGAGCGCCTGGGTCACGACCTGCTCGGAAACCGCATGGCCACGCGCCTTGGCGTGGAACAACGCCTGCAAGGTCGGCGCCGTCATGAACGGCGAGGCCCGGTTCTTGGGGTTCTTGTAGCCCTGCGGCCGCGAGTAGTTCCAGCCGCCCGTCTCGGGGATCGCCGAGTCGCACAGGATCCGCACGAGCTCCGGGATCCGCTTCGCCACCGCCTCGGCGTGCTCCTTCGGCACTTGCTGTGCGTCCTGCAGGCTAAGGAGGAGCTGCAGGGCGTAGGTGTGGCCCCAGCCGCGCACGTCGTATCGGCCGATGAACTCGTCGCTCATGCGCGGCGCATCGAGCGTCTTCAGCACGAACGCGAGCCCGCGCGCGAGCGCTTCCCGACGCGGCGCGTCGGTCCGGAAGCCCGGCGCTGCGAGCAGCCCCAAGCACGCGATCGCCGTTCCACCGACGCGATAGCCGACGGGCGACGGATCGTCCCGGTTCTCGGTGTAGACGCCGCGATACGGCCACTGGTCGTGGTCCGCCCCTTCCTGACGGGCGAGCAGCGACTCGACTGCCGCCTTGGTGGCCGCTTCGAGATCGAGCGGCGCCACCTCGGGCACGGGGAACTCGGTGAACTTGCGCGGCGCCGCCTTGGTCCCGGCCGGCGACGGCGACTGCTTCGACGATCCGTCCTGGGCCAACAACGGCAACGAACAACACGACAACAGCAACCACGAGATCCGCATGCGTCCTCCTGAATCCACCGGATGGGACGGCGCGTGCCGACGCCGCGCAAGATGCTGCCAGGTCGCAGCCCTGTCCCGGATGCTCGCGCCGCTGCCGCCACACCCGTAGCCTGCCGGCATGAACGCGCGCCTCGTGCTGCTGCCGGCAATCGCCCTGCTCATCGGCGGCATCTACTGGTACTCGAAGCAGCCCCCCGCCTTCCCGACCGGCGACATCGCCGCCACCTGGCGAACCGGCCGCGGCACCGACGTGAAGCAAGGCCGCAATTGGGACGAATTGCCGCCGGAGACGCCGGTGCGGCTGTCCGTGCACACCCCCGAACCGCGCTTCGTCTACGTGTTCAGCCACAGCGACACCGACGGCACCGTCGTCCTGTTCCCGTCGCCCGAGCTGAAGACGGACCTGACGCAGCCGTTACAGGCCGGCCAGTCGGTGCTGCCGGGCACGCACGCGGGCAAGGAGCTGGCGTGGACCACCCGCACTCAGGTGCTGCCGTCGACGACGTTCCTGGTGGTCGCGGCGCAGAAGCCCGTGCCGGAACTGGAGGCACTGCTGCCGAAGCTGCGGCGCTGGACCAACTCCGCGCTGCCGAGTGGCGAAATGAGCCTGACCAATCCGAAGAGCGGCGAGCCGGCCGCCGGGCCACGAACTCCACTGCCCGACCCGTTGCTGCAGCGCGCCGCCGACCTGTCGCTGACCACCGAACTCGTGAACGGACCGCTGACCGCCGATCCGTCGCACGCCGGCGTCTGGATCGGCAGCTGGCGCGTCAAGGAGAACGCCGCGACCCCGCCGCCGAAGTGATCAGCCGAGCGCGTCCTCGATCGCGGCACACAGCACGTGCACGCAGACGAGGTGGCACTCCTGGATGCGGGCGGTGTTGCTCGACGGGACTTGCACCGCGACATCGGCGAACTCGAGCGACGTGCCGCGCTTCTCGCCGCACCAGACCGCGGTGCGCAGGCCGAGCGCGCGGGCCTTCTGCAGGGCCATGACCACGTTCTTGCTGCTGCCCGAGGTGGTGATGCCGACCAGCAGGTCGCCCGGCCGCCCCAGGGCCTCGACCTCGCGGGCGAACACGTGCTCGTAGCCGGCGTCGTTGCCGATCGCGGTCAACGACGGCACCGAGTGTCCGAGGGCGAGCGCCGCGTAGCCGGGGCGCTGCTTCTTCTCGAACCAGCCGACGAGCTCACCGGCGGCGTGTGCCGCGTCGCACGAACTGCCGCCGTTGCCGCAGAACAGGATCTTGCCGCCGCCTCGCAGGGTGGCGACGCCGAGCGCGCAGAGCTGCTGCAAGGCCGGCAGGCACTGCACGAGGAAGCGCTGCTTGGTCGCGATGCTCTCTTCGACGGTGGCCCGGATCTTCGCTTCGTTCATGGCTTCGTGGCGGCCGACGATACGACCGTCGACTCGCCGACGCGAGCCGCAGCGGCCAGCGCCGCCGGGATGTCGACCGAACGACCCGCGGCGACGAGGGCGTCGCCGAACGCGCCCAGCGCCCGCAACACGTTCGGCATGCGCGCACCGTGCCCCATCAGTCCGACCCGGAACACCTTGCCGGCCAGCGGCCCGAGCCCGCCACCGACTTCGATGCCATGGCGGTGCCGCAGGCAAGCCCGGAACGCCTTGTCGTCCACTCCGTCCGGATAGCGCACCGTGGTCAACATCGGCAAGGCCATCGCGGCCGGCACGAGCGGCTGGAGCCCGAGTGGTGCCAGACCGGCCCGCAGGGCCGCGGCGACGGTGCGATGCCGCCGTTCGCGGGCAACGAGGCCCTCGGCCTCCAGTTCGTCGAGCGCCGCGGCAAGTGCATAGAGCATGCTGATCGGCGCCGTGTAGTGGTAGGCACGGTCGGGACCGAAGTAGCCGGTCAGCAACTTCGTGTCGAAGTAGAACGGCACCGGATCCGGATTGGCGTGGGACCGCGCGAGCGCCCGCGACGAGAACGTCACCGGCGCCAACCCCGGCGGCGCCGACAGGCACTTCTGGGTTCCGCTGAACGCAGCATCGACGCCCAGCCGGTCGAGGTCGAGCACGAGCCCGCCGAGGCTGGTCACGCAATCGACCGCGAACAGGGCATTCGCCGACCGCGCCACAGCGGAAAACGGCGCGAGGTCGGTCGCCACGCCGGTGCTCGTCTCCGCGTGTACGACCGCGCACAACTTCGTCGGCCCGGCCGCGACTGCGTGCGCGAACGCCTCGGGATCCACCGCCTGGCCGAACTCCGCGGCCACGACCACGACGTCGCCGGCGCGTCGCCGGACCGCCTCGGCGAACCTCTGGCCGAACACGCCGTGCACACCGACGACGACGCGATCACCGCGCGCGACCAGGTTGGCGACCGCCGCCTCCATGCCCGCGGTCCCGGTGCCGGCGAGCGGCAACGTGAATGCGTTCATGGTGCCGAACGCGGCGCGCAGCCGCGCCTGCACTTCGTCGAGCAACGGCGTGAACGCCGGATCGAGGTGGCCGAGCAGCGGCAACGACTGCGCCCTTTGCACCGCCGGACTCGTCGGCGACGGCCCGGGCCCGAGCAGCAGGACGTCTGGCGGTTGGAACGGCATGGCCGCGCCCCTCTAGAACCGCCAGTCCTTGACCAGTGCCAGGCCCGCAGCGCCGACCGCGATGCCCAGGGTCAGCAGCAACGCGAGGAAGCGCGTGATCATGCCGCGTTTGACCATCACCGGCATCGCTCCCAGCAGGACCCATGCGCCCAACTTCGCGAAGATCCAAGGCTCCCAGCCGATCGCCGGCGAGGCCTTGTGCATCAGCCCGACACCACACACGACCATGCCGAGCAGGCCGATGCCGTGCAGGGCGGCGAACAACTTCGGCGCCTTGCCTGCTTCGTGCGCCAGCATGCCGCCGATGCCGAGGAATGCGATGAGGAGCGATACGACGTGCAGCAGACGGTAGAGATCGGGCGTCATGCCGCCGATCATGGCATGCACGCCGACACCGCGCCGCTGTCTCTTGTCCGCCACCGCCCCGAATCCGCAGGTTCCCCGCATGACCGTTTCGCATGCCCTCTTCTCCCGACTGCGGCAGCAGGCAGCGGACGCGGTGCTGGTCGCCGCGCACCGCGGGGACAGTCGACACCATCCCGAGAACACCCTCGCAGCGTTCGCGGCGGCGGCCGCTGTCGGAGTCGCCGTGCAGGAGTTCGACGTGCAGCGAAGTCGCGACGGCGTGTTGGTCTGCATGCACGATGCCGGCCTCGACCGCACCACGGACAGCGCCCGACAACTGGGCCCAGGAGCGCTCGTGGCGCAAACCACGTGGAACGAGCTGCAACGGCTCGATGCCGGCGCCTGGTTCTCGGGTGCCCACGCCGGCGAACGCATCCCGACCATGGCGCAGGCCCTGGCCGTGATCCTGCCAGGAGGCATACCGTTGATCGAACACAAGGCAGGCACCGCGGCCGACTTCGTCGCCGAACTCGATCGGCTCGGCGTCCACGAGCGCTGCATCCTGCAATCGTTCGATTGGAGCTTCGTGCAGGCTGCGCATCGACTGAACCCGGGGATCGCACTCGCACTGCTGGGTCCGACCGCGACCCACGCTGCATTGGACGACGACGCGATCCGCGCTGCCCTGGCGGCCGGAGCCGGAATGCTGCACTGGCAGGCGAACGATCTGACACGCTCGGCAGTCGCCGCCTGCCACAGCGCGAACCTACTCGTCTGCAGCTACACCACCGACGACGAACTCGGCTGGGTCGGCGGCGCTGGAATCGGGATCGACATCATGTGCACCAACGATCCGGATGCCATGCGCCGGCTGAGCACGAATGGCGGCCTGCGCCGGTGAAGGCGAGGCGCAGCGCTCAGAACACCATCACGGTCGCGCACCCGTTCGCGCCCACGCTGATGCGCAGCAGGTAACCGACCTGGAAGGCGTCGGCGATGACCACGTTGGCCGTCTTGGTGGGCGTGTTCCCGATCGCTTGCAGCAAGGCACCGGGAATGGTGATCTGGTTGCCGTTCACCGGCAGCGCCACCGGCAAACCCGTCAGCCCATCGATGCTCGTTGCCGTGCACACACCGACATCGGCCGAAACCTGGACCACCAGGTTGCCCTGGGTCGAGATCGACCGGGTGTCACGCGGAGCCACCGTTTGCGCCGACAGGAAGGACGCGCGTGGCAGGATCCAGATGCCCGTGCCCCCACCGTTTTCCCCGCCCTCGCCGCCCAACACGGGAAGCGCCAAGCCGATGGCGAGCATCAGCGCGAGCAGGCTGCGGGTCAGGTGGTTGATCATCGCGGTTGGGAGGACGAAGTCCGGCGGAAGTCTACTGGGCCGCACCGGGAATGCCAGGGGAGCGAGCCATCAGCCAACTTCGGCCTGGACGGGAAACAGGGCCGTCAACGCCTGGCACAGGGGCCTGGCTTCGGGGTGGCTTTGCACCAGGTGCAGGAAGTGGCTGCGCCTGGCCAGCTCACGCCCCACGAGATTGCGTTTGTGCGGAAGCTCGCGGTGCAGGCGCGTGAACCAGTGCAGACAGTCCTGGAACTGCCCCTTCAGGCCGTACGCAATCGCGAGGTTGAAAAACGCGGTGATCATCCGCGGCTGCTCGCCCATGACCCCGGACTCGACCAGTTGCAACAGGACGCGAACCGCGCCGTCCCAGTCCCCTTCGTCGAGGTGGATGTTGCCGAGGTTGGAAAGGGCATAACCGCGCATCAACCGGTCGTCGCAGTGCTCGAGCACGAACAAGAACTGCTTGCGGGCCAGGGCTCGCTGACCGCGCACGTGGTGCACGAGCCCCAGATAGATGCGCGCCTCGTGCAAGCCGGGCTCGAGCGTTGAGCACTCCGACAGCAGCCGCTGGCCACGCGCGAGATTCTCTTCCTTGGTCCGCAACTGGCCGTCGAACAGGTCCTTCGCCACGATCCAGTCGTCGCCAGCATGGCCGGCCGACCGCGCGACTTCGTCGAGCAGGTTGCGCCCCCTCTGGGCGACATCGGGAACGGGGACCGGTTCCTTGGCGACTTCGCGCGAGAAGTCGGCCGACAAGCCCATCAGGACGAAGCCTCGGCCGAGCTCGTACAGCACCTTGGCCAGCTTCTTCCGGTTGGCGGTCAACCGGTCGCGCAGGCGAGCCAGTTCGGGATGCGCCACGCCATTCGCGACGTCGCCCGCGCCGACGGTCGCCATGGCCGCGGCGACATGTTTGTGGATGCGCGCCTGCGAACGGATCCCATCGAGGAACTCGCGGCACGAGGCACACAGATCCGAGTGGATCATCACCCGCCGCACTCCCGCAGGATCGAGTTCACCATCGACCATCGCCGA
>JAEUHV010000327.1 GCA_016794485.1 Planctomycetota bacterium
CAGCACGCAGGTCGGCGACACCACCGCCGCCAGTTCGCGGAACAGGCCGTTCTTCAGCTCGAGCTTCTCGGGCACCGCCTCGACGACCAGCGTCGCCGGACGCGCCGCCGCGGCGCGGTCGGTGGTCGTGGTGATGCGTGCGAGCACCGCGTCGCGGTCCTCGGGCTTCACCTTGCCCTTCTCGACGCCCTTCTGCAGGAAGTCGCGGATGCGGCCGAGGCCCTTCTGCACGAACTCGTCGGTGATGTCCTGCAACACCACCTTCGAGCCCGCCTGCGCACACACCTGCGCGATGCCGGCCCCCATCGTTCCTGCACCGAGAACCGCCACCGTCGAGAACGTCACGTCGCTCATCGTTCAGCCCTTCTTCTGCTTGTTGAGGAACGCGTCCATGCGCGCCTTCTTGTCGTCACTGTCGAACAACACCGCCTGCACCGAACTCTCGAACGCGATCGCGTTCTCGTGGCCGGGTCGGCTCAACGCGTTCATCGCCCGCTTGGCGCCGCGCACGGCGAGGCGGCCGTTCTGGGCGATCTCGCCGGCGATCGCCAGCGCCTTGCCGACGGCTTCGGCGTCGGGCACGACGGCGTTGGCGAGGCCGATGCGCAGCGCTTCCTGCGCATCGACCATGCGGCCGGTGTAGACCAGTTCGCGCGCGATGCCCAAGCCCACGAGGCGCGGCAGGCGGTAGGTGCCGCCGGCGGCCGGGATGATCCCGAGCTTGACCTCGGGCTGGCCCATCTTCGCCGACTCGCCGAGCACGCGCAGGTCGCAGGCGATCGCCAGTTCGCAGCCGCCGCCGAGCGCGAAGCCCTTGATCGCCGCGATCACCGGTGCCGGGAACTCTTCGATGCGGTTGAAGATGCCGCTGTTGATCGCCTTGAGGGCGTCGCGCGAGGTTCGCTCGCGCAGCTGCGCGATGTCGGCCCCGGCAGCGAACGCCTTGTCGCCGGCACCGGTGATCACGAGGGCGGCGACGGTCTCGTCGTGCCACATCGTGTCGAGGGTCGCATGCAGGGCGTCGACCATCTGCTGGTCGATGGCGTTGCGCCGTTCGGGCGCGTTCAGGGTGAGCAGCACGGCGTCGCCGTGGCGCTCGGTGAGGACTCTGGGTGCGTCGGCCATTTCGGGGCGACGATTCTGCCGAGCCGCCCCGCTGCGCCGCCAGCACCTTTGCGGGAACTGGCTAGGCGATTCGTCGCGCCACGATCTCGTAGACCGCCGGACAGACCACGAACGCCGACTCGCTGGCGCGGATCGCGTCGAGGTCGCGCAGCAGTTCGGCGCAATCGGCGGCCTGGAGCAGGCCCATCGTGACCAGCTTCGGCGCGAACGTGCGCCACCACGTGTCCGGCCACGCGAACATCGCGTCGCTGCCGCGCGCAATGCGTTGGTGCGCCACCATGTGCTCGATCCGGAAGCCGTGCGCGACCAGCATCGCCGGCACCCGCCCCATCACGTCGGGATCGCCGCCGTTCGCCCGCCAGCTCTGCATCGTCGCCGCAACCGCGAGGTCGTGGCTTCGGCGGCGCGGCGCCATCGTCATCGCCCCGTAGTTGAAGTAGTCGTGCACGACGAACGCACCGCCGGGCCGCAGCGCCTTGGCGACGCCGCGCACCACCGCCTCGGGATCCTTGACGAAGCACAACACCCAGCGCGCGTAGGCCAGGTCGAACGGCGCCTCGGCGCCGAGCGTGTCGCCGAGACGCTGCACGTCGCCGACCTTCGCCGCCAGCTGCGGCAGTCCGCGCCGACTCGCCTGCTCGTTGCAATGCCCGACGAAGCCCGCGGACTCGTCGACGGCGACCACGCGCCCGCTGCCGGTCGCCAGCTGCGCCAGGTCGAACGCGGCGAAGCCTGGACCGGCCCCGACGTCGAGCACGCGCTGCCCCGGATGCAGCCCGGCGCGCAGCCACGCCTCGTGGGCGGTGTTCGACCACAACCGATGCTGTTGCGCGAGACGGGCCAGTTCGTCGTTGCCCGTGCCCAGCACGTATTCACGTTCACTCATGCCCGCATGATGCAGGCGGCGGCTCAGGTCGTCACGGGTTCGTCGAGGTTGCCGACCAGGAGCTTGGCCTGGTCGCAACGCGACAGTGCTTCGCGCAGCAGTTCGCGTTGCGCCCCCTCCCACGGGTGGCCGTCGACGATCGTGGTCAGGAATGCGCGCACTCCGGCCAACGCGGTCGCGAACGCCCGCATCGTCGTGTCGAAGCTGGCGCGCAGGTCGTCGTGCCGTTGCTGCAGGGCGCGATGCTCGGCGTCGACGTTCTCGCGGTGCTTGGCCAGGCGCTCCTCGATGCGGCCGCGTTCGAGCGCGAACAGGATCGCGCGTTCGAGCCGGGCCGGCGTGAGCGTCTCCTTGGCGATGTAGTCGGCTGCACCGGCGCGCAGCGCGTTGATCGCCGTCTGTTCGTCGCCGTCGCGGCTGGTCAACACGACCGGGGCCCGACAGTGCATCGAGCGCAGCATGCGCAGGGTGCGGATGCCACTCTCGTCGCCGAGCTGCATCTCCATCACCACGACGTCGGGATGCCGCACCGCGACGGCGGCGAGTGCCTCGTCGACGTCGGCACAGGCGGTCACCACGAACAGGTGCGCGTTGCCCTGCAGCAGGCAGGTGCGCAGCTGGGCGTGGTCGCGGGGATCGAGGAACAGGACGCGGATCGGCGAGGCGGACATGCGGCGAGGCCCGCCTATCGGCCGCAAGGCGGGCGCGGGTGAACCCCTAGGGGAAAACCCTCAAGCACGGCCGTGCCGTCGGCCGATCCGGGTCGGGTCGCTCTGTCGCAACCACCCATGCCCGCTTCGCCGTCGGTCCCGACCGCATCCGCCTCGGCGGGTGACCTGCTCGCCCTCGTCGGCGCACTGCGCGAACTCGAAGCGGGCGCCGCGGGACTGGTGCACGGCACGCCCGACGCGACGCCAGCGGTTGCACCGCCGGCGACACTGGGCGATCGGTTGGCGATCCTGCGGCTTTCGCTGACGGTCCCGGGCCAGGGCCTGGTCCCGACGTTGGCTCCGTTCGCCGCGATCGGCCACGAATGGCCGGCCGTGGACGCGCTGCTCGCCGGCAAGGCCGCCGAAGCGCACGCTCTGCTGGAGGAACTCGCCGACCTCGGCCTGCTGCGGCGACGGCTGCACAATCGCGTGCACCTGTGCCCCCGCTGCGGCGTGTGCCAGCTCAACTTCCGCGAGACCTGCCCGCCGTGCGGTTCGATCGAGCTCGGCATCGAACGGCTGCTGCACCACTTCGCGTGCGCGCACATCGGCCTCGAACGCGAGTTCGCCGACGGCGCCGAACTGACCTGCCCGAAGTGCCGCGAACGGCTGTTCCAGCTCGGCCAGGACTTCGAGCGCCCGCACGAGACCTACGAATGCCGCCAGTGCCATGCGTTGACCGAGACGCCGCATGTCGGCGGCCAGTGCCTGCGTTGCACCCATGTGTTCGCCGCGCACGAAGCGCGACTCGGCGACGTGCACGCCTACCTGCCGACGGCACTCACGCCGCGTGCGCTGGAACTCGGCCGTCTCACGGCGCTGCAGGTCGCCGACCTGCTGTTCGATCCCGAGGCGCGGTTGGCTCGGCTCGACTGGCTCGTGCTCGAAGCGCGCCGCGAGTTCCTGCGCATGCAGCGGCACGCGGGCTGCACGACTCTGCTGCACCTGCGCTTCCGCGCCGGCGACGCGGCGTTCGCGTGGTTCCGCTTCGCCGGCGCGCGCGAGGTGCGCGACCTCGGGCGGCATCTCACCGCGAGCCTGCGCGAACTCGATCTGGCGGCTCCCGTCGACGCGACGGCGATGAGCGTGCTGCTGCCCGAGACCGACGAGGAAGGTGCGGCGCGAGTGGAACAGCGGCTGCAAGATCTGTTCGCGGAGCTGGCGCTGCGCACGCCCGAAGGCCACCCGGTGCGGGTCGAGGTCCAGGCCCACACCTGGCACGCGGCGCCGGACGACGTCGACGCGGCGCTGCACCTCGTGCGCGGAGGGACGTGATGCGCACGCTCGGCAAGCTCCGGCACGAACACCAGTCGGCGGCGACGCGGGCCACCACCCCCGTCCTCGAACGCGGCAAGGTGCGCGCCCAGGAACGCGCGGTCTGGCGTCGGCGCGCGGTGGCGTTCCTGCGCCTCGTCGCGGTCGTCACCATCGGCTGGTTCCTCGGTGCTCTGTGTTTCGCCGTCGGACGCACGGCCGAAGGCCTGGTCGTGGCGCCATCGACCGCGGTGACGGCCCCCGCACGCGTGCGCGTCGTGCGGCTGCACTGCCGCGACGGCGATCGCGTCGAACGCGGCCAGCCGTTGGTCGAACTCGAACCCATCGTCGACGCCGAGCGCGACGTCCTGCTGAGCCGGCTGCAGCGCAGCAAGGTGCGGCAAGCGCTCGTGCAGCACGGGGCCGAGGTGGAAGAGGTCGACATCGGCGGCCGCACCGACGCGTTGGTGCAGGCGCAGCTCGCGGTGCAGCAGGCCGTCGACGCCGAACGCCGCGCCGAACTCGAGGGTGCCGGGCTCGCCCGTTCGCGCGAAGCGCTCGCGGTCGCACTGCACCAGGACAAGGCCGGCAAGCAGGGCACCCTCGCGGTGCTCACCGAACAGCTGGTCGAAGCCAAGGCCCGCGTCGCCCAGGCCACGACGCAC